>JBAWZD010000001.1:0-451635 GCA_037143195.1 bacterium | reverse complement strand
ATGACGCCAGGTCAGCATGTCCCTTTGATACCCTGGGCTACACACATAATACAATCGTCACTACAATAGGCTGCAATACCGTAAGGTGGAGCCAATCCTAAAAAGTGGCGCCAGTTCGGATAGAGGTCTGCAACTCGACCTCTTGAAGTTGGAATTGCTAGTAATCGCAGGTCAGCAAACTGCGGTGAATACGTTCTCGAGTCTTGTACTCACCGCCCGTCAACTCAAGGGAGCCGGTAGTACCCGAAAGCTCACAGTAGTGGGACTACGGTAAGATCGGTGACAGGGAGTAAGTCGTAACAAGGCACGGGTAGCGGAAGCTGCTCGTGGATTACTTCAAATTGAAATCCATTTCTTTTTCCTAATTTATTAGGGTTTAGAAATTTAGGGAGTCGATTTTTTGTGCCTCAATTGAGCACAAAAAGGTTTGATGGACACCTAGAACCATAGGACAATCTGGAAAGACAGATACAATCGGAACCTTAACGGGACAAAATAAAGTCTAGTACACTTTCTCTATTACGCATTATGAAAAAACTATCTACATGGTTTGAAATAGTGCTCGCAGTCTTTTTTATAGCCCTCTTTGCGTGGGTATATTTTTTTGTGCATCCAGCGAGCCCAAATCCGCTTGCGTCAACGGTTAGTGTTGTTCCGACAGTCAATACACCTTCGTACACGCACGCGCTTCGCATCGGAAAAACAGATCTGCATGTTGCAGTCGCCGATACTGATGCACTTCGTACGCTCGGGCTTTCATTTTCAAAGCCACTTGGCCTAGACGAAGGAATGATATTTGAATTTCCGAACCCAATGCCAGTTTCATTTTGGATGAAAGACATGCGATATCCGCTTGATATCATTTGGATTAGTACCGACAAGAAAGTTGTCGGTTATGTAGAAAATTTTCAGCCGAACTCATATCCCAAAACAGTTTCACCAAAGGTCCTCGTACAATATGTACTCGAGGTTCCTGCAGGTTTCGTGCACAAAAACGGTATTACCTTTGGGTCTATCGTTTCTTTTTAATACTTGTGTCGCTTAGTGCTTTGGAGCATCGTGTCCGTCACCATGAGCATCGCCATGTCCGCCGTGGCCACCATGACCATGTGTGTGTTTTGATTTTGCAATGCGTCGTGCGATGAGGATGAGTGTGAGGATGATGATGACAGTAATGAGCCATCCGAATATTGTCGTTGGGAAGAATCCTGAGCCGAGTGCGAATCCTGCGAATACGTTTTGAACACTCGCATGGTTGATGACGTATCCGACGACACTGTCAGACGTACCATTTGGCAATGTGTATGCAAGCGTTCCGTTTGTTACGAGTGTTGTGTTTATTTGCGTATTTGCACCGACTGTTGCTTCGAGGAAGATTGACCCAGTTTGTCCGGGAGCAATGCTTGCGATCGAATCAGTGAGCGTTGTTGGGTTTGTGATATTGCCCTCAGTCGTTTGTTTGATGATGAATCCTTGAGGGAGCGAAACGGTGATCGTCGCTTTTTTCAAAGTTTTGGTCGTGTTGTTTGTGTAGGTGATTGTATTTTCAAGCACATCACCGATGTTGATTGCATCGCCTTTGTTTGTGATAGTGAGCGTGATTGCATTTGCTGTACCGACTTGAGTACTTGATGAGGAACTTGAAGATGATTGTGAACTAGAGTTTGATCCAGATTGGTTTATTGAAGTGCTCGATGCAGAACTTCCTGTTGGGTATGTCGTCGTGTCACTCGTGAGTGAGTTGAATGAATGGACTTCTCCGCGATATACAGAGTTGCCGATGCGAGCGACGATACGATAGTAGTAGAGCGTTCCTGGTGTAGTGACGATTGTATCTGAAATAGTATTTGCGAATGGTCCGTATGTTTGGAGTGTCGTCGCGCGATCAAGAATCAAATAGTCAGTGCCGTATTCAAAAAATGATACATATGACGATGTTGCGTTTGCGACTGCACCATTGAGTCGGGCACTTGTTGCTCCGACGTTACTCGCAGGTGTCGTGATTGCGACGAGTGCGCGATTTGAGTTTGTTCCGTACGCACCTGATTCGTCGTTGTCATAAGGACTTGTACATCCAGGATCTGCGGGGTAGTCGGTCAATCCATTGCCGTCATTGTCGATACCGTCAGAACATTGATAGGTATATGGATATGCACCACCGTTTACGTATACTGTTGTTGTTCTGTTTGTTGATGAGTTGCTACCGTCTGCATAGAGTGTGTATGTTGTTGTTCCTGTGAGCGGCCCAGTTGTAACTGTGCCGTTTGACGGCATGTACGAGTAACTCATAAATGTGCCACCACTAAGATGGACGCCAAAAGCGTTACATCCAGATGTTGTCCAATTGAGCGTTGCTGATCCTCCGGTATTTATCGATGTTGGATTTGCGTTGAATGAGGTGATGATACATTGAGTGTCTGCGTGTGCTTCTGACGGTACACCAAAAAGCGTAGGGGAGACTGCGAGCGCAAGACCCAAAAATATACTGAGAATTACTGATTTTTTCATAATTATATTATAGCATTTATATATAAAACTGTCAACAATGGCGCCCGCGGTCAAATACTACATATAATTGTATCATTATTTGGTGGCAAATATGAAAAAGGCGCTCTTTCGAGCGCCGTTTTTCATATAAACCCCTTGTACCTATAAGCCGAATTTTGTACGAACCGAAGTTCGCGACAATCATTTATCTAGGATGTTCATTGCTGAACACCTCAAGCGATTCTTCCGCACGAGGCGGACACGATCTTGCATTCGCGTAAGGATTTGGCCGTTTCACTTCTCGCTTCAATATATACGAGAATTTATCCAATTGCTTGGATACCACTGTCTTTCGACGCATGGCGTCACTGCTCGCACCTCTCTTGTTGCCAAGGACGGGCGTTACCCGCTACGTGGCTCCTGTATTGCTACAGGGAATGTTCGGACTTTCCTCCCACATTTTCATGTGAGTGATTGCCCAGTACAAGGGGAGCACAGTGTATCATTTCGGTTCGTTGTTGACAATCAGTATACGCGATGCAATAATAGTCGTGTGAGTAGTAGATTCCAATAAATTATTACAAACAAATGCCTACACAAAGACCGCCTCACGGCGGTCTTTGTGCTTTTTTCGTGGGTAGGGTATACTTTCTCTGACGTTCCCGCCTTGTGCGGTGGACGGCTCCACTCACATAGGCATTTGTGTTGGAGTTTTGGACCCGCTCACCGCATACGGCGGAAGCGTTCTCAAAATACAAAACCGCGCGAGACGAAAGTCTCGCGCGGTTTTGTATTTTTTTGAGAAGTAAAAACAAATGGAATTTTTTTTGTATTTTTATTATTCGTTCTTTCATCACTATCGATTGTCACACTATTTTTTTGTATAAAAAAATAAAATGATACGAAAAAAGTAAAAAAAATAATTGTGCGCGAAAAAAAATAAGAAAAATAATTATAAAAAATAAAAAATAATTTCGAAAAAAATTTTTCAAAAAAAAATTTCAGAAAGTTTTCCACAGTTTTCTTAAAAAAACATTGCGAGTGTGATGCGCATGTAGGATAATTATTGTAGTCGCATTTAGTTTAGTCACAAAATTTTTTTTCTTAAATTTTTATTTTGAAAAAAAATAATTGTGCGGTCGGAATTAAATGCCACTTACAAATAATTTAGATAATAAAATTATGGCAGCAAAAAAGGCAACAAAGGCGAAAGCAAAAAAGACAACAAAGGCAAAAGCAAAGCCAGCAGCAAAAAAGAAGACCGCAGCAAAAAAGAAGCGCGCGTAATATCTTTTGTTTCCCACTTACGAAATTCGCTCGACCGCAAGGTCGGGCGTTTTTCGTTTTTGTGTACCACGTCACAAGGCTTCATTTTGACCTCGTTTTGGGGTATAATCAGCACCTTATGTCTATAGTTACAAGCATATTCGGAAACCCAACATCGAAGTTTCTTGCGGAAGCGAAAAGCATCGTCAAACAGATAAATGCCCTTGAAGAAGGCCTCAAAACCCTTCCAGACACTGCATTTCCTGAGAAAACAGCAGAACTCAAAGCTCGTCTCCAAAACGGTGAGACACTTGATCAGATTCTCCCTGAAGCATTCGCGCTCGTGCGTGAAGCATCGCGCCGCACACTCGGTCAACGTCATTATGATGTACAGATGCTCGGAGGTATCGCGCTTCATCGTGGAAATATTGCTGAGATGCGTACCGGAGAAGGAAAGACACTCGTTGCAACACTTCCAACATATTTGAACGCGCTCACTGGACGCGGTGTGCACGTCGTCACCGTCAACGATTATCTCGCGCGTCGTGACGGAGTATGGATGGGACAAGTCTACGGATTCCTCGGACTCTCACTCGGTGTCATTAATTCTCAGAATGCTTCGTTCGTATACGATCCATCACACACCGATAAACAAGCAGTCACGAGTGGTGTTGAGATGTACAAAGTAGTGTACGAATTTCTTCGACCAGCAAGTCGTCGCGATGCATACAGAGCAGACATTACGTACGGAACCAACAATGAATATGGTTTCGACTACTTGCGCGACAATCTTGCGCAAAACAAAGAAGGACTTGTGCAACGTGAACACAACTACGCAGTGGTAGATGAAATCGACTCGATTCTCATCGATGAATCACGCACGCCACTCATCATTTCTTCGGAAGCAGCTGAATCAGAAGATTTTTACCGAACATTTTCTGGCATTGCACAGTCACTCATCGCAGAAGAAGATTACATTGTCGATGAGAAGAAAAAAGCCATCTCGCTCACTGATGCTGGTATCTCAAAAGCAGAAGCACAGCTCGGCATAGACAATATATATACAGAGAAGGGAATCAAATACGTGCATCATCTCGAAACGGCAGTTCGTGCCAAGGCTCTTTTTATTCGCGACAGGGATTACGTCGTCAAAGACAACGAAGCAATCATCGTTGATCAATTCACGGGACGTATGCAGCCAGGCCGTCGCTGGAATGAAGGGTTGCACCAAGCCATTGAGGCAAAAGAAGGCGTGAAGATTCAAAAAGAAACTCGCACCGCAGCTTCGATTACGTTCCAAAACTACTTCCGTTTCTACAAGAAGCTCTCAGGAATGACGGGAACAGCTAAGACGAGTGAAGAAGAATTCCGCAAAGTCTACGGACTCAATGTAATTGAGATGCCAACGCACCGTGGTATTAAGCGTGTCGACCACAACGATCTCATTTACCAAACCGAAAAAGGGAAGTGGCAGGCAATTGCGCGTGAAGTCAAAGAACGTCACGAAAAAGGTCAGCCCGTCCTCATCGGTACTATCTCTATTGAGCGCAACGAGTTGCTTTCTGCGTACTTGCGCGATGCAGGAGTGCCACATACTGTACTGAACGCAAAGAATCACGAGAAAGAAGGTGAACTCATTGCGCAAGCTGGAAAGCGTGGAGCAGTAACAGTCGCCACAAACATGGCTGGTCGCGGTATCGACATCATACTTGGAGGAATGCCAAGCACGGAAGAATCACGCGCAGAGATTCGTGATATTGGTGGACTCTTTGTTCTCGGTACCGAGCGTCATGAAGCACGCCGTATCGACAACCAGCTTCGCGGACGTGCAGGACGTCAGGGAGATCCAGGCGAAACACGATTCTACGTATCGCTTGAAGATGATCTCATGCGTGTGTTCGGTTCGGACCGCATCAAAAACATGATGGGACGCTTTGGTATTCCAGAAGATCAACCAATCGAGAACAGTCTCATCAACAAGTCCCTTGAGGGTGCACAGAAAAAAATCGAAGGATTTCATTTTGATGCACGTAAATACACGCTTGAATACGACAACGTGCTTTCACATCAGCGCAATATCGTCTACGCACGCCGTCGCACCATGCTCATGGCACAACAGAATGATGTTGAGACATACCTCGCTGAATTTATCGGTACTGACGAAGCGATGCGAAAGCTCGTTACAGAAAAACAAGCAAGTGTCGGAGACGTTGCTTTCTTGGAAACATTCCGCCGTATCGTGCTCTATGTCACTGACCTTTTGTGGACTGATCACCTTGAGACGATGGATTATCTCCGTACTTCAGTCAATCTTCGCGCCTACGGTGGACGCGAACCGCTCGTTGAATACCAGCGTGAAGGGCTTCGTTTGTTCCGCGATATGGAATCAGCCTTTCGCTCACAAGTCACTGATATGATCGGTACCATCAATGTCCAAGCGGCACAGCAAACGATTCGTCTTCCCGATCAGCCCGTCGCCGATCCGGCAGTGTTGCGCGAAATCCACATGGAAGCACTTGGCAATGGTCTTGATACGACAATCGTACCAACAAACTCCGCAACCAACACAAACAATGGAGGCACGAAAGTCGCCAAAGTCGGACGCAACGAACCATGTCCGTGTGGCAGTGGTAAGAAATATAAGAACTGTCACGGACAGTAGTTGATAACAGTTGTTATACCGTATGAGTAAACTTGGCTTCAATCTCTAGGTAGGGTATAGTGCGTGTCCAATGTCTATCATGCTTCAAGCCCTCTTCTGTGTTTTGGTCCTCGCGATCATTTACGCGTCGTATATCCACAACACGGAGTACTATCAAAAAATCTTTGCCTTGTTTCCAGACTTTACTCGCGCGTGGCAGTTTACCAACCCTGAATATGTCAAAATTCAGGTCTTGGTTCACCGCGACCATGCACAAAAGGTTCGAAATGCCATCCAAAGTGCTCACCCAGAGGCTGAACCGGTCATACTTTCGACCATAGGGGAGAAGCCAGCCCACGCCGTTCACGGCCATGAAAGTCACGGTCATTAGATTAGAATACAATACTAGACAAGTCGTCAATGTTTGTGCTCCATAAAACCCTTATTTTATAAGGGTTTTATCGTTTTGACACCCTCTAAAAATGTTGTATAACCATTGACTTATGGAGCCGTTTGTGATACTATAATGGGGAACCTGATATGGTAAAGGCGAAAGCTTATTACAAATATTGTATGGTTCTTTTTTCGTTTCTGGCAAGAAATTGAAAAAACCTTCCCGAAAAGAGACGTTGGCGGAGCACATACCGTCACATTATGCAAAAGTATTTGAAACAATCCCTGCATTCATTCGTTGCCGTTCCCCTTTTGGCAGCGAGCTTTGCATTGAACCCAGTTTCTGGCGTTCTTGCTCAGTCACCACTTGCAGCAGCTATATCTCCGGATAAAATGGGGCCCCTCGTGGTAGAGAGTACTGATAACAAACAGTCCGATCTTGACCAAGAGGTACAGTCTGACCTTGCACTCAAGGCAGCAAAAGTTGACGCTTTCTTTGCAAAATACGATCGTCCTGCAGAGGGACTCGGCATGAAGCTTGTCTCGACAGCCCGTAAGTACGGCCTTCCAGACTATTCTCTTGCTGGAGTTTTGCAGGTTGAATCTTCAGGTCTTGCTCATTCATGTCCAAATGACAAATGGAATGGATTCGGATATGGATCATGTACTGGAACAAAGTTTCATTCAGCCGATGAGGCTATCGAGACGGTTGCCAAGACTCTTGCAGGTCAGAATGACGGAACTGCGAGATTCTACATGAACAAAGATTTTAACAAACGATTGGAGGTGTACAACGGTTACGCGAATGATAGTTACGTCTTTAACGTGAAGTGGGTAATGAATCAGATTGATTCGACGCCGACTGTGCCAGCTGTCGCTATCGCGGGTCTCTAAACTACGCACAAAAAATCGCCCGAAAGGGCGATTTTTTGTGCGTAGGGAATGGCTTATCGCGTGATGAGGTATGAGGCGACGATAGCAGCTGTCTCTCCACGAAGGGTGAGTTTGCCGAGGGAGCCGATGATGAGTCCAGCTTTTCGAGCAGTTTCGGTCTCTTCTTCGGTGAAGCCACCTTCAGGGCCAATGAAACAACTCGTGATTTCTGATGCATATTCTTCTTGCGTGAGCTCCTTGCCTGAGAGGTCAAAAAAGACCGAACATCCAGCGGTGACAGAGAGGATCGCTTCGGCGAGCGTTGTTGGTTCGTTGAGTTTGGGGAGCGTGGTTCGTCCTGATTGTTCGCTTGCCTCGCGAATGATTTTTTCGAGACGTTCACGATTGAATCCTGTTTTGACGGTGCGGTTTGTGAGGAGGGGAGTTATGGTTTCGATGCCGATTTCGGTTGCTTTTTGGACGATGAGCTCGAAGTTTTCGCGTTTGAGGAGCGCGCAAAAAAGCTCCGCTTTTTTGCGCGCCTGTCTCTCCGGCGTCTCAACACTCTCAATACTCACCTGTACCGACCCACGACCCATATCAATAATAGTCGCATGTGCTTCCTGTCCTTTGCCATCACACAGAATCAGCGTATCTGCAGTCTTCAGTCGCAGTACCGTCCGCCACTGCGAAACGAGCTCCTCATCAGTAATCGTAAGTGTCCTTTGACTCAAATCAAAATTCCCAATAAATCGGTGCAGTCGCATATATATGACTATGATACCACCCGAAAAGCTTACAAAACAAGCACACAATCTCGATTTGGAGGTTTTCGGTTTTTATGCTATAGTTGACATATGAAGAAAAATACTTCGTTTGCTGAAGCTTTGACGTTCGATGATGTCCTTGCGAAACCACGAGCAAGCGAGGTACTCCCGCGTGACGCAGTCACGAAGACACGATTATCAAAAGGAATTACGCTCGCGATTCCACTTGTTTCTGCCGCTATGGACACCGTAACTGAGAGTGCCATGGCCATTTCTATTGCTCGACTCGGAGGTATTGGATTCATCCACAAAAATCTTTCCGTCGAACAACAAGCGCGCGAAGTGCATCTCGTGAAGCGTGCGGAAAACATGCTCATCGCAGATCCTGTCACACTTCCAGATACGGCGACGGTCGGCGAGGCTACGAAGGTCATGCGCGAAAATGGCATCAAGGGCATTCCAATTGTGAATGATTCAAAACTCGTGGGTATTCTTACGCACCGCGACGTGCGTTCTGTCCATGACAAAACAACGAGTGTGAGCGATGTCATGACGAAAGAAGTCATCACTGCAAAATCTGGTATCAGTATCGAAAAAGCAGAACAGCTCCTTCTTGCACACAAAATCGAAAAACTTCCAATCGTGAACACAAAAGGTGAGCTTGTTGGACTCATTACCTACAAGGACATCACTCGAAGTCGTCTCTATCCGAACGCATCAAAAGATGCTCAGGGTCGTCTCCTTGTCGGAGCGGCTGTTGGAGTCGGCGAAGCGATGATGGTTCGTATCGAAGCACTCATCAAAGCAGGTGTTGACATTGTTGTCGTTGATACAGCGCACGGACACTCAAAGGGTGTTATCGACATGGTCAAGAATGTCAAAAAGCGTTTTCCAAATTTGCAGGTAGCCGCTGGAAACATTGCTACAAAAGAAGCAGCTGAGGCACTCATCAAAGCAGGTGCTGACGCAGTCAAAGTCGGTGTGGGTCCCGGATCAATCTGTACAACTCGTATCGTTGCCGGAATCGGCGTACCGCAACTCACGGCAATCCTCGAAGCAGTAGAAGCCTGTGAAAAAGCAGATGTTCCTGTCATTGCCGACGGAGGTATTCGCTATTCAGGCGATATCGTCAAAGCGCTTGTCGCTGGTGCTGATACAATCATGGCTGGATCACTCTTTGCAGCTACTGAAGAATCTCCCGGCGAGACAATCTTGCTCGATGGACGTCGTTACAAAACAATCCGAGGCATGGGATCGCTTGAAGCTATGCAAGCTGGATCAAAAGATCGCTATTTCCAAGATGCTGAAGACGATGTGAAGAAGCTCGTCCCTGAAGGTATCGTCGGACGTCTCCCATACAAGGGCCCGCTCGTGGATATCGTCACACAGCTTGTCGGAGGTCTCCGCGCAGGAATGGGATACCTCGGTGCAAAGACGATCGCTGATATGAAAACTGCTGAATTCGTTCGAATCACGGCAGCCGGTCGTGCTGAAAGTCATCCGCACGATATTACGATCACCAAAGAAGCACCAAATTATAGTCGCCAATAATTTCACTATCTATCTATATGCAAACCAATGATAACAAGATTGACGTAGTAATCGGCCTGCAATGGGGAGATGAGGGAAAAGGAAAAATAGTCGACGCAATCGCAGGCAAGTATGATCTTGTTGCGCGATTTCAAGGTGGTTCAAATGCGGGTCATACCGTGTTCGTCGGTGAACAAAAAATTGTTCTTCGTACATTGCCATCTGGTATCATCAGCGCTCCAATGAATCTCATCGGTGCGAATGTTGTGCTTGATCCTGTCGCATTTCGCGACGAATTGGAAGAAGTTGAGAAATATGTTCGTGGCGCAAAAAAGCGACTCGTTATTTCAAAAGAAGCAAACCTCGTACTTCCAACCCACAAACTGCTCGACAAGGCGACTGAAGAAAAAAAGGGTGTAGGTAAGATTGGTACAACACTTCGTGGTATCGGCCCAACATACATGGACAAGGTTGGACGTCTTGGAATTCGCAGTGGACATATTTTTACGGCGAACTTCAAAGAGAAATATGATTCACTTACGTCTCATCACCGCATGCTCCTTGAATCAATGGGCTTTGCGGTTGACCAAGAATTGTTTGAGAAAAACGAAAAAGATTTTTTTGATGCGATGGAATATCTCAAGACATTTACATTTGTTGAATGTTCCAACTTCGTGAACGCACAATTGAGTGCAGGAAAGAAAATTCTTGCCGAAGGTGCACAAGCAAGTTTGCTCGACATCGACCACGGTTTCACGTATCCATTCGTCACTTCGAGTAACACAATCGCGGCGGGAGTCTGTACTGGACTCGGCGTCGCGCCACAAAAGATTGGCCGTGTGATCGGTATCATGAAAGCATATGTAACTCGCGTTGGTTCCGGACCATTTCCAACTCGCTGTGAGCCAGACATGGAAGCAAAACTCCGTGAATGGGGAGGGGAATTCGGCGCAGTGACTGGACGACCACGCGGATGCGGATGGCTCGATATTGTTGCGCTCAAAAAGGCCGTTATGCTCTCGGGTGTGAGCGAGCTCGCAATTACCAAACTCGATATTTTGTCTGAGTGCGACGCGATCAAAGTTGCGACTACGTATACAGTAGACGGCGAAAAGATTACACATATGCCGTTTGAGACTGATGCGGAAAAAATTATTCCAAACTACGAAGAATTCGTCGGCTGGAAGAAAACGATTCGCGGAGCACATTCTGAAAAAGAACTTCCTGATGGTGCAAAACAGTATCTCGCATTCATTGAACAGTCAGTTGGAGTTCCGGTTTCGATTATCTCGACTGGTCCAGAACGTCTCGAACTTATTTTTCGTTAATATCAAATCATTTTTTCTATTCTATGCAAACCACTCGCATTGACGTCATTCTCAAAACGCTTGATACACGCGCGCGAGAAAAGACCCGCGAGTTCAAGCGTCTCGGTGCGCCAGATCTTACTGACGTTGTAATCGTTGATTCATATACCACTAGCGCAAATCTTTCGAGTGATGAAAAGGAACGAGTACTTCGCTCCCTTGTAAATCCGCATATCGAGCGTGGCACGATTGATAGCACTATTATTGAGAAACCATTTACGGTGGCGATTGAAATTGGATATCTTGCTGGAGTGACTGACAACGTCGGTACGACTGCAATGGAGACAATCACTGATGTCACTGGCCGTGAACACACTGACGCTTCGGTGAGTTCTGCTCGCGTGTATGCGCTCTACGGAAATGTGAATGATCTTGAAGTGGAGCGTATCAAGAAGTCGCTCTACAATGCGCTCATCGAGCGTGCGACTCTCGTCACATGGAACGAGTATGTCGCGAAGCACGGATTTTCAAAAACAATTCCGCATGTTGATTTGCATGCGACTGCAAGCGCGGATATCGTGTCGCTTTCGGTGAGTGATGAAGAATTGCTCGCCATGGGTACGGCTGGTATCAAAGGTGCCGATGGCAAGCGTCGTGGTCCACTCGCGCTATCACTCAAGGACATGCAAGCAATCCGTGAACACTTCAAAACACTCGGCCGTAATCCAACAGATATTGAAATTGAAATGATTGCGCAGACATGGAGCGAGCACTGCAAACATCGCATTTTCGCCTCACCAATGGAAGGTTTGCCAAAAGGAATCTACAAAGAATATATCAAACGTGCGACCGAAGAAATTCGCACCAAGAAAGGCAAGAAAGATTTTTGTGTGTCTGTATTTTCTGACAACTCAGGTGTTATCGAGTTCGACAAGAATTGGCTCGTCACGCACAAAGTAGAAACACACAACAGTCCTTCCGCACTTGATCCATTTGGCGGTGCGATTACTGGTATCGTCGGCGTGAACCGCGACGCAATCGGTACAGGACTTGGATCAAAACCGGTTGCGAATATGTACGGATTTTGTGTTGGTGAACCAACTGACACGCATCCGCTCTTTCGTGATGAACGTATGCAAGAACAAATGCTTCCACCGCGACGAATTCTCGATGGGGTTGTTCGTGGCATTAACTCTGGTGGAAACTGTTCTGGTATCCCAACGACACATGGATTTTTGATCTGTGAAGATCGTTTTCGTGGCAAGCCGCTCGTGTTCGCTGGTACTGTTGGGCTCCTTCCACGTAAAACTGCTGGACGCAAATCATGGGAGAAGGCAGCACGACCAGGGGATTTGATTGTTTCCGTTGGAAATCGTGTTGGTCTCGATGGTATTCACGGCGCAACATTTTCTTCAGTCAAACTCGACGAAGGATCGCCTGCGACTGCTGTACAAATCGGTGATCCAATCACTCAGAAAAAATTCTCCGACATGCTCGTCAAAGAAGCGCGGGATCTCGGACTCTACAATAGTATTACCGACAACGGAGCGGGTGGAATTTCAAGTGCTATTGGTGAAATGGCTCGCGAAGCGGGCGGATGTCGTGTCGATCTCGAAAAAGTTCCCGTGAAATATCCGGGGCTTGCTCCATGGCAAATTTGGATTTCAGAATCTCAGGAGCGCATGACGCTTGCTGTGCCAAAAAATAAATGGAAGGAACTTTCCGCACTCGCGAAGCGTCGCGGAGTTGAAGTGACAGTGATTGGTGAATTCACCAAAGGCGGACAGGCGCAGGTCGCATGGAATGGCAAAACGATTCTTGATTTGTCGCTTGAATTCTTGCACGATGGTTGGCCGCGTGAAGAACTCGCAATCAAAGAACCAATGCGTGTGCTTACACCACTGAAGCATTCTGTGCAATCAGAACTTGGTGCTGATATGCTCGCGCTTCTGTCTCGTCCTTCAATTGCCTCACATCTCTATATTGCAGAACAGTACGATTATGAAGTGCAGGGTGGATCAGTCACGAAGCCAGTGCAAGGGCGCGGACGCGTGCCTGCGCCATCGTCAGTCACGAAGCCAGTGCTATCATCGAAAGCGGGTATTCTTATGACGAGCGCACTCTATCCAACATATTCTGATGGTGATACATATAAGATGGCAGCTGCATCGATTGATACGGCCGTGCGTCAGGCCGTCGTCGGCGGAGCAAATCTTGATTCGATCGCAATTCTCGACAATTTCTGTTGGAGTCGTTCGAATACTCCCGAATCACTCTGGGATCTGCGCGAAGCAGGACGTGCGTGTTATGAGACAGCACTCGCATACGAGACGCCATACATTTCTGGGAAGGACAGTATGCACAATGATTTTCGTGGATATGATCACAAGGCAAATCCTGTTTCAATTTCGATTCCACCGACGCTCCTCATTTCAGCACTCGCCGTACTTCCAAATGCACTCGACGCAGTCTCGCTCGATTTCAAACAAGGAGGGGATTTGATTTATGTCATCGGCGAAACGCACGATGAATTCGGTGGCACAGAATACGGCGCATTGTACGGACATGCGACCGAAGGTGTACCGAGTGTGAACGCAACCGCATGGGCTAAGGTATATAAATCATACGGTCGTGCGCGAAAGTACACGAACGCTGGATTCGCCGTCGCACGGGGAGGACTTGCAACTGCACTCAACACCATGGCTATCGGCGGAGGACTCGGATATGAGATTGATCTCAAGAAGCTTCGCGGAACATACACGAGTCGCGAAGCGGCGCTCTTCGCTGAAAGTCAGGGACGTATCGTCTGTACCGTCGCGAAGCGTGACCGTGAATCGTTTGAGAAAATCATGGGAACGAATGCTGTCTGTGTCGGAAAAGTTGTGAAGGACGACATCGTCATCATGAAAGATGGCAAGGACACTGTTGTCGCTACTACGGTTGAGCAATTACAACTCGCGTTTGAAAAAACGTTCAAAGGATTTTAATTTTATTTATGAAAACCAAACCTAAAGTAATTGTATTTTCTGGCTACGGACTCAACTGTGAGGCTGAAACAAAATTCGCGTTTGAAGAAGCTGGTGGCAAAGCGGACATTGTTCACATCAATGATGTCATCGCTGATCCTAAAATGCTTTTGAAATATCAAATCCTCGCGATGCCCGGAGGATTCTCGTATGGTGATGACACGGGAAGTGGCAAGGCGTACGGCAACCGATTGAACAATCACCTTGGTCCGATTCTCGCTGAATTTTTGAAACGCGATACGCTCGTGATTGGTATTTGTAATGGATTCCAAATTTTGACTGCGGCAGGAATTCTCCCTGGTGCACTCACGTACAATGAAAGTGCCCGCTACATGGTGCGCTGGGTTGATCTCAAAGTTGAGGGCACGAGTCCGTGGACCAAAAATCTCAAAACGATTTCAGTGCCAATCGCGCACGGAGAGGGGAAGTACGTTCCACCAGAAGAAGGGAGCATGCACATTGCTTTCAAATACACTGATGGCGCACTGTGTGAATACCAACATCTTCCGATGAATCCAAATGGTTCTGCACAAGACATCGCAGGCGTCATGTCTGCCGACGGGCGTATCCTCGGAATGATGCCTCATCCTGAGCGCGGAATGTTTTTCCATCAGCGCCCAGATTGGCAGGTGCAGAAAGAAACCTTGAAAAATAAGGGTAAAAAGCTTCCTGTGTATGGCGACGGCTTCGCTCTTTTCAAAAATGCAATTTCGTATTATAATAAGAAAGTAACCAAATAATCATTTATGGAACATCTCGGCGAAAAATGCGCAGTGTTTGGTATCTACGGAAAAGGGCTCGATGTAGCCCGACTTTCTTTCTTCGGGCTTTTCGCTTTGCAGCATCGTGGCCAAGAATCATCAGGCATAACTATCGGTGATGGATCACGATTGCTCTCACACCGCGGTATGGGTCTCGTGTCTGCGGCGTACAACGAAGAACATCTCAAACGCTTGCAGGGCTATGTGGCAATCGGACACAATCGATATTCAACAAGCGGTAGTTCGCTCCTCACCCACGCACAACCTGTCGTCATTGATGAAGTAAAATTCCCACAAGTCGATCAATTCCACGAAGATGGCGAGACTGGTAGTGTCGCACTCGCACACAACGGCAATCTTCCGAGCGTCCTCGCATTGATTGAATTTCTCAAGGATACCGGCGTTCGTCTTGAAGATCGTTCTGACTCAGAATTGATGGCCGAAGCTATCGCGCAAGGTGTGAAGAATGGCAAGTCACTTCCAGAAGCGGTCAAAGCCGTACTTCCACTATTCACCGGTGCGTACGCGATTGTCGTTATGACACCAACAATGCTCGTCGCTGTGCGTGACTCATTCGGTATGCGTCCGCTCTCTGTTGGTAAAATCAATGGAGGTTTCGCTGTTGCATCTGAATCATGTGCGTTCCAAGCAATGGGGGCAGAATTCCTACGCGAAGTCGAGCCAGGTGAAATGCTCGTGATCGACGAAGATGGTTTGCGATCCGAGCAAGTCATGGCACCAAATCCAAAACTCGATATTTTTGAATTCGTGTATTTTGCACGTCCTGATTCTATTTTGTCCGGACAGCTCGTTTACAATGTTCGTCGCAATTCAGGAACTGAACTCGCGAAGGAAGTAAAGATTGAAGCCGACATGGTCGTGCCTGTGCCTGAGACCGCCATGCCTGTCGCAGTCGGATATTCACAAGCATCCGGTATTCCACTTGAAATGGCGCTCGTGAAGAATCGCTACATTCATCGCACATTCATCGAACCAGAACAGCACGTGCGTGATCTCGGTGTGAAGCTCAAACTCACTCCACTCGCGCCTGTTCTCAAAGGCAAAAAAGTAATCGTCATGGACGATTCAATCGTGCGTGGTACGACGAGTCGCCAGCTCATCAAAGCATTCTTCGAAGCAGGTGCAGCGGAAGTGCATTTCTTGATCTCTAGTCCACCAGTCAAATTCCCAGACTACTACGGTATCGATACACCAAAACAATCAAACCTCATCGCAAGTCACAAGAGTGTTGAAGAGATTCGTCAATACCTTGGTGCAACATCGCTCCACTTCCTCTCGCTCGACGGCCTCGTCCGCGCGACCGGCCTCTCTCGTGACGTACTCTCGACCTCATGCTTTACCGGTGAATATCCAATCGACCTTTGTGAACGTTCTGCGGATGTGACATATGATGTGCCAAAAGATTAATTAGTTACACGAGGTAAAATATTTGAATAAAAACACGGGGATTGATTCCTCGTGTTTTTATTTTAATTCGCTCGCCTACACCATTTTGCCCAACAAAAATGCTTCTTCCTTTGCTCCGGTGCAATTGTGAGGAAAGAACATTATTGATTCCTGTGGGGCATGTACCTGTACTTTTCCATCAACTCCAATCAATTCACCCGCAGAGAGTGTTTCTAACGAATAGAAGTCTCTTGCAAGTATGAAATTAGTCGTCGTCAAATACATTTGAAACATCTGGATTTTTTTCTTGGGAATTACCGGTTGGCATTCACCAGAAATAATTGCAAATGTTTTAAGGAAACTTGTGATCGCTTCCTTTGCTCGTGTCGGACCTTCTGGGTCTTCATGGTAGCCACATTCGAGCGTGATACCAGGTTTGCCGAGAGACAACGCATATCCATCCCATGCACCGGCCTCGATAGCATCAAATCCATAAATCATATAGGGAAACGAGCTTGGCATGAAATCTGTAATGAAATCGGCACTATGTTCGCCGATCATGACCGCTTCGCGAAGTTGCGTTCCTGAATGGATATCCAGTAATGCAGAACTTTCCGCGATGAGCTGTTTGTACAGCTGAGCACGTCCGTACTCATAGGAGGTCTTTTGTTCTTCACTGAGCAGGTCGTCGTCAACACCAAAACGATTCAGGTTTAATTCCTTTTTCGTGAATCGAATATTTTTCAAACAAGCGGGTGGATTGCCGATGGCAAAGATTATTTCGCCACAGTCAACATTCTTCATGAAGGGAATGATTTCAGCGAATGCTTTGAGTCCGCAGTGTTCATTGCCATGGACTCCGGCGCTAATGAATACTTTTGGTCCGTTAACTTTACCTTTAATTCTGACGACGTTCTCTAAATTCGTCCCGAAATACTCTTGGAGGATCTCTATATACCTGAGAGTAATACCTTGGTCTTTCATACGTTTAAATATTTAAATGAACTTATAGCCGTACTATAAAGATATTTAGAGTACGGCTAAAGAAATATAAAATTGTGGATAACTTTGGTTACTTTTTGGCTTGGTATGCAGCGAGTCCCTTTGCGAGGATATCCATACTACGAGCAAGTGCCTCAGTGTTGAGCACGTACGCGATGCGGATTTCGTTTGCGCCGAGATTTTCAGAAATGTAGAAATCTTTCATTGGAGAAATCATGACAGTTTCATTGTTGTCGCTAAATTCACCAATCATAAATTTGACGAATTCTTCAGCAGAATCAACGGGGAGTCCCGCGTAAATGTAGAACGCGCCCATTGGTCGCGTGACGACGACGCCAGGCATCTTCGAGAGTGCTTGGTAGACGACTTCACAACGCTTTTCATATTCAGCTTTGACGGGATCAGTGTATTGCTTGGAACTATCGAGGAGGGGAACGAGTGCAAGTTGTTCCATCGTACCGACAGAGAGACGAGCTTGTGCGAATTTGAGCACAGCAGTCATCACGTCAGCGTTGTAGGAAACGAGACAGCCAACACGAGCTCCCGGCATACTGAATCGTTTGGAAATACTATCAACAAGAATGATATTCTCACGGCCTTCTTGCATGGTGAGCATACATGATACGGCACCATCAAAACGGATTTCGCGGTATGTCTCATCGGCAATCACAAACATATTGTGCTTTTTCGCGATGGCGAGAATGCGCGAGAGCTCCTCTTCGCTCCAGAGTTTACCTGTTGGGTTGTCTGGATTGATGACGACGATGGCTTTGGTCTTCTCGGTAATTTTGGATTCGATTTCAGCATCAGTTGGCATTGCAAATCCGTCAGCAGTCTTGAGTGTGACTGGCACGAGTTTGATTCCCGTCATAACAGAGAATGATTTGTAACTCACATAGAGTGGTTCGAAGACGAGCACTTCGTCGCCGATGTCTGCGGCTGCCATGAGTGCGAGGAGGATAGCTTCAGCACAACCGACTGTCGGGATGATATTTTTTGGTTCAATCTCAACTCCAAATTGGCGGTAGTAGGTCTGCCATGATGCGATGTGTTTTGGAAAACCAGAACTCGGAGCGTACGGAAGATTCTTGCTCTTGTAGGCACGGATTTCGTCAAAGAAAGCTTGAGGAACTTCAATATCTGGATCGCCAGTGTTGAGCTTGTAAACCTTGGTGCCACGCGCCTCCGCAGCCTGCATGAGAGGCAAGAATTTGCGAATAGGGGAAGCAATGACGTTCTGCCCGCGAGATGATACTTTTGGTGGGTTCATATACTTCGATTTTAGCCTAAATACGCTTGAATGGCAAAAAGAAAAATGAAAACGAGAATATCGAAAAACATTGACAAATATAGATAATTATGTTAATTTACATATGAAATTTTACATTGATAACCAAAACGCATAAATAATGAAAAAATTACATTTGTACTGTGGGCATGCTTTTTTGAGAGAAGCAGGAATTCTTTCCATGATGTTGTTATGGGTTGTTTTGTACAGCCTGTTACTGTATGGACGCTTCCGTTTCGAGGGGGTGTATTATGACGTGGCTTACTCCAGCAAGTTTGGGGACTTTTGCCTCATATTAGTCATCTCATGGGCGGGTCACATCATGCGGCAAGAGCGATTCCGGCCAAGGTATAGTATGAGAAGCTGGCACTTCCATGCCAGATGGATCATTGGCAGTTTATTGCTCGGACAGCTTGTTCGCCTCGCGATACAGCCGAAGCAGTGGATGGACGTATGGCACGCAAGTCTCATTGTTCCATTTTTTGTGTACTTTATCAGATGCGCGGTATCTGTTTATTGGTATTGTGCAAATACAGCACAAAAAATTGGGGGACTCATCCTTGTACTCATTTGGTTCATTTTTGTTGTTTACGACATTAAAACTGGCAGAATGATTCAGCGGAAGTACATTCAGGAACATTATCCTGAATGGAACTTAAAAAATAACTCCCCTTTGAGCAAAAACTCGAAGGGGTTTTTGTATGCCCAAATAGCCGACAGATTCGTTTGGTGGTATACTTTCCGCGGACTTTTTTATACGATTATTAGTAGTTATTTTTTACGGTTCACATGAAAAAAAATACCGTTTCTCGTAGCGAAGCTTATATTTTGTGGTTCGATGAGATTGGGAAGGAAGATGTTGGTATTGTCGGAGGTAAAAACGCAAACCTCGGAGAGATGTACCAAAATCTTACCAAGGCAGGAATCAAATCGAAGGGCGAAACAATTCAAGTTCCTTATGGCTTTGCGGTAACAGCGGAATGTTATCGTTTTTTTGTGCAAGAAAACGGACTTGATGCAAAAATCCGTGACATATTGAAAGGACTCGATACGACAAATATAAAAGATTTGGAAAAACGTGGACATGCGGTGCGTGAAGCAATCATGTCAGCAGAATTTCCCCTCGTTTTGAAAACTGCAATTTCCGATGCGTACAAACAGCTCGGCGCACATTTGAAACTCGCACCAAAAGATTTGGATGTCGCAGTGCGCTCAAGTGCGACGGCAGAAGATCTTCCAGATGCGTCGTTTGCGGGTCAACAAGAATCATATCTCAATGTGCGTGGAGAAAACGAAGTGCTCAACTGTATCAAACTCGCGATGGCATCGCTCTTCACCAATCGCGCCATTTCATATCGTGAACACCAAGGTTACGACCATTTCAATGTGTTGCTCTCTGTTGCCGTGCAAAAAATGGCGCGTTCAGATCGCGGTGCTGCGGGAGTCATGTTTACACTCGACACTGAAAGTGGGTTCAAAGATACGATTGTCATCAACGGCTCGTGGGGTCTTGGAGAATATGTTGTGAAAGGTGTGGTGACTCCAGATGAATATGTTGTGTTCAAACCAACACTCGCCAAAGGATTCAAATCAATCGTCGGCAAGCGCATGGGTTCAAAAGAAAAGAAACTTATTTACGCAACAGGCGGAAGTGCAATGACCAAAGAAGTCAGCACGACTCCATTGGAGCGTGATCGTTTCGTTTTGAATGATGAGCAGATTTTGCAGCTCGCACGCTGGGGCGCGATGATTGAAAATCATTACAAACGTCCAATGGATATCGAGTGGGTACTCGATGGCAAGACTGGCGAGCTCTACATCGTACAGGCACGTCCTGAGACCGTGGAGAGTGGCAAGAGCGCTGTCGTGCTTGAGGAATACACATTGCTTGAAAAGGGAACACTCTTGTGTGAAGGAGCAGCAGTTGGAGCAAAAATTGGCGCCGGAAAAGTCCGCTATATTCGCGATGCGTCGCAACTCTCAACATTCAAAAAAGGCGAAGTGTTGGTGACTGAAATTACGGATCCAGATTGGGAGCCAATCATGAAGATGGCGTCAGCCATCGTGACGGATGCAGGAGGACGCACGAGTCACGCGGCTATCGTGTCGCGCGAACTTGGAATTCCTGCAATCGTTGGTACGGGCACTGCGACGCAGGTATTGAAGAATGGCAAAGAAGTTACGGTCTCATGTGCAGAGGGAGAAGTCGGAAAAGTATTTCAAGGTATTTTGAAATTCGAGCACAAAAAACATGACCTCAAAGATTTCCAAATGCCAAAGACCCCAGTCAAAATGATTGTGGCCGATCCAACACTTGTCTTTCGTCACGCAAATATTCCACACCGTGGTGTCGGACTTGCGCGTGAAGAATTCATCATTTCGAATTTCGTCAAAATTCATCCGAACGCACTCATCAATTACAAGACACTCAAGGACAAGAAACTCAAAGCTGAAATTGACGCGCTCACCAAGGGATATCCAGACAAAGTCGAGTTCTATGTTGAGAAATTGAAATACGGTATTGCGACAATCTGTGCCGCGTTCTATCCGTACGAAGTCGTGCTCCGCTTTAGTGATTTCAAGTCAAACGAATATCGCGGACTCATCGGGGGCAGTATCTACGAACCCGTCGAAGAAAATCCAATGATGGGATGGCGTGGAGCGTCACGATATTATGATCCCAATTTCATGCAGGCATTCGAACTTGAATGCAAGGCTGTTAAGGCGGTGCGTGAAGAACTTGGTCTGTGGAATTTGAAAGTCATGGTGCCGTTCTGTCGTACTCCAGAAGAAGGCAAAAAAGTTGTCGCGCTGATTGAGCAATATGGTTTGAAGCGCACCAAGAACCCAAAGAAAGAAATCGTTCGCGTTGAACGCGGAAATATGAAGCCAGAGAATGTTGAAATTTCTTCTGGTATCGAGATTTGGGTCATGGCAGAAATTCCGTCAAACGTATTGCAAGCCGATGAATTCGCCGATATTTTTGACGCATTCTCTATTGGTTCAAACGATTTGACTCAGCTCACACTTGGACTCGATCGTGATTCGAAACTCATCGCGCACATCGGCAACGAACGCAATCGTTCCGTCCAGCGTCTCATCAAAGAACTCATTCAAGTCGCACACAAGCGTGGCATGAAAGTCGGTATTTGTGGACAAGGTCCGTCAGATTTCCCAGATCTTGCGGAATTCCTCGTGCGTGAAGGAATCGATTCAATCTCAATCAACCCAGACACCGTACTGAAGGCTTCGCTCAACATTATTGAGGTGGAGAAAAGTTTGAAACGGAAAAAGTAATGAAATATAAAGACATTGTTCTCCCAATCATTCGTGCTACTCGGGATATTACACTCCCGAGTTTTGGGGTTGCAAAAATTACGAATGAGAAAAGCAAACATCCGGCTGATATTGTGACGGAGATTGATGGAGCGGTGGAACTTTTTCTGAAGCAACATTTACGTGAGGCGTACCCAGATATTACGTTCGTTGGTGAAGAGAACGGTGGCGATCGAAGTGCTGAACGATTTTGGCTTGTTGATCCAATTGATGGCACCGGACACTATCTTCGTGGCTTGCCGTTTTGTACGACGATGATTGCGCTCATTGAATATGGAGAAGTCGTGTTTTCGGCCATCTATGATTTTGTGAACGATACGATGTATTGGGCCGAGCGTGGTGAAGGAGCATATTGCGATGATGAGCGTATCCACGTAGGCAATCGGACGATAGCACAATCATATTTGTGTGTAGAGACGATGCTTGAGAAGCAAGGGAACACCGAACGAATGATTGCCATCGAGAAAAATGCTGGATATTTCCATACGATCTCAGCAGGGTGGGAATTCGCGATGATTGCGCTTGGTAAACTCGACGCGAGAATTTGTTTCGATGCGTGGGGCAAAGATTATGATTTTGCCCCTGGTTCACTTCTTGTTTCAGAAGCGGGAGGAATTGTCACCAACATTGGTTCAGATATATATGATTATCGAATCACTGACCTGATTGCCTCAAATAAGGCGCTTCATAACGAGATTGAGAAATTGCTCGAACGAGCCACACAGTAAAATACAAAATAGCTTTTGAAAGTACTCGCGGAGCGCGACGGCGCGAGCGTGAGGCGAAATTTCTTCAGAAATTTACGCCGGTACTTTCAAAAGCTATTTTGTATTTTATTGCGTGGCTCGCTCTCGTACTTTGTCGAAACAAATTTTGAACCATTCTGTATATTCTTGAGGATTTTTTGTCATGTCGTTTTTGAGCCAATCAAGCGTGACCCATTTGAAACCGTCCGCTTCCTCCGGATTTAAAACAGGATCGGCATCATACGTACCAAAGAGCACGTGGTCGACTTCGTGCTCGGTGAGTCCGGCGTCGAGTACGGCGCGATACGTGAAATGAAATTGTTCTGTAAGCTCGCAATCAAACCCCATCTCTTGTACGAGTTTGCGGTGAGCAGCTTCTTGAATACTTTCGCTCGGTCGAGGATGACTGCAACACGTGTTCGTCCAGAGTCCGGCAGAATGATATTTGCTCAGTGCTCGGCGTTGAAGGAGAAGCTCATTCTTTGCATTAAATACAAAAATTGAAAATGCACGGTGGAGCAAGCCGAGCTCATGTGCACGCATTTTTTCTTCACGACCTATTGGGTGGTCGTTCTCGTCGATGAGAATCACATACTCAATCATTCGGGCAGTGTAGCAAAAAAGTGTAGAGATTTATAGCGCGCACATGGTGTGGTACTATATGCGTATGAAGATTGCCTTACTTATCTCTGGCGGGGGAACGACCGCTTCGCGCATTATTCGTGAATGTCGTGCTGGCAGAAGACTCGAAGGGATTGAGCCCGTGCTTGTCATTTCGAGTCGCCCTGACGCTAGCGGAATCCAAAAAGTCATCGCCGAAGGGATGTCGCCACAAGACGTGATTGTGATTGAACGATCCAAATTCCCAACCCCTGGGACATTCGGAAGCGCGATTGTGAGTGAATGTGAAAAACGTGGCGTAGAATTCGTCGGTCAATATGGCTGGATGGTCAAGACTCCGGCAAATGTGATTGAGCGATACAAAGGCATGATGACCAACCAACACCCCGGACCGCTCGATATTGGTCGAGAGGATTTTGGTGGTGCGGGCATGTTTGGTTTACGTGTTCACGCAGCTCGGCTCTCTTTTGTTGAGCGCACCCAGCGCGACTATTGGAGCGAAGCGACGGCACAACGTGTCGAAGTCGAATTCGACAAAGGCGCGGTGATCAAATCAAAACAGGTTCCCATCATCCCGGGCGACACCCCAGAAGATTTGGCTGCTCGAATGCTTCCGATTGAACATGAAGTGCAGATTGAAGTCCTGTCAGATTTTTTGCACAATCGTGTTCATGAAATTCATCGCGAAATTCCACTCATTAATCCAGAAGAACAAAGTATTCTCGAAGAATGCAAACGCGAGGCCATACAAAAATATCCAAATGGGTAAGCAATGTACAACATGTGAAAAGCTGTTTGTCGTCGAAGCAGACGACACTTCTTTTTATGAGAAAATCGGAGTACTCGCTCCTGATATGTGCCCTGCGTGTCGCGCGCAGGTACGCTTGAGTTTTCGCAATGAACGTTCGTTTTACAAACGCGAATGTGACAGATGTAAGAAGCAGGTGATCTCGATGTATTCACCCAGCAAGCCATACACTGTATGGTGCTACGATTGTTGGTTTGCCGATGATTGGGACGCTCGCGAATATGCGCTTGATTATGATTCTTCCAAACCGTTTCTCGAACAACTGGAAACACTTTTTATGACGGTACCTAAAATCGGACTTCTGCATTTGCGAAGTGTAAATTCCGAGTACATCAATATTAGTGCCGACAACAAAAATTGTTACATGATTGTTGAATCTTCAAACAATGAAGATTGTACGAATTGTTACTGGATTCAACAGTCAAAGGATCTTGTTGATTGTTCGTTTACGAGCAAAGTTGAACGTTCGTATGAGTGCGACGATTGCTATGATAGTTACCGGTTACTGTACTCAAAAGGATGTCATTCTTGTACCGATAGTTATTTTTTGTTTGATTGCAGGGGATGCATGGATTGTTTTGGGTGTGTAAACCTTCGTCAAAAACAGTATTGTATTTTTAATGTGCAGTATTCGAAGATCGAATACCAAGCAAAAGTTTTGTCATACAGACTTGATTCTCATGCGGGTGTCGAGCGGGCACGAGCAGAATTCGAAGCGTTCAAAAAAACACAGCCTCGAAAATTTGCCGAAATAAAACAAACTGTTGAAGCGACAGGAAATTATATTACGAATGCAAAAAATGTGCATGAGTGTTTCCATACGTATGATGCGGAAGACTGTCGGTACTGCGTCCACGCGTGGCGCAATTCAAAAGACAATGTTGATTCAGACACGATTGGACGAAATGCTGAAACAAATTATCAGTGTGTAAATGTTGGGCAAGAAGCATCAAATAATATTGTGTGCGTGCAATGCTGGGGGTCTAATTTTTTGCAGTATTCATATCTCATGTTTGGTTCTGATGATTGTTTTGGGTGTTTTGGACTTCGCAACAAAAAGCATTGTATTTTGAATAAGGAATACAACGAACACGAATACCACGCGCTCAAATCACGTATTATCGAAGAAATGAAATCACGGGGTGAGTACGGTGCATTTTTTCCGGCACGCTTTTCGAACTTCGGATATAACGAAGCCTGTGTTCAAGAACAATTTCCACTCACGAAAATCGAGGCGCTCGCCAATGGATTCAAGTGGGAAGACACACCATGTGGAACATTCGGTAAAGAAACTATTTCATTTGATACGCTGCCAGAGTCGATTCATGATGTTCCAGAAAGTTTCGTAAAAGAAATTCTGGTGTGTGAACAGTGTTCAAAAAATTATCGATTGATTCCGAACGAGTTGAGTTTTTATAAAAAACTATCAATTCCGGTGCCTCGTTGGTGTCCAGAATGTCGCCATACACGTCGATTTGTATCGCGTGGTCCAAACCGTTTGTTTGACCGATCCTGTATGTGTGTACAAGAAGCACATGGACACGTTGAACAATGCAAAAAACCGTTCAAAACAAACTACGCTCCCGACGCCCCTGAGGTGTTGTATTGTGAGGATTGCTATCAGAAAGAGGTAGTGTAATATGGAGAGTATGAATAAATTGGCCGTTTTGCTTATCGGTTCTGGTGGTCGCGAACACGCCCTTGCGTGGAAGCTCGCCCAATCTCCTCGACTCGGAGTGCTCTATATCGCGCCAGGGAACGCTGGTACAGCCGAGATTGGTGAGAATGTGTCAATTCAAGCCACTGACATTGCGGGGCTTATCGCTTTTTGTAAAGAAAAGCGAGTTGATTTCGTCGTGGTTGGTCCAGATGAGCCACTTTCACTCGGTATCGTGGATGCATTTCGTGCAGAAAATATTTTGGTGTTTGGGCCGACCAAGGCGGCTGCTCAGCTCGAATGGTCCAAGGCTTATGCCAAGGATTTTATGCTTCGTCACGATATTCCAACTGCACGTTTTGAAACATTTACTAATTTTGAAAAAGCCGTTGCGTATCTTGATGAAGAGTCATATCCCGTCGTCATCAAGGCGAGTGGTCTCGCGCTCGGCAAAGGCGTGATCATTGCGGAGACCCGTCAGGACGCACACGAATCACTTCGCGAAATCATGGTTGATAAAATATTTGGTGACGCAGGAAACGAAGTTGTGATCGAAGAATTTCTTGTCGGTCATGAAATTTCTATCCACGCGTTGTCTGACGGAAAGACGTGCAAACTTTTTCCTTCATCCCAAGATCACAAACGTGCGCACGATGATGATCTCGGATTAAATACAGGTGGAATGGGGACGGTCTCACCGGTGCCCTTTGTCACGCGCGATATGCTCGCGCAGATTGATAGAGAAATCGTTACCCCAACGCTCGCTGGGATGGCCGAAGATGGAATTCCATTTACCGGACTTTTGTTTCCTGGAATCATCAT
Source organism: bacterium (assembly GCA_037143195.1). Taxonomy (GTDB): domain Bacteria; phylum Patescibacteriota; class Minisyncoccia; order Phycocordibacterales; family UBA9973; genus CAITQP01. The sequence goes on along the minus strand of JBAWZD010000001.1, from coordinate 424,897 downwards.
CACGCGCAGTGGTCCGAAGGTAATTGAATTCAACGCACGCTTTGGCGATCCTGAAGCACAAGTATATGTGCGATTACTTGAGAGCGATTTGCTCCCTGCGCTCGAGGCCTGCGCGCTTGGCACATTGTCAGAAGTCGATATGCATTGGAGACATGAGTCGGCTTGTAATGTCGTGCTCGCTTCTTCTGGATATCCGGGCGCGTATGAAAAAGGACAGGCCATCACTGGCATTGATGATGCAAATGACATGGAACATGTCGTTGTATTTCACGCTGGAACGAAGCGGGGAGAGAATGGTCTCGTGACAAATGGTGGCCGTGTGTTTGGGGTGTCGGCGCTCGGCAGTAGTTTGCAGGACGCGCTTGATACGGCGTACCAAGCTATCGACAAGGTTCATTATTGGGGCAAGCAATATCGCTCAGATATTGGCAAAAAAGCACTTTCCGTTATCCCTGAATAATTGGTGTATACTTAAACTCTATGGAAATAATCCTCTATGAAGATAGTGAAGTTTCGGGTCTGTATCCTGTCACGCTGACACGTCCGGCGTTTGATATTCGTACCGGCGGATATACGTTGCTTGAAGCAGTGAATATCGTTTTTCCAAAGGCGCTTGTGTTCGCGCACTCACGTGCGCTCGTCCATGATGTCTCGCACGTGCATCAATTTTCTGATTCTGAAAAAACAACCGGCGGATTTCTTTTTTTGAATGCTCGTCTCGCACCATCGCTCACTGATCTCAAATTGGTGGCGAATATTGTACGTGACTCAAAGGAAGTATGTTTCATTGATGCTGACGGAACAGTGGCTGGATTTTTTACCGAAACGCTCACGCACAAATCTGTCGAGATTGCACAAGCGCTCGAACATCACGCAAAGGGTGGCGTGCGACACAATCTCAACTGGAAATTGCTCACGCACCCAGAAGATATTATTTTTTTCAATCGTGACGAGCTCGCCGACAATCTTCGCATCGCCACAGAAAAAATGCGCGCAAAGAAACGCGGACTCTATCTCGGTGTTGGCGTGAAGCTTCCAAAAGAATGTGTGTATGATACGAGCAAGGGTCCAATTGTAATTGGAGATCATGTGATGGTGGCACCATTTACTGTACTCAAAGGTCCGCTCATGATTGGGCAGAGTTCAATCATCAAAGAATTCACCGTGATTGAAGGTTGTACGACCATCGGCCCTGTCTGCAAAGTCGGTGGGGAAGTTTCTGGTAGCGTTATGGATGGATATTCAAACAAACAACACACCGGTTGTTTGTTTGATAGTTATATTGGTCGTTGGGTCAATCTTGGCGGAGGTACGTTCACGGCAGATCTCAAGAACACCTATTCTACGATCACCATCCAAGGGCGCGACAGCGGATCTCAGTTTCTCGGTTCTGTATTTGGTGATTTTTCTAAAACATCAATCAATACATCCATTTTCCCTGGCCGAGTCATCGGCGTGTGCGCGCATTTGTATGATACTGTCGCCGAAGACGTGCCGTCGTTCACGAGCCATGTGCGCCCTGGAATGCTATATGAATTACCACTCCGCCTCGCACAAAAAGGTCAGGAAGCAATGGCTGTCCGTCGCGGAGTATTGTGGAATGATATGGATACGGCGCGTCTTGAGAAACTATTTGAAATGACGGCACCTGACAGAGAAGCACAGAAAGTAAGCAAAGAAAAAATCTCGTTTTATTAATCTCACTATTACATTATTTTATGGAAAAAGTTTTAATTATCGGAGCGTGCGGACAAGTTGGAGTAGAGCTTACACTCGCGCTCCGCAAAGAATATGGGAACGACAACGTATGGGCGAGTGACCTTCGTGAAGAGCATCCAATCCTCAAAGGGACTGGTCCGTACATTACAATGAATGCGATGGACGCTGATGGTATCCGCGCATTTGTACAGAAAGAAGGCGTGACTCAGGTGTATCTCCTCGCAGCACTTATGTCTGCGACTGGCGAAGCAAATCCGAAACTTTGTTGGGATCTCAACATGACTGGTCTTCGTAATGTGCTTGACCTCGCCGTTGAAATGAAAGATGCTGTCAAACCATTTAAAATTTTCTGGCCAAGTTCAATCGCAATCTTTGGACCAACGACACCAAAAGTTCGTACGCCACAGATGACAGTCATCGAACCGACAACAATGTATGGTGTTACAAAATATGCAGGAGAATTGCTCGGACAGTACTACAACAAAAAATACGGTATCGATATTCGTTCGGTCCGTTACCCAGGACTCATTAGTTGGAAAGCGGTTCCAGGTGGTGGCACGACAGATTACGCAGTTGATATTTATATCCAAGCACTCAAAGAAGGGAAGTTTACCTGTTTCTTGAGTGAGAATACGCCGCTCCCAATGATGTATATGGACGACGCGATTCGAGCGACGATTGAACTCATGCAGGCTCCGAACGATATGCTCAAGACTCACATGGCATACAACCTTTCTGCAATGAGCTTCACACCAAAAGAGATCGCAGAGGTCATCAAGAAACGTATCCCAAATTTTGAAGTGAGTTATGCGCCAGATCATCGCCAAGCGATTGCCGATAGTTGGCCAGGCAGTATCGACGACAGTGTTGCGCGCAATGAATGGAATTGGAAACACGAATTCGATCTCGAAAAAATGACCGATACAATGCTCGAAAATTTGAAGACAAAATAGTGTATTACAAAACGAAACCCTACAAACGGTTTCGTTTTGTAGGGTTTTTTTGTTTTAATACGCGGCCATATTTTGTGTCTGACCAATTGTCATAACAAGGAAAGATACAAACTGCATTCCTCGTATTGAGGTTGTGATCTCTGGCGTTTCGCCAACCTGAAGAATGCGAATATCGAACCCTTCCTCATACAGTTTCCATTGGGCTCTTCTGTGCGCTGAACCAGTGTTAACAATAATAATTTTGTTCGAATCGTTTTTTACGCGATTGTAAAAATCATTGTCTAATCTGAACACATAGCCAGTAATGAAGGCACGAATACTATCTACAAGTGGCTTATGACTCGGTAGATATTCTTGTTCAAAAATTCCTTTAATGGCGTTGGCTTCGCTTGAACAGTACAGGCTGTACCAAACTGGAGCCGTTGGATCAAAAAATGGTATGGCAATTTTTTTGTCCAGTTGTAGCCATGCAAGTATTCTTGTACATTGTTCGGCGTAAGCTGCTTCTGTTGCTGAACCATCGTCTCCGGGTATTAACTTACACCGGTCGGTGCTTTCCGCATAACGGATAATTTTTCTTCCTCGGACAGTTAAACTGTCGAAAGTTTTGTCTTTAAACCGTCCTTCACGGTACTCATGGATAATACCAGTGTCCTCAATCTGGCCGATGAGATTTTTTTCAACCTCCCAGACTTTTGCTCGATCAGTGTGTGACTCAAGCACCCAAAATATTATTTTTTTCGGACGAGTCATGGTGTCCGTAAAATGTGGGTAGGCATTACTCTGTTGAGTAGCCTCTTCTTTGGGTTCATTCTTACATGACCAAAGGCATACCATAAGTATGGTCGTGAGCAAAATATGATTCTTCATTTCGTTTTGGCCGTTTTGAGTTGTGACTTGCGGCGCTATGGGAACAGGCAAATTCACATAGCGCCACAAATCATACTTTTTGTAAAATATAAGTTCGATGTTACATTAACACATATATAATAAAAATCAAGGTCTTTAGAAAAACGACCTGCAGTGCTACACTCATTTTATGTATAGTCCTAAACTATCCGCCGATATCAAGAAGGAGCTCGAAAACCTTGCCTCGCTCGGCAAATTCAAAGTGGAACGTGAAATCGACGGACTGCAGGGTCCGGAGGTGACTTTGAATGGCAAGTCAGTTTTGATGTTCGCCTCCAATAACTATCTCGGTCTTTCGAATCATCCAGAGATAGTCGAAGCTGCGAAGTCTGCGCTTGATACTGATGGCTACGGCCTCTCGTCGGTACGCTTCATTTCTGGAACTCAGACGATTCACCGCGCACTTGAAAAAAAACTCGCGCAATTTCTCGGTGTTGAAGATGCGATTTTGTATTCGACGAATTTCATGTCGAATCTCGGATTCTTTGCGAGTCTCGTGAACGAGCCATTCGGGGCGGAGGGGATTGACGGCAAACCTGCTGCTTGGAAAGATGTGATCTATTCTGATGCACTCAACCACGCCTCGATCATCGATGCGTTTAAACTTTGCGCACGCGAACATCTCGAAAAACGAATCTACCCACACAAAGACTTGGCCGCTCTTCGCACCATGCTCGAAGCCGACAAGGCGAATGACGGATTGCGCAATAAAATAATTGTGACTGACGGAGTATTTTCAATGGAAGGTGACACTGCCGACCTCGTTGCTCTTGTGAAGCTTGCGGATGAATTCGGCGCGATGCTTTTTGTTGATGATGCGCACGCCGTCGGTGTGCTCGGGGTGACTGGTGCTGGTACTCCGGAATACTGTGGTGTGCACGGCAAAGTCGATGTACTTACTGGCACGTTCGGCAAGGCGCTCGGTGGAGCAGTGGGAGGATACGTCGCAGGTCGCGCAGAATTGATTGAATTTTTGCGACAAAAATCTCGCACGTACATGTTTTCAAATTCAGTTCCGCCATCTGTTGTCATGGCTTCAATTCGCGCACTTGATTTGCTCAAAGAAGATCCATCACTTTTGAAACGCGCACAAACAAATGCTGCATTTTTCCGCGCTGGTCTCGTTGGTCTCGGATTTACCGTACTCGAAGGGGAACACCCAATCGTTCCACTCATGCTCGGCGATGCAAAAATCACTCAAGAAATGAGTAAGCGAATCCTTGAAAAAGGTGTCTACGTCGTTGGACTGTGGTTTCCTGTTGTGCCAGAAGGCGTTGCGCGCCTTCGCTTCCAAGTTTCCGCCGCGCATACCGAAACACAGCTCAAAAAAGCACTCGATATCGTCAAAGAAGTGGGCACAGAGCTCGGTTTGATATAAGCAGGAAAATCTGTTAAAATAAGGCTATATTAATAAATAGCCTTTATTTTATGGACCAAAAACCACTTGTCGGTATCGTCATGGGCTCGGATTCAGACCTTCCTGTAATGGCGGAAGCCACCGCAGTGCTTGAGGAATTTGGCGTTGTGTGTGAGATTAGTGTTGCTTCGGCCCACAGAGCTCCAGCTCTCGTACACGAATATTCATCTTCGGCGAGCTCTCGTGGGATTAAGGTCATGATCGCTGCTGCTGGAGGCGCGGCACACCTCGCCGGTGTTATGGCTGCAGTTACAACGCTTCCTGTTATCGCTGTGCCAATCAAAGGCAAGTCGCTCGACGGTCTTGATTCACTCCTCTCAATGGTCCAAATGCCACCAGGTATTCCTGTCGCCTGTGTTGGAGTTAATGCAGCAAAGAATGCAGGACTTCTTGCTGTTCAAATTCTCGCGACGAACGACGCGACGCTCACACAAAAACTTGTCGATTACAAAAAGAAAATGGCAAGTGATATTACTATCAAGAATGACAAACTTCACAGTCTCGGTGTGAAGGCATATTTGGAAGGACAAAAATAATATGGCCGAAGATGCATACTCACAATCAGGCGTAAACATCGAGGCGGGCAATGAAGTCGTCCGTCAGATCAAAGATATTGTGAAGGCAACCCACACTCCAAACGTCCTCGCAGGCATTGGAAGTTTTGGTGCGCTCTACGATATTTCAGATATTGCGAAAAGTTACAAAAATCCTGTGCTCGTGCAGAGTGTCGACGGAGTTGGAACGAAACTCATGGTCGCAAAAATGGCGAATGACTATTCTCGCGTCGGTGCCGATATCGTCAACCATAGCGCCAATGACATCGTCTGTATGGGCGCAAAAGGAATCACATTTCTTGATTATGTCGCGCACGAGAAACTCGACACAAGTATCATGGCTGAGATTATGCGTGGCATGGCACAGGCCTGTCTTGATGGTGGAATTAGTTTGATTGGTGGCGAAACGGCTGAAATGCCAGGAACATATCTCGCAGGTGAACACGACATTGCGGGAGCAATCACCGGTGTTGTTGAAAAAGACAAAATCATCACTGGTGAAAAAGTTGCCGTCGGTGATGCAGTGATTGGTCTTTCGTCGAGTGGTCTTCATACAAACGGCTACTCGCTCGCGCGAAAGGCATTTTTTGATACGGCAAAACTCACAGTAAATGATACCTACGAAGGTCTCGGCGAATCGATCGGAGAGGCATTGCTTAAAGTCCACCTCAACTATGCTCCCGCGGTACTTCGTGTACTCGACGCAAGTGTACAGGTGAACGCAATCGCGCACCTCACCGGAGGCGGATTCATCGAAAATATTCCGCGCGTCATTCCAAAAAACGTAAACGTACAAATCAAAAAAGGCACATGGCCAGTGCTTCCAATATTCCAAGCGATCATCAAAATTGCAAATGTGCCTGAGAGTGATCAGTACCGCGCATTCAATATGGGTATCGGTATGGTGCTCATCGTGCCACAAACAGAAAAAGCTCGTGCGATGGAAATGCTCGCGAACGAAAAAGAATTCAAGCCATATGAGATCGGCGAGATTGTGGCGGGAGTTGGAAAGACAGTATTGGTCTAAATTATTTATTAGTAGCGATTCAAACGTATGATACCAATCGAAAAACTCAAGGAGAACGTCGATTTTGTGCTCAAGGATACCAACCTTACGAATTTGGGCGAGAAGAAGAAGGGCAAAGTGCGCGACATTTACACGCAGGCAGACAAGGTTATTTTGGTTTCGACCGACCGTCATTCATCGTTTGATCGTATTATCGCGCATATTCCATGTAAGGGTGCCGTCCTCACAGGCACGAGCCGTTTTTGGTTTGAGCAAACCAAGGACATTGTGCCAAACCACATCATCGACATGCCTGATGCGAACGTCGTTGTCGTGAAGCGTTGCGAAGTGATCAAAGTCGAAGCCGTCGTGCGCGGATACCTCACTGGCTCGACCAATACTTCAATTTGGACTCGCTACTCAAATGGTGAGCGCAATTTTGGAGGACTTGTGTTGCCCGACGGTTTGCAAAAAAATTCCAAACTCCCTGAACCAATTTTTGACCCGACGACCAAAGAAGACGCACACGATCGCGCGCTCACGCTCGACGAGCTTGTCGCCGAAGGTTTTGCGACGAAAGAATTACTCACACGGCTTCGTGACACCGCACTCGCACTTTTTAAACGAGGACAAGAAATTTCTGCCGAGCACGGATTGATTCTCGTTGATACAAAATATGAATTCGGTCTCGATGAGAACGGTACACTCACACTCATTGATGAGATTCACACTCCAGATTCATCACGGTATTGGAAACTTGGCTCATATGCTGAACGTATGGCGAGTGGCGCAGAACCAGAATATTTCGACAAGGAATTCCTCCGTCTGTGGTTCAAAGACAATTGTGATCCATACAACGATGCGACGATTCCCGATGCTCCGAAGGATTTGGTTGCCGAGCTCTCACGCCGATATATTGAGATTTATGAAACGATGACCGGCAAAGAATTCACTATGGATTTCACTGTGCCAATCGAACAGCGTATTCAAAATAATCTCAAACAATATGAAATCAAATAATCAAATCGAATCACTTTCACCGCTCGATGGTCGCTATGCTGACAAAGTCGCAGGACTTCGCCCATATTTCAGTGAGGCGGCGCTTATGCGATATCGCGCAGTGATGGAGGGTGAGTATTTGATTGCACTTTCCGAGACAAAAGGTCTCGGACTTCGTGCGTTTACCTCAAGCGAAAAGGAAACAATTCGTACCGTCTGCAAACTTTCACCAAGTGATGCAGAAGCAGTCAAAGTATTCGAAGCAACGACCAATCACGATGTGAAGGCGGTGGAATATTTCCTCAAGGAACAGCTCGCAAAAACTTCAATCAAGAATGAAATCGAATGGATTCACTTCGGCCTCACGTCCGAAGATGCAAACAATGTCTCGTATGCGCTCATGCTCCGTGACGGATTGAACGACGTCTTGATCCCAGCGCTCGAGAGTATCCATGCGAAGCTCAAGGGCTACGCAAAAGAATATGCCAAACTTCCAATGCTCTCACGCACGCATGGTCAGAGTGCTTCGCCGACAACACTCGGCAAAGAATTCGCCGTGTATGCATTTCGCCTCGAACGACAAATCAAGATGCTCAAGAGTTTCAAAATTCTTGCCAAGGTAAATGGTGCGACGGGAAACTACAATGCGCATATGTCTGCGTTTCCAAAGATTGATTGGATGAATTTTTCCAAAAAGTTTATTGCAAGTTTGAACACGATTGATACAAAGACGACTGTCATGACAAAGAAAGGCGCACAACTTGAGGCGAATTTGATCACCACACAAATTGAGTCACATGATACATACGCAGAACTCTGCGATATTATTCGTCGTGCGAATACAATCTTGATTGATTTCAACCAAGACATGTGGCGTTACATTTCGGACGCGTGGATTATCCAAAAGCCAAAGGCGGGGGAGATTGGGTCTTCGACAATGCCTCACAAAGTGAACCCGATTGATTTTGAAAATTCAGAAGGCAATCTTGGTATGGCAAACGCGATGTTGATGTATTTTGCAACGAAGCTTCCAATATCACGTCTTCAGCGTGATCTTTCTGATTCGACTGTTGAACGCAACTTTGGAAGTGCATTCGGTTACAGCGTGCTCGCCTACGGCTCGCTCGAAAAAGGTCTCTCAAAAATTGCCGTTTCAGAAACAGCCATTCGCGGAGCGCTCGCCGACCACCCAGAAGTTATCGCGGAAGCAATCCAGACCGTGCTTCGTCGAGAAAAAGTCGCCATGCCATATGAGAAGCTCAAAGAGCTCACTCGCGGTCGTGCCGTGACGATAGCTGAATTCAAGACTTTCATTGAAGCGCTTGATGTTACACCAGCTGTCAAAAAAGAATTGCTCGCATTCACTCCTGAGAATTACATTGGTCTCGCTGCAAAACTTGCAGGAAAATAATGTGTTTTGTATAAAAATAGCCACCTTTTTGGTGGCTATTTTTTTTCGGCCATTTGTGACCTGTTAGTGGATTGAACCAAGTAGACGACAAAGATTGCAACAGTAACTTTGTTTACATTCCTTGCACAACTTGATCGTCGTATCGGGAATCGGGATAACACCCTCAGCCCAATGTACTGGATGGAGTTCTTTGCAGGTACATTCTGCGTAGTGGCCGTGAGGTCCCTCGTGGACGATGAGTACGGCATGATTTGTTTGGTTTTGCATATTCTTTTTTTAAAGGATGAATTGATTCGGAACACAAAAAAAATGGCTCTCATGATTAGAGAGCTCTTTTTTGGTCTGTGCTATTTTGTGGGGAGGAGGGGAAGTCAGCGCAAAGAGGAGCTCTCTAATGTGAGAGTCCAATAAAAGGCCTGTGTTGCCGGAGCTGCATTCGTTTGTTGCTTTACGAGCATCATATATTTAGATTAGCATTTCATGTGTGTTCGTCAATACAGGATCATGTTTTATAAAATCGTAGATAATTATTGACAGTGAGCGCTTCGCCACGTATGATTAAAACAGGTATGTATTGTCTGTCCACAACAAATTCAAAGAAGGCGAAGCCACTCTCACTTGAGGGCTCATTTGTTGTATAGTCACTACTCGCACTGCAACAAAACCGCCCTCGAAAGAGGGCGGTTTTTTATAAAAGAAGCCATGAATACACAGTACGCATTCCAATTGAATACAACAAAGAAGACGAAGAAGCCGCTCCTTCGGAGGGTTTCTGTTGTTGTTTCTTGAATCAAGGAGCGCCACCAAAAGTCCTTCGGTCACTCGACCTGAAGGGCTATTTTTTCTTTTAAATCAAAACTAAATTTGTATGCAGATCACAGACACAATCAATCCCGCAAATGAGGACACTCAAGTTGACCTCGAACCGTTTACTGACGGACAAGTACGTATCGCTGAGCACAGGCCGTGCGCTGATTTTGTTTTCGTTCCAACCGAACCGAAAACAAGAAAAGCATTGCTCGATGAGCATAAGAACAATCCTTTGGTTCGTGAGTATGCAACCTGTGCGCCGAGGATAGCTCTGTACAAAGAGGCGCTTGAATATCCTTCACCTCACGAGGGAGCGAATCCACCGGAAATCAATTTAACCGAACGTGAGAACGAACTATTTTTGTTTCTCGTAGGAATCGGATATTTTTCCGCAGAGTAAATTGAAATTAAAAAAACAAAGCCCCGAACAATCGGGGCTTTTGTATTAGTGACCGAAGAATCCGCGACCGAGTGTGTCGGGAATGAGGTAGAGAGGGACGCCCGCTTTTTGGCAGACATCGATGGACTTTGGATCGTTGACCGAACCGCTGGTCGAGAGGATGACTTTGACACCGGCTGCGATGAGTACCTCTGGAGCATCAGGGAATGGGAAGAAGCTGTCACTTGCAGCGACTGCGCCTACGATGAAATGGTTTGCTGCTTCTGCACGCATTGTCGCGAGGTTGGCTGCGCTGACACGGTCTTGCTGTCCGACACCGTTGCCGATGAGTTGCGCGTCTTTAACGAGTGCGATTGTATTTGAATTTGATGTATCACAAATCGCTTTGGCGAGGAGCAAATCTTTTTCTTGCGCTTCTGTTGCTTGTCCAGATTTCTCAAGATCTGTGCTCTTCAAATCAAGAATGAATGTGTAGTTTGGCTGAGTGAGGAAACCACCGCGCGCATAACGGAAACGAGGATTCATATCGAGACTGTCTTTTGTGAGTGAGAGGAGCGCACTGTTTGCGAGGAAACGACATTTGTCACCTTTGCGTTTCAAATGGTCGATTGCACTTCCGGTGAATTCCGGAGCAATGATACCGTCAAGAATGCGACGCTGACCCTCGGGCATATTGTACGAAAGGAGCACTTCTGCGAGTGCGTCGTCGATAGGGAAATTGGTCATGACGAGTCCTCCGAAAATTGCGCGAGGGTCACCCATGATCATCTTCTGAAGTACTTCGACTGCGTTGTCACCAAATGCTGCGCCACAAGTATTGCCATGCTTCACCGCAAGCGCGATTTTTGGAACTGATTTGAAATTCACATCAAAACCTGCGGCGACATGGGTGATGGTTTGAAGCATACGGTCGACATCACACCAATTGTTGTACGATGGCGAGGCTCCTGCGACGAGAGTGAATTGTTTGAGCGCGAGTGGGTCGTTTGAGAGCGCGTCGTAAACGCGCGCTGGGGTTTGGTATGCATTTTCTCCATATTTGCATTCAGCGATTTGCGTACCAACCATACCGTCGTACATACCGCCCGCATGATATCGGGCAGAGGTGAGTACATAGTCGGCAATGACAGCTTCGGCTTTGGCACGGAGATTTTGGACAAACTTTTCCTTGTCGGGCATACCGGTGGTGAGCCATTCGATGACGCGTGTGCGGTCGGCAGGATCACAAACAGTGATACGTCCACCTTTGGCACCACTACGGATCATTGTTGGCCCACCAATATCGGTCTGTTCGATGACAGATTCCATTGTTGCATCGCTCGCCGTAATCGCGCCTTTGAGAGGGTAGAGATCGCAACAGACGAGATCGATGAAGCGAATACCAAGTGCGTCGAGTTCGGCACGATCCTCGGCGTTGTCTTTGGCGAGGAGTCCTGCGTGGACTTCACGACTAAGCGTGACGACGCGGTGTCCGAGGATAGGGTCGCCGACGATACTCCCAACATCGGTGACGGGAATACCTGCGCGAACGAGCGCGTTTGCAGTACCGCCTGAGGCGAGGATTTCCCAGTCTTGATTGGGCAAATCAAGTAAACTTTGGGCGAATTCGACAATACCAGTTTTGTCGTAGACCGAGAGAAGGGCTGTTTTTTTCATATGGACAAGATACCATAGTTTTACCTTTTTTTAAATGCCCAAAGCGACTATAATAACCCTATGATTGTACGAGACCGGCCGTATTCACTTGGGTATCAAGCGGCAATCGCAATGGTCCTCGGAAGTATCAAATACCCTGTGCTTATCGGAGGAGGGCTCGTTCTTTTGCACTGGTTGGTTTCAGTGTTTTTCGCAAAAAGTACTTTTGCTATTCTCTTGTTTGGAAAGCCGTATCATGTCGCACTCTTTTTTGTGTGTACGCTCGTGCTGTTTTTGGGCCTTGCCGTATTGCCTGAATATTTTGGTTTTTCGTTTTTGGCTGGAGAAAAAGGACTTTATATACGAAGTGGTATTTTGTCTCACACTGTTACTGCGATTGCATACAAAGAATTGACTAACGTAGAAATAGTTCGAAGCAAAACATTTTTCGGCATGAGTGATTTTGCAGTATCGTGGCACCGTCATGGAAAAGATGAAGAAACAGTACTCCCATGTTTGTCACGCAAAATGAGGACTGATCTTTTTACGTACCTTACTCGTTCGTAAGGATTATTGTGTATTACTCGCACGTATTTCAATTGGATCTGCGAGTCTGAGACCGCGCTCCATTTCTTTTGTAAGAATCATTTCGTGAGGGGAGTCATCAAGAGCAACGGCAATTTCAAAAAGATCTTCAGTGCTCGTTTCCCAATTTTGTATTGCGTGCTTGTCGACATCAAACGGCTTCGAAAAACTTCGTAGATTCTTTTTGCCATCATCCGTAAAATATTCGTGAAAATATGACATCGCGAGTTCTCGGACGGATTTGTAAATCGGGTCGCGGTACCTGAGGACGGCATGGTGGGTCATAGAAAGTGCGCCCCAGACACCGTTTTTTTTGAAGAGGGCGACGACATGGTCAACGTCTTTTGTGTTTCGGGCTCCTACTTTGAGGTCGAGGAGGAGAGGGCGCGCTCCTTGCGCCTTGAGGATACTTGCTGCAAGGAGCGCGCCCTCAATACAAGTCGCTGATCCGTCGTTTTTGACACGAAGCGGTGATCGCACAATATGTTCGTGGCTATCGTCACGAAGGCGAAGTGTATTGAGGTAATCCTGTATTTTTTTTGACATGTGTTAGTATTATACTCGTATCTCTTCGTATTTCTATGTCATGGCTCGTCCAAGTAATTCTGCCGTATCTACTTCTGTATAAATACGGAGCCATTTTTGTTATTACGTTCATTGCTGCGTTTGCATTTCCTGTGCCACCAGGGACGCTCTTGATGGCGAGTGCCGCCTTCGCGAGTCAGGGATATTTGTCATTCTTTTGGATTGTTGTGTGGGGAAGTCTTGGCAACATTGTGGGCGACAACGTTGGCTATTATGTTGCTCGAAGATATGGAAAGCGTATTTTAAATCAAATCGGATTTCGAAAAATACTTGCCTCCGAAAAATATGCGACGTTCGAACAACGGATTCAATCAAAACCAGCATTTCTTATTTTTATTACGAGGTTTGAGGTCGTGTCGAATCTCTGCGTGAACATTATCTGTGGTCTTGGAGAGGTTCCATACCGCAAATATATTGTATATGAAAGTATCGGTGAAATTCTTCAAGTACTTTTGTATTGTACGATTGGCTATTATGTTGGAGACAATTGGCCTTCCATTAGCGCGCTGGTGAGTAAATTCTTGCTGAGCATTATTGTCGTCGCCATCATTTTACTTGCTGTTTTTTGGAAGCGTATCTGGAAACGCGCGAAACAACATTCATAAACGTCCATGATATACTAGAGGTATGAGAAAGAGATTTTTAATACCATTTCTAACAGTACTTGTTTTTTTTATTTGTTTTATCGTTGCACGAAAGATCGAGAACGCGCGAGCGGAAACATTGGTTCGTGAACGCATTGCTGAAAATCTCACAATTGCGAAATATAGTACGACCAGTAATGATCGACTTATGAAAGCAGTTGTAACACTTCCAAAAGGTGACGCTCTTGTTGGCTTGCACGATGGTACGGGAATTTACCCGTATATGGGGAGTAACAAAAAAATCGGTACAGGTACCGTGAAGCTTGGTGCACTGATTGGGCGAAAATTCATTCAAAGTGATTCAGGTGGAACGAAGGCGCGTCTTGACGTATTTGCACCGATGACTCTGTCTGAAGATTCAATGGGAGGTTCAACCTACGTTGTCTTGTTTGGCGATCGGGGTGATTCTGTCATTGAACGCTCGTATGTTCGTCTCGGTGATGCTACGTCTGTTGTAATCAAGGCGGGGAGAGTTCTTGAAGCAGATACAGCCGTCCCAAACGAGGAATACCGACTCGATATTATGTTTGAAATTACACATGGTAAGAAGGATGTGGTAACAAAAGAAACAATCATTCCCGTTGTTGACGGATTGTTCAGCACACTCGGCGTGGTTACTCAGTAATAGGTACAAAAAAATCACTGCGAATATTCTCGCAGTGATTTTTTTGAAACGTAAACCGGACGAAAATTATTTTCGAAGTGCGTATTTTCCTGCACCTGCGAACATGAGCGCGAGCGCTGAGAATCCAACTGAGAGTGGGGTCATAATCATTGTTGGCTGACCATGGACGACATAGACAGCGACGATCATGACAACAACGAGGAGAGCTGCTGCGATGCGAGTAAAGACACCGAGAAGGACTGCGATACCGCCAAGAAATTCAACTGCTGAAGCAAGGTATGCCCAGAATGCGTTAAATCCGATTGATGCGAAGAAACCAACAGTACTGTGCATGTTGGAGACTTTCATCCAACCACTAACAATAAACACGATTCCGAGACCGATGCGGAGCACGAGCATTCCTGTGTCCGTTGTGAACAAAGCACTATTTTGAATACGATTCAACATACAAAAAATTCTACTTATTTATTAATAAAATACTCTCTACTATACCGAATTTTGCACTCGATTACTAGTATGTACGACGTACACAAAAGCCACCGTGAGGTGGCTTTTGTGTAATGGGTGACTGAGTATATTCCCTCAATCAAATCATTATGCTCGGGCTTTTTTCGTAGCCTTTTTTGCGAGCATGACTTTCTTTGCCGCAAGGCGCTTTGCCGTCTTGTGCGGGTGTCGAGTCATTTTCTTTGGGCTGACACTCGTCTTTCTTTTTGCCATTGGAATTTGCGTCTGTTAGTGATAAGTCTTAAGTATACCTTGTCTCTTACGAAATTGCTCGTATTTTTCGAAGCGATACTCTGCGCGTGACGATAATCAGCACAAGAAGTATATTCAATAACACGATAACAGCAGGGTAGAGCCATGTCGTCATCGTATATGAATCAAGTGCGATGATCGCAATTGAGAATTTTAAGCCGTTGAGCATGAACGTCATCGCGGTTTCCTCGTCGGGATTCTTGTACGCATTATGCATCGTTGGAATGAACCCAAGCGTGTGCGTAATGATGATCAGGAATATTGCAACGAGTGCATTGTTTGTGACACACCAAAACAGAAGAGTAATCACTGCACCTGAGAGTGGAACCCAATCATAAAGTGTAAAATGCTCAGTGCATTTTATGAACGATGTACCAGCGACAAGGAAACACATTAGCGCTGTGAAGCCAGTAATCCATGTTCCGGCTCCACCACCTGCATTGTATTGAACGACAAATGCGATTGCTCCAAGAACGCCCCAGATGAGCCAAGATATTGTGCGTGGGATTGTGTTCCCTCGGAAAATAGAAAAAAAATAGTCCGAATAACTAATGATCGCAATGACGATTGTTACAACGCCGAGGATATCTTTGTAGGTGTTCATGAATTAGGGAACGAATGTTACGGTTGGAGCAGACACGAGTGGCATGCTTGTTGGAAAGACTGCGTGGTCAACCACTGTGGTCAAGATGTTTGTCGCGCTGAACTCGGTGAGCTGTATCGTAATATGTGCTGGTGGGGGAACATTACGTCCATCAGCAACGAGGGTAAACTCCGCGTATCCATATGCTGGTACGTTGACTCCGACTGTTGAAGTGAATGGAAGTGTTCCGGTGCTATCGATCGGGGTCGTGAACGGAAGTGTCGCGCCAAATTGTGTACCACTCGACGCCTCATATAATTTGATGTTTTGAATCACACTGTATGAAGGAGAGGGAACTGTTGAGGGATTCGATATGAATTTCATCATGGTGACATTCATTGGACATGGACTCGGGTTGTCGAGTCGGTATGTTCCGAGGTTGACGTTTGTATTTGCTACTCCGCTCGTCGATGAAGGATTCAAGCTGAATGATGCTGCTGATGTCCCAGTGTTGTACGAAGGCACGAGCGCGACAGTGACAGATTGATCACATACGCCCTTCCCGCCACCAACATCACTTCCGTACGGATTGCCACCTTTTGCGCCACGATGATTCCCCGAAGCACTCGTCGAGATAACTCGTCCCGCGTTTTCAAGCGGCTTAATTTTCATTTCATTGTACGTAAACAACCCAATTGCTGTCACAAGTACGGCGACGAGCAGCATTTTAAGTGAATCGTATTCTTTGTTGTTCCAAAAACTCATAATAAATATAGAATTAATTTCTTGTAATGCATGTAATTGTATATTTTTTCGTGCGCGTATACAACTCGATTGCTTGACGGGGGAGTGTTACCTGCTATACTTCGAGTATGTTTCGTCGCATGTCCAAAGGAAAAGCAATTGTGATTACCCTTCCTCTCGAAGGCTGATTTTTGCTTTGAACTTGAGACTCTCTTCAAAGAAAACACCAGCCTTCGAAAGATGGCTGGTGTTTTCTTTTAAAAAAGAATAGTTCGAGCATGTAGCCCGTACCAAACTTGAGAACCCGTTCTCAATGGACAAAAGTTCTTCACACTGAAAACAAATTGAATTCATGCTTTCCTTTGTGAAGGCCACACTTTTCTCCCTCACCGCTCCTCATGTAGGAACGGGCTAACTATCGCCCCGTTGTGGGCACACCAAGTATATCCGTCATTTAATTATATAAATGACACAAAATAAATAAAGCCATCACTAAAATGATGGCTTTTGTATTTGGATCGAGACGAAAAGTTATTTTCCATCTCTATCTGATTTCGTGTCGTACCCCACATGTTCGGGGTCGAACGGAACTTCGGGGAATTCTTCAGCCTCACCTGTAGGTTTCATTCCTTCGCCATCAGTTACGACGGTGTTTTCTTTCTCTAATGGAAATGGTATTACTAGGCCGTTTCCTTGTGTTGCAAGTTGTGACTTCATCTTCTTTAGATTTAAATGGTTGACTCATAGTATTACATATAATATCGATTTGTGTCAATAGTACAAAATTCTTTCTCCAGTTCGTGACCCATTTTCTTTCAAGCCTTAGTACTTTTGGGATATTTGACTTTTAAAACAAGTATGCTATAATTCAATAACATGAAAAAAATAGCTATAGTTCCATTTTTCGCAGTTTTATTTTTTGTAGTTACTCACGTCGCGTCAGCCCATACATGGATTGAGCGAACGGATTCTGGTCAGCATCACTGGCTTTCGATTACGAGTAGCGCTGATGGCACAAGACTCGCCGCAGTAGACAATGAATCAGGCGCTGGATACGTTTATACGTCGACTGATCGTGGTTTGCATTGGACGCAACAAACTGCAACAGGTCCGCAAGAATGGAACTCTGTCACCGGAAGTGCTGATGGCCAAAAGCTCGCAGCTATCGTTGCGGGTGGATCACTCTTTACTTCAACTGATGGTGGTGTGACATGGACTGAGCAAACGAGTCTCGGTTCACACGTATGGGCCTCAATTGCCTCAAATGCGAGTGGTTCGCAATTGATCGCAGCTGAATCAAACGGAAATGTATATCTCTCAACAGACAGTGGAGCGACATGGACGACCCAGACATCACTCGGGGTTTCTCTGTGGCAAGTAGTAGCATCTTCAAGTAGCGGAACGACACTTGCAGCTGCGAGCGCAATCGGATCAATAATGATTTCAAACGACTCTGGTGCAACATGGACTGAAGCTACAAGCGCTGGGAATCGTTCATGGCTTAGTATTTCAATCAATGCAGACGGTACACATATGACGGCTGGTGCTGTCGGTGACTATTTGTATACCTCAACAGACAGTGGCACGACATGGAATCCTGATTACAGTTCGGGTGTGCGAAGTTGGTCATCTGTCGCAAGTAGTGCGGATGGCATGACGCTCATTGCAGCCGATAACGGAGCAGGAGGATTGTACGAATCATATGACGGTGGATCTACATGGGTGCATGATACAGTCGCGGGCAATCGTATGTGGCAAGCAGTGGCTTCAACGACAAACGGTGCACCATTTTCTGCTGTAGATTTGGGTGGATATATTTATACAAACGGACGACCACCTGTCGTCACGACTTTGACTACAGGAACGATTCGTGAATTTGGAGCTCAATTGAATGGATCAGTTCCTGATTACGGTGATTCGTTCCTCGAAAGTGTTGGAGCCGAATATGGTCTCACAACTGCATATGGTACGAACGTTACGATTGGACTCACGCTTCCTTTTACACAAGGAAACTCGCCGTCATTTACCGGCGCTGATGTGCATACCGGACTCGCATGTAATACTCTCTACCACTATCGTGCGTTCGCTTCAAATGCTGATGGTGTTTCGTATGGTAGTGATGCGACGGTGCAGACGCTTCCATGTACCACTGTGTACTCTGGTTCGGCGTGGATTCGTCAAGTCGGTTCGGGTGCACACTTCTGGTCAAATATCGCGACCTCCGATGATGGTCAAACAACGATTGCAACCGATTATCCAAATGAAAATTTGTATATCTCAACCGACGGTGATGTGACATGGACACAAGTCCCAAATCTCGGTACGCATTTTTGGAACAGTGTCGCAATCTCAGGTTCTGGCACTCGAATGCTTGCTTCAGACAAAGTAACTGGCTCGGTATATATTTCATTTGATACAGGAGCAACATGGAGCGCGCTTCCGACTCTTGGATCACAATTGAGTCAGGCGCTCGGCCTTAGTACTGATGGCCAGACTATTCTATACACAACGTTCGCAGGATATCTTTCAATTTCACATAACGGAGGAATGACATGGACGGATGCTACAGTCCTTGGTTCGGGTCCGTGGAGTGCGCTCGCCGTCGCTCAGAATGGAACAGACATTATTGTAAGTGACTCAAACGGGCTCATTCATCAATCGCTCGATGGTGGACTCACATGGGCAGACTTTACCGATCTCGGTTCACATTCTTGGAAAAACGTATCCGCTTCAAGTGATGGAACATATATTGTCGCTGTCGAAGCGCACGGGTACGCGTATAGTTCAACTGATGGTGGCGTGACATGGACCAAAATGACAAGTGCTGGTACTGGAGATTGGAGCAACGCTCGCGTCTCTGACGATGGCAAAGTAATTGTGCTTGCCGAAGGTGGTCCGGATGCTGATGGTCATTTCATTTTGATTTCGACTGATAGCGGAACAACATGGGTTCCACAAACATCGGCCGGTTCTGCGTTCTGGGCTTCGCTTGGAATGTCGAGAGACGGTTTGTGGATTGTTGCAGGTGATGATTCTCCTGGATTCATCTGGACACGCCAGCCTGTGCCATATGTAACGACATCAGCTGCGACTTCAATCACACAGACAAGCGCAACGATTAACGGAATTATCGATTACACGGGCTCAAGTACGGTAACCGGACGAGGATTCTCATTTGGAACGACGAGTGCATATGGCGGTCAGGTCATCGCGACAGGCACCTTTACGAGCGGAGTATTTCATCTTGATCTCCCAAGTCTCACATGTGCGACGACATATCACTATCAAGCACTTGCCGTCAATTCGTACGGCAACGGTACAGGAAGTGATATGACCTTTACCACGAGCCCTTGCTCAACCACTAGTGGCGGAGGCGGTGGTGGAGGAGGTGGAGGTGGTGGCGGAGGCGGAGGAGGTTCAGGTGGCGGCGGTGGCAACACGTGTTCGCTTGGAAAAGTAGACACCAACCACGATTGTAAGGTAGACATTCTCGACTTCGTCACATTGATGGCACATTGGGGAGGTACCGGTACAAGTAATATTGCAGATTTTAATAGTGACGGGAAGGTCGATGTGCTGGATTTTGTAATGCTTATGGCGAAATGGACGAAATAATTATATGAAAAAATATTCTACAATTCTCATTGTGCTCGGAGTTCTCATGTTTAGTCACGCGACATTCGCAGCTACAACTGCAAGTATGTCGCCAAGTTCTGTAAACGCAGTCGCAGGTACGACGTTTACGATTACTGTCAGTGTTGATTCTGCGACTGACGTCAATGACGCAGAAAAAATTGAAATCAAATATCCAACGGATCTTGTATCTGTCACGAATGTCGCACAGACCAATGAGTGGATGGCGCTGACACAAGCAGGATATGATTCGCTTGACGCGACAAACGGAATTCTTATCAAGACTGCTGGACTTCCTGGTGGGTTCTCTGGCAAAAAAGTATTTGAAACAATTACCTTTACCGCGAAATCAGCAGGTGTTGGCCAAATCTCAATTGATTCGAACTCGATTGCCTTTCAGGAAAGTACACAAACTGCAATCACAAGTGCTCCGGTTGCAATCACCATCACTGCTCCTCTTGAGCAGAAAGTCACAACTGTAACAACAACGCCGGTGAAGAAAGTTGCTCCAGTCGAGGCAGTGAAGGCACCAGAAGTCGTAGCTCCCGCTCAAACTGAAACAGTCACGACGCAAGCTTTGTCTGCTTCGGCAATCGGCGCAGGAACGTGGTCTGTCCGTTCTGGTTGGTTCTGGGCATTCATCGTCACACTCATTGCGCTTCTTGCAGTCAGTGCACGATTCTACGTGTACGCCAAGAAATACGGTAAAGAATAAAAAAGCGTAACCCAGATAAAAAGCCAACTTTCAGGTTGGCTTTTTATGATTTATTTTCTCTATTTTTCGTCGAAACAAGAATGTTACGACTCCCAATAATGTATTGTACCAAACACAATGTATGGTGAAGGTATGCTCTTGTATTTTTAGATTCGGATAAAGAATAAAAACACAAAATGCAGCTATCAATGCAAGAATAAGGAAAATCTGCGTGAGAAATTTTAGCAACGCACTCCTTTTGTACAAGAGTGAATTTGCCACGAGATAAACGAGGATCGTTATTGATCCTAAAAACCATATGAAATGGTTCACATTTTCGAAAACGAACAGTGATTTAATGAAGTGCCACATACGTATATTATTTTGGTGACCACAAAAGGCGGAAATCTTCTGTGGTCACCAAAATAATGAAAGAGGAAGGTATTATTGACAGATTAAGCAGTTTCTGGAGAATGTCAAATGGAACAATCATACACAGGGCGCTCGAGACGAGATTTTGGTAATATAGAACCTATGACACAGAAACAAGTCGTCGCGAAGATGGTGCATCGAGTCCCGCTTGATGTGCAGCAAATACTCGCATCAAAACAAGATATATCGACACTATGGAAAGACCTCACTCCGCTCGCGCGTAACGAATGGATTTGTTGGATTACTTCTGCAAAGAAACTTGAAACACGCAATCGCCGAATGCGAATCATGAGCGAAAATCTTTTGAAAGGGAAGCGCCGTCCGTGTTGTTGGGCTGGATGTCCGCATCGCTAACACATGTGTAATAGCAGGAACGTTGATCACAATTAACGTAACATCGTTGAGCCATAATTGGCCAACTTTGAAACGTGGATAATTTGACATTTGTGAATATATGTGTAGTATTCATGGTTGATTATTTCATTGAAAAATATGGTTTTAACGGTTGCCAGAGAAGCGTCACCAATCTTTTGTGGCAACCGTTAAAATCAAAATATATGTCCACACACAAAGTAGTCACCCCAGAAATGAAGAGGAACATCGCGATTCTGTACAAGAATAGCATCCCGCTTAAACTCATAGCGGAACTGTATAAAATTACTGAGAGTTGCGTTAATAGCAACCTCCCTGAGGAGTCCAAAAACGTAGATCTGAAGAAGGAGGCTGTCCCCGAAAACAAGTTATACCTGTTGAAGGTATATGCGTGGCTTGTAGCTGACGATCTCGAGTGTTCACTTGTGATGAAATCTCCCGCGATTATTGACTTGAAACCTCATCTGTTTAAGCACCTCAATTTAATCAGATGGGAAGACTTTATTGCTGGAGCAATTTTTTACAAAAACATGTCTGGAGGCAACATGTTTTCACCCGGCATTTGTGAAGGGTGGAAAGCGCTGATTAACAAATTGTATCCTGAAGTAAAAGATCAAAATACAGCAGGACACTACCTCGATGAGGTATTAAAAAAAATGCACAATGAAGAAATTCCTTTTCCAGAAGATCTGAAAATAGGGACTATTCGTAGCCTGCTTACATCATCGACATGCGAAATGCTTCTGTCGCCTAAGACGAGAGAATCTCGGTATTTTGATGAAAGGTTCATCGAGTATCTCAAAATTCGAATCGGTAACTTCGATTGGCGCGAGAAGGAATTCGTTCAGGCCAAGTATGAGCTTTCTAACGAAAGCAAATCCGATTTGATGGAAAAGTACGATGTGACCGACGCGTTTTTTGAGCTAACCCAAAGGAATGCAATTTCGCGCTTATCGAATGAGTTGAACAATGAACATTATTTCATTTGTAAGACAGTCTCTGACTATGTTGAGTTGTGGAACAAGTTAATTACGATTCAAAATGAGCTGGATACAATCAAAAATCTTGAGTTGTCAGTCTCCAAAGAGGCACGGAGTATCGAAACTGAAAAAACTAGATTAATGAGCGTGACCCTTGAAAATCTAAACCTTCCTGACCGAGTATCTCGTCTGTTGAAAAAAGCGAGTATTCAAAATTTGTTTGATTTAGTTCAGCGGACACGAGAGAATTTGCTCCTCATTCCAACACTTGGAGCGTGGTCAGCAGATTGTGTCGAGCAGGTCGTTCGCGAGCGTGGTTTACACCTCGGAATGAAATTTGATTAATTTTTTTTGAAAAACAGTAAAACCGACCACACAGTAAGTGCGGTCGGTTTTTCTATGTTCGTTCGAACCGAAGTCGATATTCAAAATGAAATTATGAAAGCGAATCAAAAATGGTAGATTTTAATTCGCGTATTTTATCATCATCCGTTTTTTTATCTTTTGATTTATCCGGATTATGAAAAATTCCTCGTTCCATTGTTTTCGTTAGGGGATTATACGTAAATGACTTTAATCCTTCAATATTGGGCAAATCTGCTTCTGATGTCGGAGTTATGGTTAAGCCACCATTTTCGATTTTTTCTTTTTGAATTACATCACCCCGCAATTCTCGGTGCTGGTCCAATGGTTTTCCGATTGAAGCTTCGAGTGCTGATTGCTTGGCGAATAAATGCCTACCGTGGGGTGCATCTTTAATCAATGAACGCATTTCCATTCCCTTGTAAGGTTCTCCTTTTTTCCACCATGTCGCATCTTTACCAAGGCGGTTCTTTTTTATTTGCCCATCATCATTATGAATGATCCAATTGTCTACATCATCAGTCGATTCATCGTAGCGATAAAAATCGTTTCGAGGAGCTTCTTCTGAGGTAGTAGAAAGGCCATATTTTTTTTGAAAAGCAGCTCTTCGTTTGTTTTCGCGACGACCATGATGATCGGTGGGTATAAAATCGTTCGTATTATCAACAAGATCAAATCCACTTTCATATTGTCGGATGAAATACATTCTATCTCCGATATGTGCATAATGAGCACCATTGATTTCGATTATCTGAGTTCCTTCAGGCAGAGAAGGGGTAAATCCGGAAGAAGATTTATTGGGCGCAACAAGTTCTTCTTCCAATATGCGATTGGCGTATAGATTATCTGCCAAATTTTTGTCCAATGTGCTCGAATTGAGTAGCTTGGATACAAGCATAGACTTAGCAGCTTTATGTATTTTGCGTAAAGTAGATTCTTTTTTCGGTTCATCCATGTTTGCTGGATTAAAGTTTTCCATAGAATCAATTATACCAAACTTAGTGAGATAGGGGATTACTAGCCTTTTGTATCACGCATTATATATATTGACATAATAGCATATTATGTTATATAATACTAAAAAATCAATTCCAATGGAAAAACCAGACAATAGTGTAATGTTGCAATTAATTGGGCAGATCGCTCAAAATGGAGTAGGTTTCCGGAGCCTTTTCTTTCGGATGAACCTCTCGGTTGACTCCTTTTTCGACACAAAAGGTGAGGTCAGAAAAGAGTTTACTAAGTTGCTCGAAATCCGTTTTTCGGACGGTGAAAAGCTACTCGGCACATTTGAGATCAATCGCGAGATGCTCAATAAAATGTGCACAGATTGTTGTACAAGTGCGACCAAGGATGAGTATTCAATACATCTTCAAAAGGTAGAGCAATTTCTACCAGTTGAAGGCGTCAAAGAAATTAGCATTGAACTATTCTTCAATGCTATCAAAGGGCTATACGGAAACACTGCCGGGTATGCACTGATTGATGTGGGGCATTTTTGAAGCAAATCTCAGAGCCAACAAAAAGAGTCATCTTTTTGTTGGCTCTTTTTCTAATGTTGTCACGGCTGTTTAAGTATTAAGTAAATAAAAATGGAGGCTGAACAAATTAGGTTCAGCCTCCCACATCATTTTGCATGTTTTATGCCATGTTATTGAGCTTTTCATTATTCCAGCTACGCACTTCTGATGATAGTTGCATTATCGCAAGTGGAAAAAGGCAAATAATAGCAGGCGTTAACCTTTGAAAAAATTGGAGCCCCGGCTTGAGCGCCATGGTAACCAGCCCGAGGAAATAAACGACCATCGCGAAATAAAGGTACCAAAGGGACTCTCGCATTGCAAGTAATTTTTTCTTGCCAACGAGCGGATGGAGCGGTGTTTTTGCTGTGGCAACTCCTAATAAAAGCAAGGAGATTGTAAATAGTATTCCTTCTAGGGAATAAAAATAATCCTTCAAATAAAAAAGAAATAGTTGCATGTTAGTGCGTTTTACCCTGATCAGCGGGTCGCTGTTTTTACGGATGCTAACATGATTCCGCTAAAAAAAGAAACCCTTCAAACAAGGATTTCCTGTTTGAAGGGTTTTTGTTTTCTGAGTTCGTTTAATTTTTGGCATAAAACTTATATTTCAGCAGGTTTGATTTGTCGGCTGTGCCGATTTGTAATCCAGTGCTGTGAATACAAACCCTACCGTCCAAACACATTTTTGTTTTGGGTGGAATTGTGAGAACAGGATTTCGGTGTTCTTCATTGCTCATTATAATTACGTCACCCGGTAATTCTTCCATCTTTTTTTGGTGGTTGATTATTACCACCTTGATACTGTCATTCGTAGTGTTTTCCACGAAGTAACTTTTTGGGCCATCTTGTTTGGTTAGTACTAGGCCTGCCTTCACAATTTTTACGGTCTGGGCATTCAAATTGCTGCTGAATATCAGGCAGCTCGCAAATAAAAGAGCAACTTTTTTCATTTCTTCTGATTTTGGTTAAGAAAATTGTTATGTCCTCTTTGCCACTATAAAGAAGCAGGGAGGGCACAGCAAAAAAAGTAACCAAATATGTCAAAAAGCAGTTATTTTACATAATTACATAAATATACAAAAAGTCAAATTACTGCTCGCGAGGAGGTGGGCATTTTGTACCGCGAGGTCTTAGAGCAGTTGGTGATTGCACTTCATTCCTACGATTT
This sequence comes from bacterium, assembly GCA_037143195.1. Lineage (GTDB taxonomy): Bacteria > Patescibacteriota > Minisyncoccia > Phycocordibacterales > UBA9973 > CAITQP01. The sequence goes on along the minus strand of JBAWZD010000001.1, from coordinate 399,394 downwards.
TTTTATGGCAGTTGGGGATTTGAAAACGATCACGACGGAGGTCTGGTCATTTATTTTTTTACTTAAAATAGGCTTTTTTGGTATGATGTTTCTATGTTAGAAAAAGGCCTGCCGGATCTCAAAAATAGTACCCCCCCCATTGTTAATAATCCATCAAGCGGAGAGGACGCTGTGTCTGAAATTGAAAATCAGAAAATAGCGAAGTTTGCACTTGAGTTCACTCATATATTTACTACTCTTGAAGCAAAGCCAGAAAAAATTTCTCCTACATGGTTAAGAGAAAATTTTGAATCCTTTAGGGATAACCTTATTAAAATCCTACCGAGAGATGGGGATAAAAAAATTGATTGGCTACCTTTTATATCGAAACTCCCACTGGATATTCAGAGTAAATGGAGTTATCAGGAAAGAATTTTTACTACGGGTGATAGTTCTGTTCGCTATAGCAGTGAGGTAGGGGCAAGTATTTATAATCAAAGAATAACACAATATGCAGATGAGTTTAATAATTCATTTGCTACCATTGAAGCAAAACCAGAAAAAATAAATCCACATTGGTTTCGAGAAAATTATGGTTCCTTACGAAAAAAAGTAGTAAAATTTCTCCCAAGAAAAGATGGCAAAATCGACTGGGATTCTTTTACTTCAAAACTCTCGCCAGATATTCAGAAGAGATGGGATTATCAGGAAAAAAATCTCCAAATTCATGAACTAGCAGAAAATGTTCGTTCTCTTCTCGAAAAAAACGACGTAAGTTCGTTTAGTCAAGGTTGGATATTAGAAAACGATAGCCCGCTATACCAAAGGTTACTTGTTGCATTGCCACGCAAAAATGGAGTTGTTGACTGGGACGTTCTTGTATTTGAACTTCCATATAAGTGGCAGCGTAGATGGAACGGTAGAGAGTACGGACCTGCTACGCTTGAAAGGTATATGCAACCTGTTCTTCAAAAACTTGAGTCGATGAATCCGGAACCGAGCATACTAAACACTGCGTGGCTAAAAGCTGAGTGCGGTGAAGTAGAAAGACAGATACTCAATATATTGCCACGTAACACAAAAAACGAAATTCAATGGGATTATTTTGCAAGTTTGCTTCCTCCGAAATGGCAGCATAAATGGATTGTTAGCGGAAAAGAATTTTTACCTCTTGAAAAATGTACCGAGAGAGTGAATCAGATCCTCGGATCCGTCAATCCAAAACCTGAAAAAATTAACTCAAATTGGCTTTATGTAAACGATCAGGCTGTATTTTTCAAATTAGTATCTTCATTGCCGAGAAATGAAGACGGCACTGTTAACTGGCAGAATTTCGCTGACCAGCTTTCACCTGAGTGGAAAGACAAGTGGATTGTTGATAAAGATGCTATTGAATATTATATTAAAAAAATTACAGCAGTTCTTGACAGTAAGTATCCAGAAACTGAGAAAGTAAGTCCTGGTTGGTTGCAGGATAATCTTAGCCCTGAAAGTCAAGCGCTAGGACGCTTGTTCAAGCGATCAAAACTACAGACTGATTGGGATATATTTAGTACTCAATTGCCGGAAAGATGGCAAAAAAAATGGAACTGGCGTGAAAAAGTTAAATATTCCATAGAAGAAATTATGACTAGCGTAGTTGCACTACTTGAGCAAAGGAAGCCACTTAATTTTGGTCCGAATTGGATAGGGCTTAATATGGTCGCATTATATTCAAGGATGCGAACAAAATTTCCAAAAACAAAAGAAGGAGCGATTGATTGGAGTTTTTTTGTTTCAAAATTACCTGAGAAGTGGCAGAATAGATGGCGTAGTGAGGGAGAATATTTAAATATTGAAGAATATTCCAACGAGCAGGAACTTGAATCTTGTTTGGAAAAGTATAAGGAGTCGGGAAAACTTTACTTAATCGCATATTATTCTCATCTGCGAGATGCAGATAAAAGTGATAGAGATACGGCAAATGAAATGGTAAGCAAACTTGTTGACCTTGCGAAAAAAGGTAATAGGAACGCAAGAGAAACTCTTGAAAAAGATCTAAGCTTGTTGTGTGAGGAGTGGATACACAGTGATCCTAAGTTGGCTGCATGGGAAAGATCTCCAAAAAAATTGGCAGAACGGATTAAAGCTTGCATATATTGCTATGATCCAAAAACGAGCGTTCCATTTTTCTTGTATCTAAGAAAATCCATTTATCTAGAGGCGAAAAGTTTTGGTAAAAAAGGTTCATTTACCCGAAAACATGGTGACGATCTTACTAATTTTTAAATATAAAGAAAAGATAAAAAATTTTGGAAATTCATATGGATTAAAACCTGGTACGGCTTGCTCGTGCATTTTCCGGAAAGCGAAGTATTCGGAGATTGGTTTTGCATGACGACTTTCGAACGATAAATTGGGGAAGCGAATACCCGTTTCCCGTGACGACGCTTAGCGAGATTAAGGGACTACTAACTGATCGGGGAAACAGGAGCGTTGTTTCCTTGTTGCGACTTATGATTTAGTCATTACGCATTATTGACATGTTGATAAAACATAGCTAATATGAGAAAAAATTGATAATTATGACAGACACAACAGAAACAGTCGCAAGACCAAAATCGGAGGTTCTTGCTGAAATCCGCGAGATCGTGCTCGCCGTATTCGGAGCTCTAGGTTACAGGAACATGGCTCACTACGATCTTTCAAAAGAAAATTATGCTGCAACCTACTTGATTGTTACCATTAAAAGCGAAGTCCACAACACTAGAAAAGCAACATGGGATAAAATGTTTTCCGCGCTTGAGGTAAAATTTGGTGGACACTTTGATTTTAAGTTCATTGACTCTGAGTACCGGCAGATTCGTGTTCTTTTTACGGATGAGTGTGAGCGAAGAGGAAAACTTCCAAAAGAAGAATTATCGATTGAGTATCCGGTTAGAAAAGTAAATAAAACTGTGCGCAAGCCAGTTCATGTAAAAAAGCCCATCAATCCTCCCGTTGAAAAAACGAAGAAAGCTAAGGCAGAAAAGCCAGTGGTGTCGACTTCACCAAAAAATAAAATTCCAAGGTACTGGGTCGCTTCTTTACCAAAAAATTCAGACAAAATCTTGTATAACAGAAAGGTAATCAAAGAATTATACAGAGAACTTTACCTGAGTTTGCAAAATGAAACTGGATTAAAAATTGGAAGCGATTTTACAATCGCAAATGCTGATGGGAGCACACTTGAATTGAGGTACATTCCAAGTCAGGGTAGGGGCAAAGTTTCTTTTGAGCAACGCTTGGAAGTAGGACGCAAGCATTTTGTTGAAAAATTTGGCGACAATGCACAATCTCCGTATTTTTCTGTCATTGTTGTTGATGATGATCCTGCTTACGAAAAAATAATTATTCTCAATGTGGAGAATGAGTATAATCGTCGGTGCTTAAAAGTGTAGTAGTCGAATTTTTGTAGAGCCGCCAGTTAAACCCTGGCGGTTTTCTATTGGTTGCATTTTATTATTAGATATGTCTTAATTAAACTGAAATTTCCATTTTGATCGCATGTGTCACCCAACCGCGGTCTCTGTTCATTTTTCACATTCTATAAACAATTGCGGAGCCTTCCTGCATTGGAGGCATTTGGTAAAACTTACATGATTCTGGTGACAGTCTCATGTATTTTATTTTGTAAGAGTCCGAACCTAAAAAATTCCTTACTATGAAACACTCAAAAGAAAAAACAAGCGAAATCTCGCTTGTTTTTTCTACGCTGCTCCGCATGCTGGACGATGTTCGAACATGCATATTGCGAGGGTGACGCCCGCCCCGACCAAGGAATTAACACCTAAATTATTTCTTGGTCGGGGCGGGCTCGATCTAGGCGCATGCAGTTGAAGCACTACAAGACCGACGTCTACCGTGCCTTCGTCAACATGGAGGAACAGGAAACCCTTAAAAAGGGTGACACCGTTCACCGCCCATACCGCTCTTCACTCACTGTGAACGACATGGGTTCGCAAGGACAGTACACTCGTCAAGACATCACAAAAGGTTGCAAAACAAGGATATTACAGGAACTACCTGATTCCTAGTTTTAATTAGAGATTTTTGTATTAAAGATTAACTTATTAACATTTAATTTGCATTTTATATATTAAGATGATATACTGGGTTTATGGCAGACAAATACAAGGCAGGAACATATAGGCAACAGGAGGGCTACAAGAGCTTTCAGCCGAATCCCGTGAATAAGACATTTGAGTGGACAGACAAAAGAATTGATCTGCTCCTTTCCGATGCAATGCGATACCTTGGTGAACTCAACGCCTTCTCCAAGCTTATACCAGACGTGGACTTTTTCATAAAAATGCACATCGCAAAGGAAGCTACTGTTTCGAGCAAAATCGAAGGAACTAATACACGACTCGATGAAGCACTCTTGCCTGAGCTTGAAATCAATCCAGAAAAAAGAAACGACTGGGAAGAAGTGCAGAATTATGTCAAAGCAATCAACTACTCAATTTCAGAACTTGAAACACTTCCACTTTCAATGCGACTTGTGAAAAATACACACAAGGTGCTTCTTTCAAGTGTTCGAGGATACACAAAATTGCCCGGAGAAATTCGCCACAGTCAAAACTGGATCGGTGGTGCGACGCTTAAAGATGCAGTATTCATTCCTCCACATCACGAAGAAATTGCAGAATTGCTTAGTGACCTTGAAAAATTCTGGCACAACAAAGAGACAGATATACCTGACCTTATCAAGATAGCAATATCGCATTACCAGTTTGAAACTATCCACCCATTCTTGGATGGTAATGGTCGTACTGGTCGCTTGATGATCGCCTTACATTTGGTGAGCTTGGGTATACTGCAAAAACCAACTCTCTACATTTCCGACTTCTTCGAAAAGCATCGTACGCAATATTACGATGGTCTTTCACGTGTGCGCGAGTCGAATGACATCGAACATTGGATACGCTTCTTTCTTACAGGGGTATTGGAAACTGCAAAGGATTCCAGACAGACGTTAGAGAAAATAATCGACTTGCGCAAAAAATACGAAACCACCATCGAAAAAGGTATGGGTATCAAGCGTCAAAAGCTTGGCAAAGAACTTCTCAAGCATCTATTCTCACAACCAGTGGTTACGATTCGTGATATCGAATCAATGCTATCAGTTACATTCCCAACGGCGTCTGCGATTGCTAAAGATTTTGAAAAGCTCGGTTTGTTTTCCGAAAAGACAGGACTCAAGAAAGACCGCATCTTTTATCTGACTGAGTATCTTGCTCTATTTACTAGGTAACAATAAAAACACACATGGAAAACTTCAACCAAAAAACTTCAATGATCTGGAACATCGCCGATATATTGCGCGGTGGATGGAAACAGCATGAGTATCAAGATGTGATACTCCCACTTGTCGTCTTGAAACGACTCGATTCGATACTCATAGATACAAAGTCGAAAGTGCTTGAGAAATACAACGAGTACAAAGGAAAAGTAAACGACCTCGATCCAATTCTCAAGAAAACATCTGGAACAGCTTTTTATAATATCTCGGACTACGACTTTAAGACACTCATGGGCGATCCGAAGCATCTTGCAAAGAATTTCAAGCAATACATCAATGGATACAGCAAAAATATCCAAGACATATTCGAAAAATTTGATTTTAGTAAACAGCTCGAGCGACTAGAGGGTGGCGACTTGTTGTTCTTGGTCATGCAGGAACTCAACAAAGTAGACCTACATCCATCAGCGGTAGATAACTATCAAATGGGACATGTGTTTGAAGAGCTTCTCCGCAAGTTTTCTGAAATGTCCAATGAAACCGCTGGAGAACACTATACGCCACGTGACGTTATTGGGCTCATGACAGAACTCCTCTTCTCGCCCGATATCAAAGACCTCAAAAAGCCGCACGTCATCAAGAAAATATATGATCCAGCTTGCGGTACCGGTGGAATGCTTAGTGTTGCAAAGGATTACATTCTCGAAAATATAAACAAAGAAGCAGACATTTTTTTGTATGGGCAGGAACTTAACTCAGTTACATATGCTATGGCAAAGTCCGACATGCTTATCAAAGGAGATGATCCTGACCTAATTCGTGGCGGAGAAAAAGACCATTCAAAGGCAAGTACACTCGCTAACGATCAATTCTTCGGAGAAGTGTTTGACTACGGACTCTCAAATCCTCCATACGGAGTTGACTGGAAAAAAGATAAGGATGCTGTTGAACGTGAAGCATCACGTGGATACGCTGGAAGATTTGGCGCTGGGACACCTCGCATTTCTGATGGACAATTACTATTCCTGCAACACCTCATATCAAAGATGAAGCCGGAAAAGGATGGCGGTTCGCGCATAGCCATTGTTCATAATGGTTCACCTCTATTCACCGGAGATGCCGGAAGCGGTGAGAGCGAAATCCGTAGATGGATATTGGAAAAGGACTTACTCGAAGCAATCGTTGCTCTGCCTGATCAGCTTTTTTATAACACAGGTATCAATACCTATTTATGGTTTGTAACCAATAGAAAGTCAGCTGAACGAAAAGGTAAAGTTCAGCTTATAGACGCTCGAGCTTTTTTCAAAAAGACACGTAAGAGCTTGGGAAGTAAGCGTCACGAAATTGATACAGAATCAAAAAAGAAAATAGTGGAATTGTACGGGAAGTTTGAAGAAAATGAATTCTCAAAGATTTTCAAAACAACTGATTTTGCATACAGACAGATCACTATCGAGCGACCACTTGTTGTCGATGGAAAAATTGTAAAAAATAAAAAAGGAGAAATCGAGATAGATAAATCTTTGCGCGATTATGAAAACGTTCCATACGAGATGGATATCAAAGAATACTTCGATCGTGAAGTAAAGCCGTATGTCTCAGATGCTTGGATAAATGAAACTGTCACGGATCATAAAGATGGTAAGGTTGGAATTGTTGGATACGAAATTCCATTCACACGATACTTCTATAAATACGAAGCACCCCGCAGTTTAGAAGCAATAGAAACAGATATTGAAAAGATTGAAAACGAACTGCTTGGTTTACTTAAGCAACTATAAATATATGGAAAATAAAACTATTGGTATTCATATAACAAAAGAAGCTTCTGACACAAAAATTGAGGACTGTGAATTTATTGGTTTTAATAATGCAATTAAAAATGAAGGAACGAGAACAAAAATAATAAGATCAATTTTTAAAACAGCTCAATCATTACTACCTAAATCAGTTATGGGGCAGATATTAATTGGTGTTGCGATTGCATTAATCTCTGGAATTGTTCTTTGGTTGTTAAAAATTAATTAATATGCAAACACTAAAACTCACAAAAAAATACGATAAATATCCTGAATACAAAGATTCGGGTGTTGAGTGGTTGGGTAAAATTCCTAAAGGTTGGGAATCGCAAAAAGTTGTATCAGTATTTGATTTCCCCCATGATAAGGTAACTGAAGAAAATTATGAACCTCTGTCAGTCACCTATGGTGGTATTAAGAAGCAAATAGAAAATGCTGCCAAGGTTGCCGAGGGTAGCTTGCGAAAACATGTAAAGATTGGTGATATAGCTATCAATGGGCGATCAGATAGAAAAGGTGCTGTTGGAATGTCAGAATATGAGGGAGGAGTTTCTCTTGTTTACAACGTTCTCCGAAAAAGAAACCCGACTTTTGACTCAAAGTATTTTCATTATTTGTTTAGAAGTAATCTATTCTCTGAAGAGTTTTATCGCTGGGGGCGAGGCATTGTTGACGATCTCTGGACTACTCGTGAGAGCGAAATGAAACGAATCTTAATTACGGTTCCTGAATCAAAAGAACAAACTAAAATTGCAAATTATCTTGATGAAAAAACATCGTTTATCGATCAAATTATAGAAAAAAAAGAAATACAAATTGAATTGCTAAAAGAAAGGCGCACCGCTTTGGTTAATCATATGATTATGGATATCAAAGGTGATTTTGTAAAAATTAAAAATCATGTACAAGTAAATCCCACAAAAAAAGTTGTTTCAGACACTGACTTAGAAGATACTGTTTCGTTTGTACCAATGGAAGCTATATCTGAGAACGGAAAACTTGAACTACAAGAAAAAAAATACAAAGAGGTAAAAGATGGGTTTACCTATTTTCGAAATGGAGATGTTGTTTTAGCCAAGATTACTCCATGCTACGAAAACGGAAAAGCCGGAGTAATGAAAGGATTAAAGAATGGGTTTGGTTTTGGCACAACCGAATTCATGGTTATGCGTCCGAAAGATTCGATACTGGCTGATTATCTATACTATCTAATTTTTTCTGATAAATTCAGAAAATCAGGCGAAGTTGAAATGCGCGGGACAGCAGGACAAAAACGAGTTACTACTTCATTCGTTAGAAACTATGAATTTTCACTTCCTAATTTAGAAAAACAAAAAGAAATCGTAAATAAACTAAACGAAAAAACAAAGCTTTTTGATACTGCTATCCGCAAGACAGAACAATCAATTGAAATTTTAAAAGAGTTTAAGTCGTCGTTAATATCGAATGTCGTAACAGGAAAAGTAAAAATATGAAAATAAACAGTATAAAAATAAATAACTACCGAAGTATTAAAGAGATTTTTTTGACTACTGATTCGATTGCCAATAAGAGTTGCTATATACTCTTGGGTGTTAACGAGACGGGTAAAAGTAATATACTTAAAGCGATAAATCTTATATCAAAAGGAGAAACAATTAACTACAATACTGATTGTCTTAAATCGGCACAGAAGAAAAAAGAATCAGTATCAGTTCGTTTAAACTTAGGAATTCAAAATTGGCAATTTTATGTTGACCACTTGAGTAAAAATGGTATCCCTCTTGATTTGGCAAAAGAAATAAAGATTAAAAATATAGAAAGCGTGGTTGTTTTTGATTTCGAGAACAAGCGAATAGATCAATTTTTTATAGAAATTGATGACATAAAAACTCTCGGGCTCTATTTCATTGATGGACAAAACGCTATTAAGTTAATCAAAGAAATATATCAGGGTGAAGAACCAGTTACAGAAGAAAGTATCGTCACACTTGTTGGTGCGGGTGCAAGAATCTTAAACAAGGAAATTTTAGAGAAGATTTTATCAGAAAAATCTACAATTTTTGATTTAGGTATTCCAAAAATAATTTTTTGGGCTCCTAATGACGACAAGTATCTAATAAATAAACCTGTAAATCTGAATGAATTTGCAACAGATCAATCAAAGTCAATTCCACTTCGAAATATCTTTAAAATAGCTGAAAGAGATGATATCCCTTACGCAGTTTCTCTTGCATCACAAAGTGCAGAAAATAGAATGGAGTTACAGGAAGATCTCTCCAGAGCAATCACTGAGCATATAAATTTGATTTGGTCGGAACACAATATCTCGATTAGAATACAAATCGAGCAAGATTTATCATGTTCGGTTTACGTAGAAGATAAGGATGATCCAACACCTAAATATGCAATGTCTCAACGTAGTGATGGATTTCGACAACTCGTATCAATATTACTTAACCTTTCTGTTGAAAACAAAAAATCAATTTTAAAAAACCAAGTTATTCTCTTGGACGAACCCGAAGTTCACTTGCACCCAAGCGGAGTAAGATATCTTAGAGATGAGATACTAAATATCGCGCAAAACAATTTAGTTTTTGTTTCAACGCATTCAATCTATATGGTTGATCGAAAAAGTTTAAATCGACATGTAAGAGTTGAGAAATGTGGAAGTGTATCGAAAGGTTCTGTTACAAGTGCGTATTCTATTGATCCTGAAAATCCATATCAAGAAGAAGTATTATATGAAGCACTCGGAACATCAGTGTACGAACACATAAAACCATATATGTTAGTTTTTGAAGGTAGAACCGATAAGGATTTGTTTGATGTTTTTACATCAAAATTTAAATCTGACATAAAACCTTTAGATATAGGTTCTATATCTTCTGAGAGTGCTGACAAAATGCCTACATATGCAAAATTCTTCGATAATAAACTAGTTAAAGGTTTTTTTATTCTTGACTCAGATCAAAAAGGTAAGAGTATAAAAAATAACATGATTAAGGATAACTCTTCTTTGAAAAATAATATCTTTGAATTGAATGATTTTTCAGCTCAAAGTAAAGCTTACTTTACAATAGAAGATTTACTACCATCTGAAATTATTATTGAATCAGTAAACGAACTTTTTTCTGTAATAATACAAATTGATTCAACGAAAGCTGTTTTAGATGAAGTAAAAGATAAACTAAAATCACTAAGAAAAATAAGCCCGAATGACGATCTAAAAGAATTAAAATCTTTGATTACAAACAAAGTATTGTCTGATGTCGTTAAAAAAACAAACACCAAGCAAATCATACAAGATAAATATACAACCTTCTATAATTTTGTGTTGTCGGTGCATGCTAAATTGAAAGAATAAATTTATGATAAAAACAAACACAAAAGAAAAAGGATTTGAAGAATTCATCGAGAAGGAACTTGCTGAGCTCCACAAATATCGTTCGAGATTAAATTCTTCCTACGATAAAACTCTCTGTATGGATACAGAGCTGGTTTTGGAGTTTATTCAAAATACTCAGAATGAAGCATGGCAGAAGATTGTTGAGCAGTACGGAGGAGAAGCACAGAGTAAATTCTTGGCTAGAATTGATGAGGAGCTTCTTTCTCGTGGCTTGTTGAGTGTTCTGCGTGATGGGGTTACCGATCGGGGGGTGCGTTTTCATCTTGCGCACTTCAAGCCAGAAAATGACAAAAATCCGGAAACACTCGCTGATTACGCTGGAAATATATTGAGTGTTATGCGTCAGGTCAAATACAGCGCAAAGAACGAGAACTCTCTAGACATGGTTATCTTCGTGAACGGACTCCCTGTTTTTACTGTGGAACTCAAAAATCAATTTACAGGACAGAATGTTATCAATGCTATTTCTCAATACAGAACGGATCGTGATCAAAAAGAGAAACTCCTATCCTTCAAGCGATGCCTGACTCACTTTGCAGTAGACACTGAACAGGCATATATGACGACTCGACTCACTGGTCTTACGACATATTTCTTGCCGTTCAACAAAGGCAACAATGGTTCGTCTGGCAATCCTGATGCACCAAAAGGAAAATACAAAACCCACTATCTCTGGGAAGATGTCTGGTCAAAAGACAGTGTGTTTGATTTACTCGGGAATTTCATACAAGATATCACCGAAGAAAAAGAAGACAAAAACGGAAAGAAAAGTAAGGAAGAAAAAATAATCTTCCCTCGTTATCATCAATTGGAGACAGTGAGAAAAATCGTGTTAGATGCTCAGGAGAATGGCTCAGGGAAAAACTATCTTATTCAACACAGCGCTGGATCAGGAAAAAGTAATACCATTGCATGGGTAGCGCATCGTCTTGCCGAATTACACGATATTGCAAGCAAGAACGTGTTTGATGGCGTTATTGTCGTTACCGACCGCCGTGTGCTCGATAAACAGCTTTCAGACACGGTAAAGAGCTTCAGTCAGGTGACAGGGCTTGTAAAACACATAGAGAATGGAGGAAAAGAACTCAAGGAATCATTGGAAGCAGGAGTAAGAATTATTACGACGACTCTGCAGAAATTCCCTGTGATTGTTGATGCAATAGAAAAAGTGGAGGGCAAAAAATTCGCAGTCATCATTGACGAAGCTCATTCTTCGCAATCCGGAGAATCTGCCGCCGATTTGCGACAAGTACTTACTTTGGACGAAGCAGAAAAAGAAACGGAGAAAGAAGAAAAAGTATTCAAGACAGTGGAAGATCAAATCATTGAGCGCATGAAAGCGCGAAAGGTCGCTTCACCAAACTTGAGCTTCTTTGCGTTCACTGCAACTCCAAAACAAAAGACACTTGAACTCTTTGGAGCTGAAGACCCACTCACTGGAAAATATATACCGTTCTCTCTGTATTCAATGAAACAAGCTATTGAGGAGAAATTCATTCTTGATGTTTTGAAGAATTACACGACATACGAAACATACTTCGGGCTTCTGAAAAAAGTTGAAGACGATCCTGAATTCGACAAGAAAAAAGCACAGCGATTGATGATCGGATACGTGGAGCGCCATGAGCATGCTATCGATAAAAAGACAGCGATCATGGTGGAGCACTTTGAAGAAAAAATAGCTTCACTTGTCGGTGGCAAGGCAAAGGCGATGGTGGTAACAAAATCTCGTCTCCACGCTGTTCGATATAAGATTGCGTTTGATAAATATCTCAAGGAAAAAGGATACCACCATAAAGCATTAGTGGCTTTTTCTGGTACCGTAAAAGATGTCGACACGAAGTTGGAATATACTGAAGCGCAGATGAACAAGGTGTCCGATACTCAAACTACTGAAGAATTCAAAAAAGACGAGTATAAGTTTTTGATCGTAGCGGAAAAATATCAAACAGGATTCGATCAGCCGTTGCTTTCGGTGATGTATGTCGATAAGAAGCTTGGAGGGGTTGGTGCAGTTCAAACACTCTCACGATTGAACCGAACTACTTACGGAAAGGACGATACGTTCGTTCTCGACTTTGTGAATCAAACAGACGAGATTAAGGACGCTTTTCAGCCCTATTACACCACCACAGTGCTCTCAGAAGCTACTAATCCGAATATACTGCACGATCTCGAGCGTGAGGTGCGTGGATTCAAGTTCTTCACGGATTTCGAGGTAAATGGGTTTATAGATGAATACTTCGCAGGTGCAACACCGGATAAGCTCAATCACATAATTGATGGTGTCGTTTCAAGAATCCAAGAAGAAAATCTTACTGAAGAAGAAATGGAAAGTTTCAAAACAACTGTATTCGACTATCTCAAAAAATACGCATTCATCTCGCAGATTGTTACATTTGAAGATCCTCAGCTTGAGAAGCTATATATCTTCCTGAAGTTTCTGATTAAGAAATTACCAAGACGAGAAAATCCACTTCCGTATGAAGTGCTTGAAGCGATAGATATGGCAACATATAGAATTGAAAAGACTGGAGAAAAGAATGTTCAACTTGAAAATACTGAAGGAGTTATCGATCCAATGGGTAGTGGAGATAGTAAGGGTTCAACCGAAGATGAACGAGACGCGCTATCAAAAATCATAAAAGAAATCAATGAACGATACGGTACGAATTTCACTGATGGTGATCGAGTTATTCTCAATGACTTGAGTAAGCGACTTCTTGCAAGTGAAGTGCTGAGAGGTTCTGTAGAAAATAACAGCAAGGATTCTGCGAAATTGAAATTTGATCAGCTCTTTCAAGACGAGCTTGTTGGCGTGCTCGACAATCACTTCAGCTTGTATCAAAAACTTGATCAGAGTCCAGAACTCAAGAAATTCGTCCAAGAGAAAGTGTTCGAATATGTGGTCAAGAAGATGAATAAATAAATACTGACTAACAGATGAAATTCCTTATTACTGATGAGTCCAATATAACCAGTGACGACAAATTCGAATTCTTCATTTATGGTGGAATTATTGTAGATGAAAAAGAACTTGCCCCTCTTTGTAAGAAGGTACTGAAACTAAAAAGTCATTATGGAATAAAACATGAGCGTCCAATAAAATGGACAAATAACAATTGGAATGGAGAAGGAATATTAGATGCTACTATTCATGCAGAATTTAAACAACGTATTCTAGAAATGGTGAGTAAGTCAAAATGCAAAATTATTGTTTATCTTGCACCACATGACTTCTATCACGATATGAGTTTCGTGGATATGATTATTAAATTTAGAATAAATAAATCTCGCCAATTACAGACAACAAAATATGGAATGAATGTTTGTCTGCATAAATTTAATCAGTACCTCGAATCAATAAGAGAAAATGGTATGGTTATATCAGATTGCTTTGAGCAAGCGTTTACTTCCCACATGACCGGACATTGTTTTTCTGCCTATGCTAATGGAATAGATTATTCTGATCTGCGTTATATTATTTATCCTGTCGTTCAAATCAGTAATGAATATAGTCAGATTCATCAAATTAACGACGTAGTATTAGGTGCAATTCAGTATAGTATGAAGGAGATGGCGTATAATTTTCTACCCATCATAAAGGATAATTTTTGGAAATCAGATGATACCGATCTTAATACAATTTTAGGAAAAGGTTTCAATGTTTACCCTAAAAGAACATTATCACCTTCAATAAAAGAAAGCACCGACAGAATAAAAGCAAAATTTAGAAGACTAATCAGTGTGGTATAATAAAATTATGAGAATCGAGAATAGTAAACTAAGAGAAGATACTCACAGGGATGTATATTGGACAATCCTGCGCTTATTGTCTGATCATGGTAGCAAATACTCTAGCGTGTACATCTGCGCCTCATATGAATATTTCGTTGATCACTTTAAAAAAGCTTTTACTGAGGACGATTTACAAACTTGGCTTGATGCGCGTGTTGAAGAATGGAATAAAAAAGGAGAAGATGTTCTTTCAACAGAGGTGTATTATGATGTGTACGCTACAACTCTTGAGGGCAAGCAAAATGGCATAGCTTTTTTGAAAAGCAAACTAAATTAAATTGAGTTAGATATCTCTGTGGCAATCTAACTTAATAAGAACGATCCCTATTTTGGTAGCGTTTATATTCTTCAGGATCGTCAATTTTTAAATCGTGCTCCCAGCGTTGGCCAGCACTCATCTCAGACATTTCTCTGATACCCTCCAGTGTTTGATCGATGATTCTTAAATTCCCATTCATTGCCGATAATTGAAAAACAATGATCACTAATAAAATGATTATAGCTATTTCCATAATGTTATTTTAAAGTCTGATAAAACCCCCTAAATGGACAGCAAAAAGCCCATCACAGGGGTGATGTCTTGCGACATCCATACGCCTTTCGACGTATGACCGACTAAGGAAGCCCCCATATGATGGGTTGTTTGCTCCTTAGTCGGATTTTTTCACCATGCCACCGCCGAAGCGATGGTTTAGGTTACTTTCATATTAAATTGTTCGAATACCTTGCGGTACAAAATTATCATAGCATAAACGGCACTTTCTGGTACACTTTGGGTATATGAATAGCGGTGACGCCGAGACAGTATCTCGGCTTGAGGATCAGTTATATAAGATAACCTTCAGTGACGTTTTTTGGGAAGATGTAGCCAATATACGTCGTAAATTTAAGATGCCAATATTTGGATTCGAGAAAGAGATACTCAAAACTCATTGGATAAAAGGACTAGATGCAAATATGACAGAAGATCTGTTCCTTGAACAAATAAATCTTGCAAAAAAGTACGGAGTGTCATTGTTAGATAGAGATTTCTTATTTGACTATCTTTATTTCGGTGATCCCGAAACCAGAAAAATGAAAAAACATGAAGATGGAGCAATCAAACGAAAAACAAAGAACACTATTGCTGTCTTGGATACAGATGCGTACAAATACGGTTCTAAATTTCAATGTCTAGATGATCTTTATGTCGCGGTGAAGCAACCATTCGTTAAACTTTTTATTTTTCCTGAAGCGACAAATTACAAAGATGTTCAAGAATTCATAAAGGAGAACTGGGAAAGAATTCAGGATTCTCTCATGGAGCAAACACAGAAAAAACCTGAAAAAATGAATCCACTTCAAAACAAAGAAAGAGATGAAAAAATCTACGCCCTGTCTAGAAAATCCCGAAAAGAACTTGATCCAACGTGCGTGGATCAGACAAAGGAAATGATTATTCAAAAAATCTTAAGTAATGAAGATAAGATTAAGGTCAGTACTGCGACAATTAAGCGGGTTGTCACTGAGTACAACAAACTCAAAAATAAGAGGTTTTAGAGACCCTCTAAAACCTAGGGAGATTATCGAATCAAAACGCGTCACCATAGAAATGTGGTAGCGCGTTTTGCGTTGACCATACGGTGACGTCATACAAAATGGCCAGCAGGAAGTCACCGTCCTGTTGGCCATTTTGTATGGACTTATCAGCGAAACAACTTAGCCGACTTATCGAAATAATCGATCAGGATTATGGTGTTCAGTTGTCGCATGCTGAAGCCGTTGAGCTCGCGACTCGACTCCTACGAATGGCAATGCTGGCAAAGAAACACGCCTGCAGGCGCATTATAAAAAATAATCGCTAATAACCGCTGGGTATGGACTTCGAAGCCATTACTTGGTATGTGTTGTTATGTAACCTATATGGATAAAGGTGAATTCAAAGGACTTAAAGCACGCTCATATAATCGCAAATCAAGCGAGCAAGAAGAACGTCAGGCATTGTCGATAGAATCACAAAAAGCTGAGACAGATAAACTTGCTATAAGCTATGGTTTTGAATTACAAGAAAGCGAAAAATTGACCGAAGCAAAATCAGCAAAGAAATCAGGACAACGACCTGTCTTTGAGCAGATGGTTAAAGATATTAACAAAGGTAGCGTGCAAGCAATTATCACGTGGCACCCTGATCGTCTTTCGAGAAATGCTGGAGATGCTGGGCGACTGGTTGATTTGTTAGATGAGGAAAAATTAAAATATATAATTACCAAACAACAGATATTCCGAAATACACCCTCTGACAAGTTTTTCTTCACGATGCTCTGTAGTCAGGCAAAGATGGAGAACGACAACAAGGGCGAGAACGTTAAGCGCGGGCTTGTGAAAAAGCGACAGATGGGATATCCGCCCGGAATTGCAAAAATCGGATATGCGAATGATCGAGGAGAAAAGGGGTTTCGAAAAACGTTGATTGATCCAGAAAGATTTGAAATCGTCAAAAAACTATTTCAAATGTTTCTAACAGAGAAATATTCAGTCAGAGAATTGCACCGTGTTGCTGTGAACGATTTTATGCTTCATAGTGTTGCGAGAAAGAAGTTTGGAGGTAAACCATTGAAACTTTCGCTGACGTACAAGATGCTCAGTGATCCATTCTATGCAGGATTCTTCTTCGGTAAAGATTCGGATGGGAACACTGTCAGGTATGAAGTGAATCCCTTAGTGCCACGGATGATAACAGAACGAGAGCATTACAAAATTCTCAAATTGATTCGTCGTAGAGGTAATCCGCGATCATCCACCCATAGAGAAGAATTTCCGTACAAGAATTTCTTAAAATGCGGACACTGCGGTGGTTCAGTTACTGCTGAAAAGAAACTGCAGATTATGTGTGGTAATTGCAAAAACAAGTTTGCTGTGTCGAATAAAAGTGCGTGTCCCAAATGTGGTAGTGGTTTACGTAGTATCAAGAATAAAGTTTTAAATTATATCTATTATCACTGCACAAAAAAGAAAGTGCCTGATTGTCCAGCGAAAAGCTTCAGCGAAAGTGTCCTTGGTGAACAGGTTGTAGATGATTATATCCGCACAATTGCTCTCTCACCACCTCTTGCGAGGTGGTGTATTGATAACATAGAGATATTAGAACATAAGCAGAAAACGACTGACAAAACGATCGAAAACAGCTGGCATCAGGATATGAAGCGACTCGAAGAACAGCATGGACGATTACTTGATGCGTACACAAGAGGTTTTACGGACGAGGAGGGCTTTAGAGAAAAAGAGTTAGAAATAAAGGGAGAAATGGCGAATGTTCGCGCCAGAATGGGCGTAGGACAAGACTTTAAGCTCGATATGAGAGATGTTACCAATAAGCTCGAGATTCTCACGGAATTGGAAGAAGTTATCAAAAGTGGCGATTTTGAAGAGATTACGGAGGCACTCTCTAGTTTGGGTTCGAACCTAACTTTAACCGAGAAAAAAGTAATAATTACAAAGGGAATTCTGTATAAGACGATCGAAAAAGGATTGCTTGAAGCAAAAACAAAAAATCCGCAGTTCGAACCTAAAAATATACTTGATACTTCAGGACGAAATGCGGTTTTTGAGGACGTGTGTCCTACTCTGCTCCCCCGGCAGGGATCGAACCTGCGACCAATCGATTACACTTGTCCTAAAATTACTTAAAGGGGTGGACTATATCATACCCTCTGACCATTTCTGGTCTGTGAGGGCCGAGGCGCTTCCGCCGACAGATGTCGGAGTACTCCCGCAAAGGGGATAGTCTCTACACCTTCTCTGAATTTGATATCAGAGCTTGGCTCGGTATTACCCCAGAAATTGCTTTCGTGGGCTTCACCGAGTTCACCTCGTTTTCGACCTAGATTTCTCTAGGAAGCTGCCTTACTGACAGTCGATTGCTCTACCGCTGAGCTACAGGGGAATATTGGGTTTTCAAGGGCACGCTTCGGCGCACATTTGGACACGCGTCACGAACTCAAAAATACTAACAAAAAAAGTGCTAAAATGCAAAGATATGTACATCCGAGTCAATGTTACGGCAGGGGCCAAAAAGGAGCTTGTGACGAGACTCGGGCCTGACCGCTATGAGATCAGCGTCCGAGAGCCAGCCGAGCGCAATCTCGCGAATGTACGCATCCGTACGCTCATTGCGCGAGAGCTTGGCGTGCCTGAGAATACCGCTCGACTCATTTCCGGACACCAGAGTCCGCACAAGATTTTTTCTATCACTATGCCGGGAGAGAATGAGTGATATACTATACGCATGATTACTTACACAATAACAGGGGACACGGTTTCGATTTCGGACAAGGTTCGTGACTATATCGAGAAGCGTTTTCGTGGGTTTGAGCGTTTTATGACCGACGATGTTGGTCACGAAATACTCCTCACTGTTTCGCGCGCGACGGCACGTACACGCGACGATTCATATCATGTGGAAGTGAAATTTAAACTCCACGAACGTGAATTTTTTGCGACAGGTGTTGCGGGCGATATTACTGCGGCGGTAGATCTCGCCAAAGAAGAACTCATGCGTGAAGTCACACAGAGTAATGCAAAACGACGCACACTCTTTCATCGCGGTGCACGCAAAATCAAATCTATGATGAAGGGACTTTCGTGGAAGAAATAATTTTCGCGCGATTTATCTAGGCCCTATTTAAACCCGCGTTTGAAATCGTCGAAACTCATTTCTTTCTTGCCTTCAGGCAAAACGTGTTCGACGACGAATACGCCATCAACGAAGTTCGCTCTGGTAATGATCAGGCGAACTTTTTTGTTGTTACTCTCGTAAAAGAAAAATGTGCGTGGCCATTCGTAATATGCGCGGTATTTGCGATAGAGGTAGACAGGATTACCTGTGAGATCAAGGAAGCCATCTTCCTTTTGGATTTTGGTGCAGAATGTTGCCTTGGACTCGTCTTGTGGAGCGGGTGTGAGGAGCCCCGTGAGGTACTTGGGAAGCGTTTCCAACATGAGTTGTGCGCCGACAACAGAAAGGTGCTCACGAAGCTCTGGCGCGGTCAGGTGCTCATCCAGTGGCACCATTTTCTCGGCAATGAGTGGACCGCTGTCGAGCAGACGAACCATCTTTTGAATTGCAACGCCGGTTTCCTTGTCTCCGGAGAGGATTGAGGCCTCGATGGGTGAGGCCCCGCGGTAGCGGGGCAAGAGTGAGTAGTGGACGTTGAGCGTGCCAAATTGAGGTACGTCAATGAAGCGTTCTGGAAGGATTGATCCATACGCGACGACAATCGAAACGTTTATTTTATATTCCAAAAATTCTTGAAAAAAAGCTTCATCAAGTCGCTCTGGTTGCAAGACGCGCACATTGTGTTTGATACCCCAGACTTTTGCCGGAGTGAGTGCGATCTCCTGACCACGACCTTTTGGGCGGTCGGGGTTTGTAATAATGAGCGCAGGTTTGAGTCCTGCTTGCTCAAGTGCATCGAGGTAATGAGTCGTGAGTTGTGGCGTGCCCCAGAATGCAATTTTGATTTGCGGATTCATGTTATTTCTTCGTTTTGGTTGGCGACTTTTTTACTGGCGCTTTGGGTTTACGAGCCTTTTTTGCGGGAGTCACGGGAGGAGGAACTTCTCCAGGGGCGACATTTCGTGCACGGTCGATGAAGAGCACGCCATCAAGATGGTCTGTCTCGTGTTGGAAAATATGCGCGAGCAATCCGCCCGCTCCACGGGTAAATTTTTTGCCGGTTTCATCATACGCTTCGACCGTTGCATTGGTCGAACGCTCAACTTCACCCCAGAGTGGTCGCACCGAAAGACATCCTTCGTGCATCCATTTCTTTGTCTTTGAAAGTTTCAAAATTCGAGGATTGATGAATGTGAGATCTGGCGTCTGGACTGCTGTGCCTTCAGGAAGCACGAGTTCTTTCTGCCATGATTCTTCAAAGATTTTTCCAGACACGACGAAGATGCGGAGCGATTCACCGATCTGTGGTGCGGCAATAGCGACACCGTCAGGTTGTGTCTTGAGCATCTTTTTCATGTCACGAATGACACGCTTGATGTGTGCGCTCTCAATTTCGGAAATCGGAACTTCCTGTGCGATTGCACGCAAGACAGGATTTTCTTTTTGGACGATGGTCAACATGAGTTTGAAACAGGTGAGTGATTACTTGTTAAGATTTTTCATGTAGTCAGCCAAGTTTTTTTGTTTGACTGTTTCTTGAGAACGCGTAGTCATATTGCGCACAATGACGGACTGTTCGATGGCTTCTTTTTGTCCGAAGATGATTGTGTATGGAGCACCAGATTTTTCTGCCATTGCGAGCTGTGCACCGAGCGAATCTTTTGAGAGCGCCTGTGCCATTGGGACATGCGCTTTGCGGAGAATCTCAATGATGTTGAGACTCTTGAGCTTTGCTTCAATACCGAGCTGGATGAAGTAGACGCGAGGCTTCTTGATGATGCGTGGAGTGTGCTTGTTGTACCATGGCATCGAGATGAGACGATCAACGCCGAGCGCAACACCAATCGCTGGAATATCTTTTTTGCTTCCGAGCTGACGTCCGAGATAGTCATAGCGACCTCCACCGGCGATTGCCATTGGTGCGCCACCGTCTTCTGATGGAACGACGACTTCGAACACTGTGCGGGAGTAGTAGGAGAGACCACGAACAAGATTCTTGTTGATGTTGTAAGGCACTTCCATTTCCTCAAGATATTCGAGGACTTCTTTGAAGTGCTTTTTACATGCAGGACAGAGGAATGAAATTGCTTCGGGAGCACCTTCGTTGATCTCGCGAGTCTTTTCTTCTTTGGAATCAAGGATGCGAAGTGGATTTGCTTTCAAACGCTCGCGATCAACTGCTGGAAGATTGTTTACATGTTTCTTGTAGTAGTTCACAAGTTCACGAACATATCCTGGGCGACAATCTTTACAACCGATTGAGTTGAGATCAATCGATGTTGCTGGTGCGCCACTTTCATTGATGATGGTGAGCATTGTCTTGATGACGAGTGCATCAAGAATACTTTTTTCAGAACCAAGTGCGTCGATGTCGAATTGGTAGAATTCGCGGTAACGTCCTTTCTGCGGATTGTCGTGACGGAATGAAGGACCGTATTGATAGAACATACATGGCTGTGGCTGGTTTGCCATACCGTGTTCGATGTATGCACGCATGAGACTCGCCGTGTGCTCTGGACGAAGGGCGAGCATGTCGCCACCTTTTGTGCGAAGCGTGTACATTTCTTTGTCGACGACGTCAGTACCAGCTCCGATTCCAGAGCTGAAAATGAAATCATGTTCAAGCATTGGTGTCTCTACGGGTTTGAATCCGTAATACATTGCTACCTCTTGAGCTTTTTCGAAGAATCCCTGAAAGAGATAATATTCTTCACCAATGAGATCGCGCATTCCTTTTGGTGCGGCGAGTTCTCCTGTCTTTGGAGCAGCTTTCTTTGCGGGTTTTTTTGATGTAGGCATATACAATACTGCGAATAATTAATTAATATTTAGAATGTTCGCCAGGGAAAATAGAGATTTCGTTGACGGGGAAGAGACGGAAGAGGACACGGCCAGTGATATTTTTTGCAGGAAGGAGTCCCCAACGGCGTGAATCAAAACTTGCGGGACGATTGTCTCCCATCACGAAGTACTGATTGGCCGGAACGGTGACAGAGAAATTGTCGTCGGGAGTGTCTTTGGTGATGTAGTCTTCGGTGAGTACGAGTCCGTCCTGATGACTTACATTTGTGATAGTGATGACGCTGTTTTTTATTGTGACGGTATCACCAGGAAGACCGATGACTCGTTTGATGTAGTAGGTACTCATGTCGACTGGGGGATGGAAGACGATGACGTCGCCACGAGATGGCTTTTTGAAGTCATAGGTCAATTCATCGACAATGAGGTAGTTTTTGTCCTGAAATGTAGGCACCATTGAGGTTCCAGACACGACGAACGGCTGGGCGATGAATACACGAACCACGACTACTATTGCGACGACCATGAAGATAAACTTACCGAATTCACGGGCACCATGCCATTTTGACTGGGGGCTTTTAATTTCATCCATATGTGGCATATTGTAGTATACAATCCCTATTGACAACAATGTACTTTATATTGTCAAACGGAAACGGTGCAATTATGCAAAATATGACCTCCGAAAGCACCGGCGTAAAATCCTGAAGGATTTTCGCCTTATTCTCGCGCCGTCGCGCTCCGAAGATGCTTTCGGAGCACACATTTTGCATAATTGCACCGTTTCCGTTGTGCTCCGAATGAGATATACTGTTTGAATGCTTACAGTTGTAGGACTTGGAAATCCAGGAGAGGAATACGTACAGACTCGTCACAATGCGGGACGAATTATTTTGGAGATGCTTGCCAAGAAAAATGATTTTTCGGATTGGTACGCGGACAAACGCACCCGTGCGCTGTGGGCTACGGGCAAAATTGGCACGACTAAAATGCAATTTGTTGCGCCAGACAATTTTATGAATAATTCTGGTGGGAGCGTGAAGCCACTCATCAAAGCCAAAAAAGATTTGGAAAATCTCGTCGTGATTTATGACGATCTCGATTTGCCTATCGGTCGCATCAAGATTTCATTCGATCGTTCGAGTGGCGGGCACAACGGTCTCGGCGACATCATCAAAGTACTCAAGAGTCAGGAATTCGTGCGTATTCGTATTGGCGTCTCGCCAGAAACTCCTGGGGGCAAAATGAAAAAACCAAAAGGCGAACAGGCCGTGATTGATTTTTTGATGAAAGATTTTAAAGACAGCGAACTTGCCGAATTGAAAAAAATCGCAAAGCGTGTTGGCGAATCACTCGACATGTACGCGCACGAAGGGCGAGGGAAGATGATGACGGTGTTTAATAACTAGTAACTTAAATTGGGGAGTCACATGATGTGACTCCCCAATTACGCTTGCTTTTTTTGAGTAAGATATATTTCATACCCAATGAGTGATGCCGTCGTCAATAGCAAAAATGGAACTTGCGCTATTGCTGAGAATGCAACAATAATTGCAATTGGCTGTGATTCTTTTCTCAACGTTGATCCATCTGGTGTCATTCGGAGTCTTTTTCCTGTTTTTTCTAGTCCGAAAAGCTGAGCATAGCCAGCTATAAGATAAAATATATCGAAAAATATTACAGCACGGATGCTCTCTCCGTTTTTGTGAGCAACATACGATGCATAGAGCGATATGCATATTGAGATAATTAGTTTCATAAAGAGTATTTTGTTCCATATTGCACTATCATGCGAATAAGTCAAAACGCTCGTGATGGACAAAACAAAAGCACCCAAGATGGGTGCTTTTGTGAAAACATATTCGATTGCTGATTACGCTTTCTTTTCTTCGAGCCATGAGAGCGTCATGCGCTGTTCCTTTGGATCGAAAAGAGTGATCTGGAATGTGTATGTCTTGCCGAGCTCGAGCTTCTCACGGAGTTTTGCCTCTGATCCGAAGTTTGAGTGGTGAACGAGACCTGCGACACCTTGCTTGATAGAAACGAGAGCACCATGTTTGTTGAATTTGATAACAACACCCTTGATGATATCTCCTTTCTTGAGCTTGCCGTCAAACTCTTTCCATGGGTTGTCCTTGAGGGCCTTGATGGAGAGAGAGATTTTGCCGTCTTTGATGTCGATAACCTTTGCCTTGACCTTGTCACCAACTTTGTAGAGCTGGCGAGGATCTTCTACGAGACCCCAATCAAGTTCACTGATGTGAACGAGACCTTCGAGACCTTCCTCAACTTTGAGGAACACTCCGAAGTCAACGATTCCTGCAACTGTAGTTTCGAGTTCATCGCCGAGCGCATATTTGCCAACGACTGCCTGACGTTCATCTGTTGATGACTCTTTCTCACTGAAGATCAGTTTGCCATCCTTTGGCATAGCTGAAACGATCGTGACATTGAGACGCTTACCGATGAGTTTCTTGAGTTCCTTGAGGATCTTGTCCTTGTCAGAATCTTCAACGCGAGGGTAGTGGTCTGGCTTAAGCTGTGAGGCTGGAAGGAATCCTGCGATACCTTGCCATTCGATGATGAGTCCACCCTTGTTTGCATCCTTGACCGCGAGGTCGAAGATTGCACGTTCTTTGATTGCCTTTTCTGCTTCACTCCAGATGAGAGCCTGTTTTGCTTCTTTGAGGGAAAGCTCAACATATCCTTCATCGTTTTCTGTCTCGACGATCTTTGCTTTGACAACGTCGCCGATGTTCATCTTTTTGATGATTTCGCGTGCGTTGCGGTATTCGCGACCATAGATGATACCTGTTCCGTAAGGACCAAGGTCAATGTATACGGATGCTTTCTCGATGCCGATGACTGGACCTTCAATCAGTTTTTCAACTGTGAGGGGAGTCGTGCCTTTGTCGAGGAGAGTGTGCATTTCACTTAAAATGCGCTCTTCTACCACGACTGGCTCTGCTACTGTGTCTTTCTTTTTTGCCATAATTGGTATAAAAAAATCCGCCTAATGCGGAGTACTCATGGAGGTTTCGCGGTATTCCGCGAGGGTTATTCTCCGTGAGGATGTCTTCGCTCGCCTTTACAGGCTCGCTCAGATCCGACTGGTAATGGACCGATACTACTATATATAGGGGTTTTTGGCTACTTGACATTGTATGGCATAATATGTTTGAATAAGTTCAAACCATTTTCTAATTTTTAAAAACTGTCTTAGTATGACAAAGTTCACAACTTTTTTGTCGGCACCAGCCGTAATCTGGACAGCGCTCGGATTATTGGGCGCAAGTATTGTAATCCTTCGTTTCGTCACCAATTCTCGGTGGCGGTTTGCAGCTTGGAGAACCTTTGAGGTTGCAAGCGCCTCTCTCTTTTTGTCATCATCGGTAACGATGACGAACCCCGACCAGCTTGGGATCAGTTGGGGGATACTGAAAGGTATCTTCTACCTGGTGCTCCTTTTTGGGGCTAGGGTAGGATTACAAAAAAAGGGGGATGCGATTACTCCTTTTGCTGCCAGCGAGTGGCGGGTGTTTATCGCTATTGGTTTTGTTGGCGTGAGTGTTTTTTGCTCACTAGCAAATGACATTCATACAATTTCCACGTATTTCGAGCGCGGAAGTTTTACTTCAGTATCTGATTCTAATTCCGAATTGCAGGAAGTAGAATACGCACCGTGCGACAACGACGGAAAAGATTCAGTCTTTGTTATGCCGAGTGGAGGTTCACTCTGTAAGACCTTTAAGATGACTCCTCTTGAGGCAGAGCTTTACGCGGATTGCTACTCTCTCCCAAGGAGGTACGATTCTGTAAAAAACAAAATGAAAATTATCATTCCCAAGGGTATGAAGTTTGTAATTATGAACGAGGACGAAGGTCATCGGGTTGTCCCCTTGGATTACACCAAGTAAAAAAACGTAAAAAATATTGAAGGAAAAGCTCACAGCAATTGTGGGCTATTTCTTTGCCTCGAGACCCATTTTTAACAATCGCTTTTTTTATTTGCTCAAATTTAGTATAGTAGTCACATGATTATCACGTACTACGGCAACCAATTTTTCAAAATTGCACAAGGCGATACTGCTATCGCAATCAACCCACCATCAAAGGATGGCAAAAACGGCAAAGATGCAGCTCGATTCGGTTCGGTGCTTGCGATTTCGACCACGAACCATCCTGACTTCACTGGTTTTGATCGCGTGACCTATGGCGAGACTGTTCCATTTTGTGTGACGGGTCCAGGTGAATATGAACACGCGGGGGTTACTGTGCAAGGCAAGGGGACAATGACGACAATCGACGGCAAAGAATACAACACTGCCGTATACTCGCTCATTTTCGAAGATACAAAACTCGGTTTCCTTGGACCAATCGACAAACCCCTCCTCGCATCTCAAATGGAAGTCCTCAACAACTGTGACATTCTTTTTGTTCCGATCAACACGCTCGGCGCAGCAGCAGCAAACAAGATCTCTGTAGCAATCG
The DNA here is from genome assembly GCA_037143195.1 of bacterium. Taxonomy (GTDB): domain Bacteria; phylum Patescibacteriota; class Minisyncoccia; order Phycocordibacterales; family UBA9973; genus CAITQP01. The sequence continues at coordinate 373,223 of JBAWZD010000001.1, read as the reverse complement.
AACCCAAAATCATCATTCCAATGGATTACACTGCTGAATCACTCAAGACATTCCTCAAGGAAGCCGGTGAAGAAAAAGTAGAACCGCTCGACAAGCTCACGATTCGTCGAAAAGAAATTGAAGCGAAAGAAGGCGAAGTAATCGTTCTTCTTGCAAACTAATGCAACAAGCAATTTCAAAAAAAATACATTCGATTCGTCAAAAACCGCAACATATTCGCGAGCGATATTTGGTCCTTGCGATGGCCGTGCTCACTCCGATCGTGCTTACGATTTGGTATGCGACATTTCGCGCAGAAAGTCAGACCCGTATCGGTTTTGTAAATAGTGTCGTTGGAAATGTGAAGGATACGGTGAATGACACCACATACCAAAAAACTTTTTCCGTTCCTTCGTTCGAGCAACTGCACGGAGTTCCAGCAAGTTTGTCTCCGGCTACGAGCGCAGGAAACCAATAATAGATTTAACAGTGTGCGTGTGATATATTTATCCCTACATGGCTAAAAAAACTGGCAAAACCGAAGCATCCGAAGAGATTCCGAAGATTCCGCACGTTTCAGTCGTTCCGATTGGTATTAGTACTGAAATGCGAACTTCATACATTAGTTACGCGATGTCTGTTATTACAGCTCGTGCGCTTCCTGATGTCCGCGACGGCTTGAAGCCAGTGCACCGCCGTATTCTCTATGCGATGCATGAGATGGGTCTCACTTCAAGCGCGAAGACCAAGAAATCTGCTGCAGTGGTGGGAGATGTGCTCGGAAAATACCACCCACACGGTGATACCGCTGTGTATGATTCGATGGTGGGAATGGCTCAAGATTTCTCTCTCCGCTATCCGCTCATTATCGGACAAGGTAACTTCGGTTCGATCGACGGCGACAACGCTGCTGCGATGCGTTATACCGAGGCCAAGATGTCAAAACTTTCGAATGATCTTTTGAAAGATCTCGAAAAGGAGACCGTCGACTTCCGTCCAAACTACGACGCGACGCTCAAAGAGCCGATCGTGCTTCCCGCTGGCGTACCAAACTTGCTCATCAATGGAACGCTTGGAATCGCCGTTGGTATGGCGACGAACATTGCTCCACACAATCTCACTGAGATTGTTGATGCGACATTGCACCTCATCGAAAACGAAGAGGCGACAACAGAAGACCTCATGCAATTCGTCAAAGGTCCGGATTTTCCAACGGGCGGACTCGTCTACGGTTCAAAGGATATGCTTCATGCGTACTCAAGTGGCCGCGGTGGCGTCGTCTGTCGTGGAGAAGCAGAAATTGTCGAGCAGAAAGCTGGACTCTCACAGATCGTCATCACGTCTATCCCATATCGCGTCAACAAATCAAACCTCATTCAGAGTATTGCCGAACTTGCGCAAGAGAAAAAAATTGAAGGTATCAAAGGTCTCCGCGATGAATCGACCAAAGACATCCGCGTCGTGATTGATTTGAAGACAGGAGTCTTCCCACAAAAAGTCCTCAACTATCTGTATCGTCACACTCAGCTCGAACAAGCTTTCCACTTCAACATGGTTGCGCTCGTTGATGGCGTACCTCAGACACTCTCACTCAAGGGCATTCTCGACGAGTTCATCAAGCACCGCAAAGACGTCGTGAAGCGTCGCACTGCATACGATCTCCGCAAGGCAGAAGAACGCGAGCACATTTTGCTCGGTCTCAAGAAGGCACTCGACCACATCGACCGCGTTATCTCTGTTATCCGCGCCTCAAAAGACGCAGCAATTGCAAAATTCAATCTTATGAAGGAGTTTAAATTCTCCGATTTGCAAGCAACTGCTATTCTTGAAATGCGTTTGCAAAAACTCGCGGGTCTTGAACGCAAACAAGTCGAACAAGAACTCAAGGAGAAACAGGATTTGATTGCCGAACTCAAAGCGATTCTTGCAAGTCCAAAACGCATGCTTGCAGTCATTGGCAAAGAGCTTGGTGAAATGAAAGAAAAGTACGGCGATGATCGCAAAACTCGCGTCGTAAAAGGTGGCGTCAAAGAAATCACTGACGAAGATCTGATTCCGGAAAAAGAATCGATGCTCGTCTTTACCGAAGGTGGCTATGTGAAGCGCACTGATCCGGCTGAATACCGCTCACAAAAGCGTGGAGGTGTTGGCGTTGTTGACCTTGAGACCAAGGAAGAAGATTTTGTCACAATTCTCTTGTCTGCAAACACACATGATGATTTGCTCTTCTTTACAAACCTCGGAAAGGCATATCAAATCAAAATGTATGATATTCCAGAAGGAAAGCGCGCGACGAAAGGGAAGTCTGTAATGAACTTCATTTCTCTCGCTGATGGCGAGCGTGTCATGAGTATTCTCCCTGTTTCAAAATCAGAAAAAGGCAAGGAGCAATATCTTTTCTTGATGACTGAAAATGGAACAGGAAAGAAAATGAGTTCGAAACAATTCGCCGATGTTCGTCGCAGTGGCATCATCGCAATCAACCTCGACAAGAACGACAGTCTCCGTGGCGCAAGTCTCGTTGAAAAAGGAGATGAAATCATGCTTGCGACGGCAAAGGGCCAGAGTGTCCGATTCAAGGAAGCTGATGTTCGTGAGATGGGACGCACTGCAGGTGGTGTCCGCGCAATGAAACTCGGCAAGGGTGATCTCATTGTTGGATTCGATATCGTCAAAAAAGAAACACGTGATGTTGCGATGTTGCTCGTCATGAGTGCAAACGGACTCGGAAAGAAAACTCCACTCAAAGAATACAAAGTGCAAAAGCGCGGAGGTTCTGGAATCAAGACTGCGAAAGTCACTCCAAAGACCGGTGATCTCATTATGGCCAAGGTCATTACTGATGAAGCAGAGCTCATTGCGATGAGTCAGAAGGGACAGGTCATTCGTACAGCGCTTGATTCAGTCTCAAAACTCGGACGACAAACTCAAGGTGTCTCGATCATGAAGCTTCGTGCTGGAGACAAAGTGGCATCAATCACTTGTTTGTAATATCAAAGCAAGGGTGCAAAAAATACAAAATGCCTTTTCAAAGTACCGGCGTAAAATCCTGAAGGATTTTCGCCTCACGCTCGCGCCGTCGCGCTCCGCGAGTACTTTGAAAAGGCATTTTGTATTTTTTGCACCCTCGCTTTGAGTAAACACAAATTAATTGCTATAATTTATATGTGAAATTTCTTGATCCAGATGACGCTCTCAAACAGTTTGGAGTTTACGGCACGCAACATGTCGCTGATTTAGGAAGTGGTGCTGGACATTTTGCACTCGCCGCGGCAAAACGACTCGAAGGAGGACGTTTGTTTGCAGTTGATATCGAAAAAGAAATGCTTTCTCGTCTCGTGACAGAAGCTCGCACGGGAGGACTTACAAATATCCATACTCTTTGGGGTGATGTTTCTCGTCTGACAGGTGTTCCGCTTGCAGGAGAAACGATTGATCGAGTGATTGCAACAAATATATTTTTCCAAGTTGATGATCGAGATGCGTTTGTTCAGGAAGTGAAGCGTCTGCTTCGTCCAGGAGGAAAAGTATTGCTCGTTGAGTGGCGCCACGATGTTGCCGGTGGTCCGCATGCGAAACACAAAGTGACAAGTGACATGGCGCTTGCACTCTTTCGTCGTCATGGCTTTCAAAAAGAGCGTGATATCGACGCAGGTGATATGCATTATGGTATGATATTAGTGCGAACATAGTTTCTAACTCTGACCACCTATCTCATGTCGAATTTCAAAATCATTTTTATCGGAATATTCGTTGCTGGGGCGGTCGGAGGACTCCTTGTATTTTCGGGTATTATCAACGTTGGAGGAAGCACGACTACGACAGTCACGGGTACTGCGACGATCTGGGGTACGCTCGATCAACAAGCACTCTCCGGTTTTATTTCTGATTTCAACAACCAAAGCAAAGATATTCATATTGCCTATGTGCAAAAGGACCCCGCAACTTTTGACACGAGTCTGATTGAAGCACTCGCAAACGGAACGCCACCAGACCTCGTGCTTCTCCCAGACAATCTTCTCTGGCGTTTCCAAGACAAGTTGACGCACATTCCGTTTGCTTCACTTCCAGCGGCTACATTTACATCGACGTTTGCTGATAGCGCAAATATTTTTTCGGCTACGGATGGCACTATCGCTGTGCCGTGGGTAGCTGATCCACTCGTGCTCTATTACAATCGAGATTTCTTATCGGCAATCGGATATGCACAACCACCAGCTACATGGCAACAGTTTGTGGACAGTATTCCGCTCCTAACAAAAAAACGCTCCGATCTTACTTTGGTACAAAGCGGTACTGCGATGGGTACATACAAAAATATCGCGCACCCAAAAGATATTCTCGCGCTCTTGTTTATGCAAAGTGGAAGTCCATTCATTACGCAGTCAAACGGATCGCTTGCGGCTCGATTCGGTACCTCGGCAACAAAAACAGAAAGTGATGCTTCGATAGCAGCGATGCAGTTTTATATGGGATTCTCAAATCCGATTAACAGCACGTATTCATGGAATGCCGGTCAGCCACTCGACCGCGAAGCGTTTGCACAGAGTAATCTCGCGTATTACTTTGGAACTGCGAGTGAGCTTCCCCAAATTCGAGCAGAAAACCCAAATCTTAATTTTGGTATAGCGCTTCCACCAAGTGGTGTAAGTGGCTTACCAATGACGACTGGTCGTTCCTACGGATTTGCTATTCCAAAATCAGCACCAAACCAACTACTTTCGTACACAGCAACAACGCTCCTTGCAAACGCAGCAAACGAAACTTCTTTCATTACAAAATATGGGGGAGTCATTTCTCTTATTCCAACCAGACGAGACGTCCTTGCGGTCAAGCCAACTGCTGACCCATATCTCGGTTTCTTGTACAATGCCGAGCTCGTCCAAAAGTCATGGATTGATCCAAACCCTGCATCGTCCGATCAAGTTTTTGCAAGTCTCATCAAAGATATTAGTTCATCAGCGCTCGACCCATCATCCGCACTTTCAAAAGCGAGTGCGCTATTAACGGCTCTTGGTACCAAAAACTAACACGACTATGACTTACTCAAAAACACGATTGTTCACACTGCTACTCTCACTTGTCGGGATTCTTTTTTCGGCGAGTGTCGTGTTTGCTGGTTCGGTAACAACGATTACAAACATAGTCGTGACAGGACGAACTGTTGAAATTACTGGAACAGCAGGGGACAATCTTGAGACATTGTATTATTCGAAAAGTAAAAGTTTTGTCGGAGCTGATTCAGTAGTTATTACTCCAGATGCAAAAGGCGCTTTCACCGTCACGATTCCGTTTCCTGCTGATGCTGCTTACGATGGTACGTATTATGTGAACGCCTCGACAGACAGTGGGACATCATTGACTACGCCACAGACGTTTGTTATTGGTTCGACGACAACCACAACCACAACAACTACCACCTCGACTATCGTTGCAGCGATATCAAGTGTGAACGTGATTGGTAGAACCGTTACTATCGTGGGGACATCACCAGATATTGAGTCACTTAGTTATTCGAAAAGCGCAGATTATGTGAATGCTGATGAAGCCACAGTTTCACCTGCGTCTGATGGTTCGTTTACCGTCACGATTCCGTTTCCCGCGGATGTCGCATTTGATGGTACGTATTTTGTACGCATGACTACAAACCACGGTGCGTCATTTACAGCGAACCAGACGTTTGCAATCGGTTCCTCGACAAATACAAATACAACTACGACGACAACGATCGGGGCAGTGACTGCAACAGCTCGTGTTGTTCCGCAGGATACCTTTGTCGACCTTTATTTTAAGTTGTCTGGCACATACGCTTCAACAGCGATACTTGTAAAATACGGAGCTACTCGAATCACGCTTACGAAATCAGTAACGGGTTTTTCGAACGGCACTGAATATTACGCTGGAATTACGGGCCTAACACAAAGGACGCCGTATTACTATCAGCCGTTTTCGACTATCGACGGTAAACCACTCGCAGATCCAGCGCAATTTATAACAAACGCAAATACTACGAATAGTACGCTTGTATCAAATGTTGTTACATCGCTTTCAATAAAAAATATTAAGCAAAATGAAGTGACTGTTGTCGGCAAAGTGGCACTTGCTTCAAATGAAATTCAATTTTTGATCGACAAGACAGGGAATGGCAGTTTTGATTCGAGAACAACTCCACAAATTCAAAATGACAAGACTTTTAGTTTTACGATTACCGGCTTGAAAGCGGGAAGCACGTATCACCTTGTTCCAATCAAGCCAAACGATTCAAAGGTTCGACTTTGGAACGTTGAATCGTTTGCAACATTGCCTGTGTATGCTTCAGCGTACGTGAGTGAATTAAAAGACACATCAGCAACAATTTTTGCACAAATTTCTGATGGCTCAGAAAATCCAACTGCGTATTATGGCAAGGACGCAAAAAGTATGACAACTCCAGCTGCTCTCAGAGCTGTTTCTGGTGAAGTTGGTCTGTACTCGGCGCCTATTTCCGGATTAACAGAAAACACTGGATATTATTACCAAATCAAGTCAGGAGATGGTAAAAATGTTTACACAACAGCATATACGTTTTTGACATTAGCAAAATCTTCAAGTACACCAACGACTGTTCCAACGATTACAGATACGACAGGCGGTGCGACTGGCTCAGCAACATCAGGTTATACCGGTGGAGCATTGGTGACGTGTGGATTGAAAGGACCACTCACCAATGGAAAAAACGATGCAACTGATACAGGGAGCAATGGAGTACAATCATGTAACTTTGAAGAATTTTTGAAACTCATCAACCGCTTGATTAGCTTCCTGCTCTATCTTGTTGCTCCCATAATCATGGTCGGCGTAATGCTCTGGGCTGGCGTATTGATTCTCACGAGTGGAGGCAAAGCTGAATCGATTGCAAAAGGAAAGAGTATGATGATCAAAGCTGTCATGGGTCTTGTTATCGCGATGGGTGGTTGGCTCATCGTGCAATTCACCCTTACTCATCTTGGCTACAACGAATTTAGTCCGTCGAACGTTTCAGGTTTCCCACGATTTTACTAGCGTCGATAAGGCAAATTGGTATAATAGATTTACTATGAAAAAAGTAGCACTCCGTATTCGTTTCCTGCTTTTGGTTTGTGTTTTGAGTGTTAGTATTGCACCAGCACTTTTGCTTGCTGCTGGGAGTGTTCCTCCTGCACCAAAAAATATCAAAGTCTCGTCAGTCGGTGATCAGACTGCCACTATCACATTTGACCCAGTTACTTCTGTGGTTGGACAGTATACGTTCGACCCGAATGCGAATTTCACGACCGATTTTTATGTCGTAACAACGCATTCGTCAAAAGGTGATATCACCTATACACCGATTAGTACTACAAGTTTTACTGTGCCAAACTTGCAAAATGATATCGCCTATACTGCTACAGTAGTTGCCAAAAATGCTGTGGGTTCGAGTCCAGACTCGATACCGTCACTTCCGTTCACTCCGAAATCTGCCAACTCGACAGCGAGTAGTGTTACTGCCGTTGCCGGAGACACACAAGCAACAGTAACATTTCCGACGACAACAGGGAGCTCACCTGCAACATACACGGTCACTGCTAGTCCTGGTGGCATCACCGCAAGCGATACAAAGTCACCAATCGTAGTGCCAGGGCTGAAGAATGATACTCCGTATACATTCATCGTAACCAGAACAGATTCGACAACAAAAAATGACCTTGTCGGCGAAACAACGACACCAGTTACCCCAAAATCAGGATTGTCCAATGCGAGCCCAACTTCTGCAAATGGAATTGAGTCCAATTTGAACCTCGCTTTTAAACTCGATAATCCGATTCAGGGGAGTGCGGATTTACCAAGTTTTGTTCAGACGATCTTGAAGGCCGTTGCACTGCTCTTGACGCCAGTCGTTGTGATTATGATGCTCTACTCGGGTTTCTTGTTTGTTACCGCGCTCGGAAACGCAGAAAAGCTTGGCGAGGCAAAACAAGCATTGCTCTATACCATGATCGGTGCTGCGGTTGTGCTTGGGGCAGAAGGTTTTGCTACGATTATTAAAAGCACGGTAGGGTGTCTCGCAGGGGGGACAGGATGTTAAAAATAATGCGCTCATTGCTTGGAAACAAAAAGAATACGGCACTATTTCTCGGAATATTTTTCGCGGTGATGGTTTTTGTGCCACTAGCAACAAACGCCCAGTTGCTAAGCCCAAATCCGATTCCTGGAAGTGGTCCAATCGGTACGTCTCCAGATCCATTCGTAAATAATTGGTCGACGCTTAAGACAGCGCCAGATCCGACCAATGCTCCATTTGATCCTGCTGCAACTCCAGTAACGAATGGTGCAGCACCTACACAAAACCTATCAGGCTATTGTCAAAATTATTCCGCTACGCCGGCGTCAGGAGTTGTTTCCATTCCAGATCTCCTCAAATACTTCACGTGTACACTACAAAGATATATTGTTCCGCTCCTGCTTGCCATTGGCTTGCTTTTGTTTGTGTATGGGATGGTGCAATTTATCTCTTCGAGTGATGCAGAGGAACGAGCAGAAGGCAGACAGTTTATGATTTGGGGCGTTGTTGGTTTTGCAGTTATCTTTTCAGTTTGGGGGATTTTGACTATTTTCAACCAGACATTTCGATTGAATAATTCAGCGCCGACTGTGCCGACGACGAATGCGCCGACGATACAGGGGTAGGATTTATTATTTAGTATATTCAGTATGAAAACATATTTTTCACAGACAATCCGTTTAGTAGCTATCGTTGTATTTTTTGTTGCTTCAAGTTCGGTCGTTTTTGCGGCTGGAACAACAACTGCGACTGGATATTGTTCGAGTGGAGTGCCGAGCTCGCTTATCGGCGGTTCGCACAATGTAACCGATGTTATCAAATATTTTGCATGTTTTATTGAGCAATCAATTGTTCCTTTCTTGTTTGCTGTTGCTATCGTCATCTTTATGTATGGCGTTGTTAAGTTTATCGGAACGCAAGAGTCGAGTGAGCGTGAAGCAGGGAAACAATTTATGTTGTGGGGCATTATTGCGCTTGCGGTCATGTTTTCAGTGTGGGGGATTACAACTTTGGTTGGAAGCACTTTTGGCATTCACAATGTTATCCCTCAACTGCCTGTGGATTAATCCACAAGGTGTAGTTGCCGGAATCGACTTTGTGATATAATTACCTAAGACATTGTGAGGGTCACATGTATTGATTATCAGTATTTTAGTAATCGGCGAGGAGGTATCCTAACGCCAGAAATTTATACAATGAAAAAGAATATTGCAGTTCTCGGTGCGACTGGAGTTAGTGTGCTTCTCCCGCTTATGGCTCTCGCTCAGGTAACAGGAGTTCCAAGTGCTGACTGTGCTGGTGGTGGAGGTGTCGGTCTCACACACGTTATCTGTATCGTCTACGGATTGATCAAGATCGTCATTCCAGTGCTCATCCTCGGTGCTGTTGCATACTTCATCTGGGGTATCGTTCAGTTCATTACTGCAAGTGATGCTGAAGAAAAGAGTGCTGCTCGCGGAGCAATGGTTCACGGTATCATCGGTTTCGCTGTTATCCTTGGACTTTGGGGATTGGTAAACATTCTCACAAGTACCTTCGGTGTCAACAACAGTACTGGTCCTGGACAGCTTCCTTCATTCTAAAGTTATAAGCGGCCTCGGCGTAGCCGAGGCCGCTTTGTATCACCATGAACATTCTCAACTACTTTCAACCCGCAATCGCATACGCAGCTACCTCGCCTGTAGCAGCCTTTGTAGGGCGCGTAAACCGCTATATAACGAATCCGCTTATCATTCTCATGTTCGCAGCAGCCCTCGTCTATTTCCTCTACGGAGTATTCGAATTTCTCTCAAAGGCAGACCAAGCTGAGGCTCGTGAGACAGGCAAGGATCATATATTGTGGGGTATCATCGGTATGGTTATCATGCTCGGAGTTTTTACGATATTGCATATCATCGAAAAGACTCTCGGTATCACTGCAAACCCAAACATTCCAGCAAATTAAATTTGTACAATAGGGTGCAAAAAAGGACGGCTCACGCCGTCCTTTTTTGTATGTGTGCCGGGAAGAGGACTTGAACCTCCATGGGTCACCCCGCTTGCTCCTAAGGCAAGTGCGTCTACCAATTTCGCCATCCCGGCATGATGCACATTGTACGCCCACTGTTGTCCGCCCAGTTGGAATCGAACCAACGACCAATCGCTTAAGAGGCGAGTGCTCTACCAGCTGAGCTATGGGCGGAACTATAAAACAGTCATCAGTATACCTTTTTTATAAGAAATTTCAAGCTTTTTGATTTGATTTCGCGCCCTAATACCTGTATAGTTCCTGAGTGTTTCGACACGGCCTGGTAGAAAAGTGGTAATTCAGGGGACTGCAAATCCCTCATCGCGAGTTCGATTCTCGCCCAGGCCTCATTGTGCGGTATAGTGCGTCGGAATGCCCGAGTGGCGTAATGGTAGCCGCGTTCGACTTAAGATCGAATTCCGTAAGGAGTGTGGGTTCGAGTCCCACCTCGGGCACACAAAAGAAAAACGCCCAATGGGCGTTTTTCTTATTCTTTCAAAAGCTTGTTGATTTCGTCGCGAGTTTGTTCGCCGTGATCGGCAATGACTTTGAAACTTGGGATCGCACGGGAGCGAATCTTTTCGCGAAGGACTTTGCGGAGTTCGCCGAGGTTTCGATTGACGAAATCAAGTGCCGTCTTTTCTTTGTCGGCAGGGAAGACTGATACGAAGAGTGTTGCTCCATTCCCACGCTTGGTGAGGACGACATTCGTGACAGTGATAAGTGCGGTGCGATTGCCTTCGCGCTCAAAAAACATCGCTGCTTCGCGAATGATTGCTTGTTCTAATTTTTCGTTGTGATTTCGGATTGCCATAGTATAAAAATGGATGAAGGATTATTCTATCTTCTTCGTGATTGCTTCGATCATGTCTCCTGGAGCTATCTCGATGCGACTCTCGATGAGTGCTCCGCAGGCGAGGCCTTCAGCGACTGTCTTCACCTTCAAACGATTTTGCTCAAGGTGCACGATCGTACCTTTGCCGATTTCGTTTTCACGGCGGAGAATACGAACTTCGTTCCCAACGCCAATGTCTCCTGTCTGCACTGTGCCTCCAACGACTTGGCGGTCTTTGGTCTTTGAAAAGATTTTCTGAGCTTTCAACACTCCTCCAACGACGAGTGTTTCAACACGAGGACGACGTTCTTCGATGACTTCTTTCAAATAGTCTGAGAGTTTGTAAATGATTTCGAATGTTTTGACCGTGATGTTCAATTGTTCATTCATGTCGCGAGCGCGAGGATCCATCTTTGTATTGAATCCAACAATGATTGTCTCAGGATCAACACCTGCCATTTTGATATCGTTCTCGCCAATTGTTCCCACACCTGCAACGAGGATTTTCCAACCGATTGTAGGAATCTCGAGTTTGCGGATTTCAGAAACAACGGCGTCTGCTGTACCGGTGGTGTCTGTGCGGATGATGATTGGAATACGACGACTCTTATCAATCTTCTCACCGACTGCACGCATGGTCTGTGATGCTTCACCGTGTTTGCCACCCTTGGCTGCTTCTTCAGCTTCGGCCTTTGTCGCGTACGTATGGAAGATACCACCGACTGGGGGAACATCGCTCCAGCCAACGATACCGACAGGCTGTGATACGGTCGCGGTATCGATCTGCTTCATACGGAAGTTCTCCATGATGCGTGTTCCTGCGATTGCGTTACCACATGCGAGATACATGCCTTTTTCGAGTGTGCCGTTGCGGATGATGAGCGTCGCAGTGATACCACGGCGAGTGTCGCGGTGACTTTCGATGACGACACCTTCTGCAGGAAGTCCTGCGTTTCCTTTGAGCTCGGCGAGGTCTGCTACGAGAAGAATCGTCTCAAGGAGCGAATCAATCCCAAGTCCCGTCTTTGCAGAAATTTCTACGAATGGTACATCTCCTCCGAATCCTTCAACGTAAATGCCTTTTTCGGCCAAATCCATTTTGACTTTTTCAGGGTTGGCGTTTGGCTTGTCGATTTTGTTGATTGCGACGACGTAGGGAAGTTTGGCTTCGTTTATAGTCTTCCATGCTTCGAGTGTCTGTGCTTTGACTGAGTCTTCGGCACTGACGACGAGAATAGCAATGTCTGCAGATTGTGCACCGCGATTGCGCATGCCTTTGAATGCCTCGTGTCCTGGGGTATCGAGGAAGGTGATTGTGCGGTCTTTGCCCTCGGCGTCTTTGTGGGCAACCTCATATGCGGAGAGGTGCTGAGTGATGCCTCCCGCTTCGCCGTCGACGACGTTTGACTTGCGGATGTAGTCGAGCAAGGTAGATTTGCCATGGTCGATATGACCCATGACGACGACGATCGGCGAACGTGTACTGTCTTCAGTTTTCTTTGCGCCGGATTTTTTCATAATAATTGATTAGAGATTAGCGCTTTTGTGAGCGTCGTCGACGACTGATTTTTCTTCAGGGGTAAGTTCGATATCTGAGACGCCTTTGGTGATTGGTTTTGCGAAGACACTCATGCGCTCACGTGAGTAGAGGCTTGAGAAGACGACGCCGTCGCCTTCTTTGTTTACGATACCGACAGCAAAACTTTGGTTGCCACCGACTTCAGTAAATGGATTGAAACGAACGAGCTTCACACCATGTCCCTGCTTTTCGAGACGTGCCTCAAGTATTTTGAGATGCTCTTCGTTTGTGTCTGCGCGATCATTCTGAATATCAACAGCCTTTGCCATGTCGGCGAGGAGTGATTCAAGACTACTTGCTCGGCTTCCGCGGAACAATTTCTTGAGACGAATCTCGATGCGCACAATCAAAAAGAGGGCAATCGCCACCAAAAGAAAAAGGGCACCGAAGAGAATGGTGTTTGTACTCATGCAGGCTAGAGTATATACTAGGAAACGTAAAATTCAAAATGAAAAGACCACGATTTTTGGGCCGTTTGGCTCGACAGACAACTACATATATGGACTATGCGGCTTTCGCGCCAATGCTCCCCGAGGTCCGATGGGCTACTTTTTGGGCGAGTTTTTGGGCTATGAATGCGAGTTCGATACATTCGAAGGGGGTAGAAAGCGCGCGCGCCCTTACGGGCGCGCGCGCCGACATTGCCACAGCACTCTCTGCCCACCCAAGCGAAATTTTCTTTGCAGGGAACGGCACTGAATCCGACAATCTCGCCGTTCTTGGCGTGTTCAAGCACGCGCGAATGAATCCACTGTTTCAAAACAAGACTCTCCATATTATTACGACCGAAACGGAACATCCTGCCGTGCTCGAAGCGTGCCATCATCTTGAGGCGGTCGGAGCGGATGTCACCTATCTCAAGGTAGACGAGACTGGTCGCATTGATATGAAGCAATTGCGTGCATCGCTCCGACCAGAAACAATTCTTGTTTCAATCGCATACGGCAATAGCGAGATTGGAACAATCCAATCGATTCGCGATGTGGCAAAAGAGATTCGTCATTTCAAAAAAACAAATACAGATAGCGCACAACACTATCCGCTCTTTCACACAGACGCGTGCCAAGCCATACAGTACGAGAATTGTAATGTTGAACAGCTTGGTGTCGACCTAATGACGTTTAACGGAACCAAAATCGGAGGACCAAGTGGCATTGCTGTGCTCTATGTGCATCGCGGAACACCGATCGCACCAATCATGTATGGAGGCGGGCAAGAATCAGGACTTCGTTCGGGTACAGAAAATATTGTTGGATGTATTGGCCTCGCCAAAGCACTCACGAGTGCGCGATCGATTCAGGAAGAAGAAAAACAGCGACTCATCCTGCTTCGCGATACATTTTTGGAACAGATTGAAAAACGAATTCCAAACGCGCGCATAAATGGTAGTAGAAAATTTCGCCTGCCAAACAATATTCATATTTCGATACGAGGAATTCAGAGCGAGCTCCTCGTGCTTGAGCTCGACTCGCGTGGCATACAATGCTCAATGGGAAGTGCTTGTGCCTCTACCAAAGACACGGGCTCGCACGTACTCAAAGCTCTGTACGGTGAAGGCGACGATGCAACATGGGGAAGTGTGCGATTTTCAATCGGACGAACAACGCATCAAAAAGATATCGAACGAGCGCTCAAAGCACTCGAATCAATTGCGAAAAAATACGAAAAGTGGCACCACTAAAAGCACTTGCGTCGTATGATATACTGGGATTATGGACCAAAACGATCGGCCAGTAGAAATAAAGGACCTCAACAAAACTCAGCTGATATTGCTTGCAATATTGCTGTCGTTTGTCGTCTCGATTGCGACGGGAATCGTTACGGTCACATTGATGCAACAGGCACCAACCGGATTTACCCAGACAGTCAATCGCGTTGTCCAACAAACCATCGAAAAAGTTTCTCCCGATTATAGTCCAAACAAAGTTCAGACCGTCGTGGTCAAAGAAGATGATCTTGTCGTCGATGCCGTTACCAAAACTCGCAGTCACCTGTATCCACTCTATACATCGAAAGACGCGACGAGTTCGATTGGAGAGGGGTATTCAATCGGCGGAGGACAGTTTATCACCTCATCGAGCGCACTTGATACCACGCATACGTATAGTATAAAAGTTGGAACGACATATGCTGAAGCCAAAGTCACTGCCGTCTCGCCACTCGGGTTTGCATTTCTTACGACGACAGATACAACGATTAAACTTACAGATTTGCCCACAGGAACGTTTGGAAAAGATAGCGATAGTAAGTCAGGACAAACAGCAGTCATCGTTTCGATGCAAAAAGTTGGTAAAGCAATCGTTCAATCAATCTCATCGCTCGATCCAACAAGCAAGAACAGCCCAAACGTCATCGACTTGAGTCCAGAAGTAGCAATGAAAGACGACGGAACGTTTGTGGTGAATCTAGAAGGGGATGTTATCGGTCTTGTGCTTGCCAAAAATGATACTACTGAATACGTTATCGCAAGTGATGCAGTCCAAACATTTATAAAAAACCCACCTGTTGACCTTACTCAAAAAACATTGTAATATAATAAATATCTATGCCACCATTCAACCATTTCACAACCAAAGCCAAAGAAGCCATCCGTCGAGCACATGAGCTCGCGATTGAACGTGGCCAAAACAATGTTTCGACACTACATCTTTTGACTGCGCTGATGACTCAAGAAGAGTCGATGGTTATTTCCATTCTCGACAAGCTCGAAGTAGATACAATTTTGCTCACTGACACACTGCTCGAAGCGATTGAAGCGCCTGAAACATCTCAGACGCTTTCTCCAAGTTACCAAATCTATCTCACTCCAGATCTTGCGAATGCAATCGAACAATCGTCAAAAATCGCCGCATCACTGAAAGATGAATTCGTTTCGACAGAACATTTGTTCATCGCAATCCTCGAAGTGTCTGGCGAGACCAAAGATTTGCTCAATCGTTTCCGTTTGACCAAAGATCAAGTTATGAAAGTGCTTGAGGAGGTCAAGAACAATGGCGTGACAGACGCAGAAGGTCCAAAGAAAATGCGCATGCTCACCAAGTACACGCGCAATCTCACCAAGCTCGCACGTGAGGACAAACTCGATCCTGTCATTGGTCGTGATACAGAAATCATGCGTATCATGCAGATTCTTTCGCGTCGCACAAAGAACAATCCAATTCTCATTGGTGAGGCAGGTACGGGAAAGACCGCTGTCGTCGAGGGACTCGCAAATCGCATTGCCAAAGGAGATATTTCAGAGTCACTCAAGGACAAGGAGATTGTGTCGCTTGATTTGGGTTCACTTCTTGCTGGTACAAAATATCGCGGAGAGTTTGAGGAGCGTTTGAAACAAATCATGAAGGAGATTGAGAAAGCTGATGGCAAAATCATTCTCTTTGTCGATGAAATTCATACACTCGTTGGTGCCGGAGCATCTGAAGGATCACTCGACGCGTCAAACATGCTCAAGCCTGCGCTTGCGCGCGGAGAGCTTCGCGCTATCGGTGCAACAACACTCAAGGAATACCAAAAATACATTGAAAAGGATCCTGCACTCGCACGACGTTTCCAGCCAGTGTTCGTCGACGAACCAACGCCAGAAGATGCGATTGCAATTCTTCGTGGACTCAAAGAAAAATACGAGGTCTACCACGGTGTGCGCATTACTGACGATGCAATCGTCTCTGCTGTAAACTTTTCGACTCGATACATTACGAATCGTTTCTTGCCAGACAAGGCAATCGACCTCATCGACGAGGCAGCATCAGCACTTCGTATTGCGCTTGAGAACAAGCCGCCAATCCTCGAAGAAGCAAACCGCAAGGTGATGCGTCTTGAAGTTGAGCGTGAAGCACTCAAGTCAGAAGTTGAAGCAGGTTCACAGGACAATCGTGACACAAAGGCTCGTATCAAAGAAATCGAAAAGGAAATCGCCAACTACCGCGAAAAGACAAAGGAGATTGAACTCAAATGGCAGAATGAGAAAACCCTCGTCTCTGATATTCGTGCAATCAAAAAGGAACTTGAATCACTTCGCCTCGAAGCTGACAACGCAGAAATGCGTGCGGATTTGACCAAGGCTGCTGAGATTCGCTATGGCAAAATCCCAACACTTCAGAAAGAACTCGAACAGAAGCTTGCGCGTCTGAAAAAATTGCAAAAGTCTCGTCGCATTTTGAAAGAAGAAATCACGTCAGAAGATATTGCCGAAGTCGTCGCACGTTGGACTGGTATTCCGCTCACACGTATGCTCGAAGAAGAGCGCGCGAAACTTGAGCGTATGGAACAAGAACTCAACAAGCGTGTTGTTGGTCAAAACGATGCGATCAAACGTGTCGCCGATGTAGTCCGTCGCTCACGCGCCGGCATCAGTGATCCAAATCGTCCGATTGGTTCGTTCATTTTCCTTGGTCCAACAGGAGTTGGTAAAACAGAACTCACCAAGAGTCTCGCTGAATTTATGTTCAACGATGACAAGGCGCTCATTCGCGTCGATATGTCTGAATACATGGAGCGTCACAGTATTTCAAAGCTTGTTGGTTCGCCACCAGGCTATGTTGGCCACGATGAATCAGGACAGCTCACGGAAGCAGTGCGTCATCGCCCATACGCAGTCGTGCTCTTCGATGAGATTGAAAAGGCACATCCAGAAGTCTTCAACATGTTGCTTCAAGTCCTCGACGATGGACGACTCACTGATGCCAAAGGCCGTGTCGTGAACTTCAAAAATACCATCATCATCATGACGAGTAATATTGGTTCGCAATTTATTTCCAAAATGGAATCGATTGGGTTTACCAATAGTTCAGCAACGGGTGATTACGAGAATGTGAAAGGCAAAGTGCTCGATGCACTCAAAGATCAATTCCGTCCCGAATTCCTCAACCGTATTGATGAGATCGTTTTGTTCGATGTGCTTTCACAAGAAGCAATTCGCGAGATCGTTACTATTCGTACCAAAGTTGTTGCAGACAGACTTGCGACAAAGGGTATCGCGCTTGAACTTTCGAATGAAGCACTCGACTTCTTGGCTGCAACCGGACACGATCCACACTATGGTGCACGTCCGCTCAATCGTCTTATTCAAAGCAAAATTCTCAATCCTGTCGCGTCATTCATCATCGGGAGCGGTGTTGGCAAAGGCGATGTCGTTCGCGTGACGGTAAAGAACAATGATCTCGTAATTGAGACAAAGAAAGCTTCGAAAAAAGTAAAAAGTACAGTCGTTTCGCGAAGTCGTAAAACTGTCTAATCGTATGAGTACAAAAAGTCGCCACGTACAGGTAATGGGGATTCTCAATGTGACTCCCGATTCATTCTCTGACGGAGGCGACTTTTTTGATGCGCGAGCTGCGCTCGCTCGTGCGAAAGAAATGCAAAAAGAAGGCGTCGACATTATCGATATCGGTGGACAATCGACGCGCCCTGGAGCTGAAATTATATCTGTCGACGAGGAGCTCCGTCGTGTTGTGCCTGTGGTCAAAGCGGTACGCAAAGCATTACCCACGATGCCAATTTCAGTAGATACAAATCGCGCGATTGTTGCCGAGGCAGCACTGCATGCCGGTGCGACGATGATCAATTCACTCGGAGGATTTCATTTTGATGAGATGCTTGCAGGTGTCGTTGCAAAGGCTCGTTGCGCAATCGTGATCTACCATATCAAGGGTGAACCGGCGAGTATGCAAAAAGGTACAATCACGTACAAAAATGTGGTGCGTGATGTCGATGCATTTTTTGCTGAGCAAATTGCGATCGGTACGAAGTATGGCGTGAAGAAAAATCAGTACATCCTCGATCCAGGGATTGGATTTGGGAAGACCGACGAACACAATATCAAACTCGTTCGCGAGCTTGGATATTTTTTGAAATGGAAACTTCCGATTTTGATTGGTGTTTCGCGCAAGAGTCATCTTGGACGTATTCTTCAGACGAAACTTGGGCTCAAAACAATGCCTCTGCCTACTGAGCGTGTTGAAGCAGGTCTCGCTGAAGTTGCAATCACTGTGCAAGGTGGTGCAAGTATCGTGCGCACACACGACGTACTTGCGACCAAGAAATTCCTTGCCGTTCTTGAAGAGTGTATCTAACCACATGAATACAAAGATATTTATTACCGACCTCGTCGTCTCTGCTCGCATTGGGCACCTTGCTCATGAACGCGGAGCGCATCAGCCACTCGTTATAAACGTGGCGGTGTGGACTGATATCACGCGCGCGCTCGAGAGTCATGACCTCGGTGATACCGTCGACTATGTTGCGATTCAAAAGGGAATACTCCAGCTTGTCGCTGAACGCGAATATGTTTTGATTGAATCACTCGCAGACGATATCGTGTCGCTCTGTTTTTCCCATGCGCGTGTATCGAAAACTTCTGTGCGTATCGAGAAACCAAACAAATTTCCTGAGAGTAAATCGGTCGGGATTGAACTTGAGAGAGAACGATAGCATATGCATACCGTATATTTGTCGCTAGGATCAAATGTGGGAGATAGGGAGGGGAATTTGGCGCGCGCCGAACAGCTTCTCGCCGAAGGCGTGACTGTCGTTCGGCGCGCGCCCACCTACGAGACCGACCCCGTCGGCGTAGTAGACCAACCCACATTTTTGAATACGGCAATCGAAATCAAAACCGACCTCGCACCCCGCGAACTCCTCACATTCGTAAAACAAATTGAAAAGAAAGTCGGACGCATCGAACGTGAGCGATGGGGTCCGCGCGAAATCGACATCGACATTCTCACGTACGACGACATCACCTACAAAGACGACCAGCTCGAAATC
This sequence comes from bacterium, assembly GCA_037143195.1. Classification (GTDB taxonomy): domain Bacteria; phylum Patescibacteriota; class Minisyncoccia; order Phycocordibacterales; family UBA9973; genus CAITQP01. Next base: position 353,998 of record JBAWZD010000001.1, on the reverse strand, counting down.
CCACATCCACGCATGCACGAACGTGACTTCGTCCTCCGCCCACTTCGGGATATCTTGCCCCGTTAACGCTGTCAGTATATATTCATGTTTTAAGCACAATTAGAGCGTTACTTGAAGTAATTCATTTTTTAACCTTACCCAATCTTTTTTTTGAGATTCTTCACTACGGGTTGTGTTCGCTCGGTTTGATGTGTGATAAAGAGGGAATATTAATCTAGAAACTGATATTAGTTTTGCAACATCAGTTTTTAATTTTCTGTGTCTTAAGTCTGGATAGATTATTTTCAAAGTACGGAGAGCGGTATTTCCGAGTGGAATGATTATCTTTGGATTTACTCTCTCAATCTGGTCTTTCAAAATTCCGGCAGAAAAGATAATTTCTTCGGTGGTTGGTGCTCTGTCAGTATAATTTTCTTCCCGTGGGTAGTAAATGCATGCGTTGGTAATAAAAATTTTTTTTCTGTTTATTTCTAGCGTTTCAAATAGACGTTTGAAACGAGCAGCGGTTGGGTCTGGGTTTTTATCATAAGAAATGAGATCAGTTTGTCCTGGGCCAACTCTACCAGGTCTTTCATTAATAAACATTAAGATAATATTCTCTCCTGGCACACCATTTTCTGGATCTGGTTTAGGTATGTGAATAGGTCCACGATTGAATTTCTCGCAGTCACGTTTATATTTTTCGAAAAACTTTGATACCGTTTCGTTTGTTTTCATAATCATGTTTGAGTAATGCACCAATTGTGCGGAATAGGAGAATCGGACTCCTGCCCGATGCTTGGGAAGCACCAGTTCTGCCACTAAACTAATTCCGCAACGGCGCGCTCACGCGCGCCTTCGTGTATCTTATTTACATTTTACACCAGCATCAAATGGTGCCTTTGTGTTTGGAATGAGCCCAATAAATCCACCTTGATCGGTACAGTAGAATTGTCCTTTGTGCACGAGTGAGGGGACGACAATGGTGAAGCTTCGTGAAGGGTAGTCGGTCGCCACGGCACAGGTGATACTGTTGTTCACTTTTTTGATTGCTGACACAACATCGCCGAATCCTCCATTTGAAGTGACGTCGACACAAATATTTTGCGTGCCTGATGAACCATAGTTGCGATGCTTCAAATAGTAGACCTGCGCATCAACACCAGCTGCTTTAAAACTGCCCATCGTCACATTGTCGACGTCGGTTACTGTCGTAGTAACGATAGCTTGGCCTGTCGACTTTGCTTGATTGATAGCGTTTGGATGCTTGAAATAATAATAGCCCCCGATGCTTGCAACGATCACAAGTAAAAGTAAAAATCTCATAATAGATATAGTTTACTCCTCCATGTTTGGCTTCTCAAGTACGAGCGTCTCAAGACCTGGGGTGACGTCAGCAATACGCATGACATCTTTGTCGAGTTTCTTGAATTCTTTACCGGCGTGATTGTAATGACTGACTGCCGTGCCGAGCGCATTACCGAGTTTGGCATGATAGTCCTCATACGCTTTCAAGTGCTTGCCGAGTTCGCCGACGCGTTTGACGATATCCTTTGCAGTTTCTTCGATTTGGAGCGCGCGAAGTCCCTGGAGCACTGTTTGCAAGTATGCGAGGAACGAAGTTGGGGAGACGATGATGACTTTGTATTTGGATGCTGCACGTTGGATGAGATTTTCTTCACTCTCAGTCGCTCCGCCAACACTATTCACCAGTAAGTCATAATAGATTGCTTCGTGAGGAATGAACATGAACGCGAAATCCATCGTGCCGTTTTCTGGCTGAATGTATTTACTCGTTTCTGTGATGCGCAATTTCAAATCGTTCACGAATATTTTTTCGTATTCTGCTTTGCGGAGCGGATCTTTTTCGGCGGCGAGACGATTGTAATTCTCGAGCGAGAATTTTGAGTCCACAGGGATGACTTTGTCTTTGACGAACACAGCTGCATCGACGATAGTGCCGTCAGGGAAGCCGTACTGCATTTCGTAGGAACCAGCAGGGAGAATATTTTTGAGCAACGCTTCGAGATAGTATTCGCCCAAAATGCCACGCTGTTTTGGGTTTTTCAAAATGTCCTGCAATTCTTCGAGCTGTTCGGTAAAGCCGACAACTTGTTTGTTTGTGACGTCGAGAAGCGTGAGCTTCTCGGTCACTTCCTGAATGATTTTGGTCGATTCACTCGCTTGATGACGCATTGCGCTGTGCATTTCTTTGGCAGATTCGCCGAGTTTGGAATCGACCGTGCGCGTGAGTTCGTTCATTTGCTGGAGGAGGAGTTTGAAACCAGTGTCGTCTTGTGCGACCGGAGCTTCAGCTTTTTTGCGAAGCAGAATTTGAGCGATAACGATACCGACAACGACGCCGAGAATGATGAATATGGCTGTTTGCATATGATTATTTTAGCATACCAAAAGGCACACTTGTTTAGAGAAGTTTGCCGAGGTGTGATTTGAGCGTATAAATCCAATCGACGTCTTCAGGTGAATTTTCGAGTTTGGATTTGAGGAGCCATTCGAGATAACTACGGTCGGTTTGCGCGACTTCTTTTACTTTTTTGCCGACGTGTTTGCCAAAATTAAATGTATTGAGCATGGATGGGCGAGCGGAGATTGCCATCATTTCTTTGAGTGCCAGTTCGTGTGAACCTGTTTTTGCAACCATTTTGGCGAGGAGTCGTTCAAACAATTTCTCAAGCACGAGCACGTCTCCATCGGCACTGTGCGCTTCGCCTTCGACTTCTATATCGAGTGCATAGCGAAGATACTGCAAATTGTATTTTGAAAGCTTGGCTTCTGGGTCGAGCTCGCGTGCGACACGAAGTGTACAAATCCAGTTCGCGGGTGTGATGTTTTCTTTTTTGAGCATTCCAAGATCAAATGGTGCATTGTGTGCAACTGCAATTGTATTCGCATCTTCAAATAGATTTTTGACCTCACTCCATTCTGGAGCATCTTTGAATGCTGGCTTGTCGGCGAGCATTTTGTTTGTGATGTGATGCACGGCCATGGCCTCCGCAGGGACAGACTTGGCTGGTTTAAAAAGCCCTGCACGCATCTCCTCGCCGTGCGATTTCCATGCGATCTGACAGAGCGTGTCTTCGACATCTGTGCCAGTCGTTTCCGTATCAAAAAAGACAATTTTCATGCCTTTTACTATAGCACAAAAAGACACGAGCAATTTGACTCGTGCCTTTTATGTAATTTTTGTTTGAAGACTATTCTTCCAGAAAGACTAAAAGTTTCTTGATAAATTCTGGGTCCTCACAGGAGGATTCGAATATTATTTTAGGAACCTCAAACATGATTGTTTCGTCGTCGTCATCGTCGTCATCATCACCTAACCCCCCCATTCCAATCAGCCCGTTTTGTTGGATCGAAACTTTTAGTTCAATCTGCGTGCTCCCTTTTTCAAAAAAAATGAATTTTATCGAGTTTGTACCGGCTGTGTTTCGGTATCGTTCGTCACGTTCGATTGTGTAGTTATCGGATAAGTCATTTTCTTCAGCAAATTTTTCGTATCCACCAGATTCAAATTTGTAGAGAAAAGTTACTATCGAATCTTTCCCTTTCGCTGGTCTTGTTTTGATTACCATGTTTTTATCGATTTTGTTTAAAAATATTAAATCATAAAGTAATCTACTTTGTCAATTGAACAGCGTGGCATACATAGTGGTATACTAAACGTATTATGCTACACGAAGAAATCAAAGGAAAAATAAAAGAGGCGATGCTTGCGAAGGACGCGGTGCGACTTGAGGTTTTGCGTGGAATGGTGGCTGCTTTTACAAACGAACTCGTCGCCAAGGGCAAGAAGCCACAGGAAATGCTTTCTGACGAAGAAGCAATGGCTGTTATCATGCGCATGAGCAAACAACGCAAAGATTCTATTGAACAATTCACCAAAGGTGGACGTGAGGATCTTGTGGCGGAGGAGCAAGCGCAGCTTGCGATCATTGAGACATTCTTGCCTGCAATGATGAGCAAGGCAGATGTCGAAACAGTCGCTCGTGTCAAACAAGCAGAACTCGGCATCACCGATCCGACCAAGAAAGGCATGCTTATGGCTGGCGTTATGAAAGATTTGAAAGGCAAGGCCGATGGTATGCTTGTAAAAGAAGTCGTGGACTCACTCTTCTAAACTCTTATGACGATTATCTGGCACTGGCTCATTCTTTCCTTTGCGCTCTTTGCGACAAAGTACATCATGCCCCACGCGATTACGTTTGATCCGATCTATGTGGTGCTTGTGGTTGGTGCCTGTCTGTATTTCATCAACGCGACGATTCGTCCTATCATTGGATTTCTCACGCTCGCAGCAAACATTCTGACGCTTGGAATTTTTTCAATCGTGCTCAACGGCTTGCTGTTGTGGGGACTGACGTATGTCGTGAGTGGGTTCCATATTATCAATTTCCAATCAGCAATGATTGCTGCGCTTATCGTTTCATTCTTGAATTGGATTCTCGAAATGATTTTCTAATTGTATGCACTATTCATTCCTCAATCCGTTTTCAACGTTTTTTACTTCACACATTTTGATTTCCTATTGTGTGTTGTTCTTCTTTACTTTTTTGGAAGGAGAGATTGCACTTATCATTGGAGGAATATTTGTGCACCTCGGTATTCTTTCCATGGGGCTCGTGATTATACTTACAATCATCGCTGCGATTTTAAAAATGCTTGCAGGATATCGTTTTGGAGCATTTCTCGGAGAGAAATACCCAAATAGTCGCTTCTTGAAATACATTGAACGCAAGGTATTCTATTTCCTGCCACGATTTCGTGAAGAACCGTTTTGGTCTATCGTACTTTCTAAATTTATTTACGGAGTAAACAATGTTACGTTGCTCTTTTGTGGATACGCAAAGGCGAATTTCAAAACATACATGAAAGCAGAAATGCTCTCGTCGCTCGTGTGGCTCGGAGGAATGTTTGGCCTCGGATTGTTCTTTTCGAGTAAGGCACTCGAAATCAGCCACAGTTTCCGCAATTTTAGTTTGCTCATTTTGCTTTTCATTGTTGCGTTCACTGTTGTGCAAAAATTGATTAGTGCGATTATCGAACTCTTCGAGGAGTGGTCAGAATTAACTGCGAAAAAATAATGGGATTTTTTACACGACAGCCAATGATTGTAGTGCACGACGGCAAATTTCATGCTGATGATATTTTTGCTGCGGCTGCGCTTCGGATTGTGCTTGGCGGACGAGGCAAGATCGTTCGCACGCGTGATCAGAAGATAATCGAGTCCGCCGAGTACGTGGCAGATGTCGGTGGCGTGAATGATCCTGAAAAGAATCGATTTGATCACCACATGACTGAAGGTGCCGGTGTTCGTGCGAACGGAATTCCATACGCTTCTTTTGGGCTTGTTTGGAAGAAGTTTGGCGCGGCGATTTCGGGCAAGCCCGAAATCGCCGCGCGAGTCGAAGACCGTCTCGTCTGTTCAGTCGACGCCGACGACAACGGCGTCAGTCTCGTCCAATCTATAAATACAATCCTTCCATACAACCTTCAAAGTTTTCTCTACACCTATCGCCCAACATGGAAAGAAGATCCAAAAATGTATGACGAATCATTTTTGAAACTCGTCACCATCGCCGAAGGAATCATCAAAAGGGAAGTCGTCATTGCGCGCGATTCGCTCGAAGCACAAAGTCTCGTCGAGGACGCATACGCGCGTGCGACAGACAAACGTATCATCGAGCTCGATGGTTCATATCCATTTCAAGAAATAGTGAGCGCTCATACCGAACCTCTCTATGTGGTTTCACCACGTGCAGGTGGCACTGAATGGAAAGTCGAAGCCGTCAGATCAAAACCATATGGATTCGAAAACAGAAAATCCATGCCCGAAGCATGGTCTGGTCTCCGCGCCGAAGAATTGAGCAAAGTAAGCGGAGTAGCCGACGCAGTCTTTTGCCACAGAGCCCGCTTCATGGCCGTAGCCAAAACCCGTGAAGGAGCCCTCGCCCTCGCCAAACTCGCCGCCGATTGTTAATTATTTTTATATTGAGTTCGAATCCACCATCGTTTGAATGCTGGAAGTGATTGTACGGATACCAAATATCCGATTGGAGGAATGAGCGCATTCAAAAATGGATGCGCGACTTCGAGTGAGAAAAATACGGAAGCAATAATCGTGTAGGTAATAGTTGCGATGGTCACGATTCGAAATGTACTCGTCTCCCAAGCCTTGTCAGCTTCAACCTTTCGATTTCGTTCCTGTAAAAGTTCTATCTCCCGTTCAATTTTCATAAGAGTATTGTACAAATTTACCAACAAAAGTCGAATCTTGCCGGAGCAAAATACTTCTGTTCCTGAAGGCCTCTGGAGGATCGACGGCGACGAAAGGGCTCAAAATCGAGCACGATTTTGAGCTTGCCTGAAGGAACAGAAGTATTTTGCTCCGGCAAGAACCGAAGCTTGGATTAGCAAATTTCGCCAAAATCGGGTAAGCTCCATATATATGGCATTTGTAGATGAACTTAATTTCCACGCTCGCGCCGGCAAAGGCGGAGACGGCGTCGTACGATGGCGTCGTGAAAAATTCATTCCGATGGGAGGTCCAGCGGGTGGAGACGGAGGTCGCGGAGGCGACGTCTATGTTGTTGCCGTGCGTGACAATCAGCTTTTGGCACAGTACCGACACGCCGACCGCTTTGAGGCCAAAGACGGCGAGCCTGGAGGCTCGGGTAGTTTGCATGGCGCAAACGGCGATGATTTCGTACTCAAACTTCCGCTCGGTTCTATCCTCACAAACAAGCAAACTGGTGAGGTTATTCAACTTCTCGACACAGAACAGAAAATCAAAATTCTCACTGGTGGTGGAGGCGGAAAAGGAAATGAACATTTTAAGAGTTCGACCAATGTTTCGCCACTTGATTGGACTCCAGGGCGTATTGGCGACGAGGCCGATTTCAATGTCGAGCTTCAACTCATCGCAGACGCTGGCTTAGTCGGTCTTCCAAACGCGGGCAAATCATCACTCCTCAATTCGCTCACTCGCGCAAAGGCCAAGATTGGTGATTACGCATTCACGACACTCGATCCAAACCTCGGTGATCTTTTTGGCTACACTATTGCCGACATCCCAGGACTCATCGAAGGTGCATCTGAAGGGAAAGGTCTTGGAATGAAATTCCTCCGTCACATCACACGTACCAAAGCGCTTGTGCACCTCGTCTCGTTTGAAAATGAAATGACGAGTGCTGGTGGCATGATGAAGGCATACAAAGAAATTCGAAACGAACTCACCAAGTACGGACAAGGTCTCGATGAAAAAGAAGAGATTATTCTTCTCACAAAAACGGACGTTCTTCCAGAAGACGAAAAGGAAACTATCATCGCCAAAAAAGTAAAAGAATTCGAGAAGCTCGGAGGAAAAGTCTACACATTGTCGCTCTACGACGATGCGTCAGTCAAAACATTTGGTGACGATATCATCAAGTTTCTCAAGAAGTCAAAATAGCGATGATGCAGGATCCTGAACCAACCAAGAATGATGGTGTTTCAAGAACGGGTGGTGCAATGAAATTGACCGACCTTGTTTTTATTGACACCGAAACAACGGGTCTTGATCCACGACAGCACGAATTGCTCGAAATTTCCGTCGTGCGTGTTCGTCAAACATGGGTTCCAAACGAGAAGCCAATTTTTACAGTGATTGATGAATGGTCTACACGAGTTCGCCCAGACAATATCATGACTGCTGATCCTGCATCGCTCCGTGTGAATGGATACAGTGCAACAGGTTGGGCAAACGCGACGCCGATTCGCGAGGCACTCGCAGAATTTTCGAAACATGTTGAGGGCGCAATCATGGTCGCGCACAATGTTGCGTTTGATGCCGGATTTATCGACACATACCTTGCCGTACATGAAATGCCAAACAAAATGCATTATCACCGACTCGATACGGTCTCGATGGCGTACGCAAAATTACATGATTCGGGTGTGACGCGCTATTCGCTCGGCGAATTGTGCAAACATTTTGGTATTGTGAATGAACATGCACACACTGCGCTCTCTGATGCGCGTGCGTGTTTCGAGCTTTTCAAAAAGCTCATGGACCTGTAGAGTATTCGCGTGGACGCACTCAATGGCAAAACTGTATTCGTGGGCCTGTCAGGCGGAGTTGATTCTTCGGTGACGGCGGCTCTGCTCAAAAAAACTGGCGCGACAGTCGTCGGGGTTTTTATTCGTACATGGCAACCAGATTTCATTGAATGTAGTTTTCGTGAAGACAGGCTTGATGCGATGCGTGTGGCGACCCACCTCGATATTCCATTTCTTGAATGTGACGCAGAGGACGCATACAAACGTGCCGTCGCCGACTACATGATCGATGAATACAAGGCAGGACGTACGCCAAATCCAGATGTCATGTGCAATCGCGAAATCAAATTTGGTGTCTTTTGGGAGTTCGCCAAGAAACATGGTGCAGAGTATATTGCAACAGGGCACTACGCGGAAAATGAACATGGGTTGCTCAAGATAGCGGCTGATGCAAGCAAAGATCAGGCATATTTTTTGTATCGACTCACGAGTGCTGACTTAGCACACGTACTTTTTCCGCTTGGAAAATTGGAGAAGACTGAAGTTCGCACACTTGCACAAAAATTCGGTTTGCCAACACAGGCAAAGAAAGATAGTCAGGGGATTTGTATGCTTGGTGATCTTGATTTGAAAAAATTTCTTGAGCATTATATTCCTACCGAGACTGGAAATGTGTTGAGTGAGGCTGGAGATGTTATTGGTCACCACTCGGGTGCGATTTTTCTAACGCTCGGCGAACGTCACGGATTTACAATTACAAAAAAGACTCCACAAGATGATCGCTACTACATCATCGCCAAAGACATTGAGCACAATACAATCACGGTAAGTATGGACCGAAGCACCGTATCACCACATTCAGAAGCAAAAACAGAAATGGAAATTGCAAAATGCAGTTGGGTAAACGGATTTCCTGAAAAAAATAAAAAATATGTTGCACAAGTTCGCTATCATGGAGAATATCTCGCGTGTGAAGTTTCTGCGAAGAGCGATATGACTGCACGAGTTACGTTTCTTGAACCGACACTCGTCGCGCGGGGACAATCAATCGTGATTTTTGACGGCGATGTGTGTCTCGGTGGTGGAATTATTCACGCATAAAGTTTCGCAAATTCCTTTCGTTTGATACAATAGAAGTATGTTGAGTAATTTTACTATTGATCCCGGAGCATTCACGCTCTTTTTAAAATTGTTTGCGGCACTTCTCTGTGGTACTGCGATTGGCACGGAGCGCATTATTTCGCACAAGGCTGCTGGAATGCGTACATACGCGCTGGTTGCGATGGGTGCTTCGCTGTTTGTAATCGTGAATGAGCTTTTGATACATCAGTTTATGGCGACCGGTGTTGGATTTTCCGATCCACTCCAAATTCCATCCATGATTATTAGTGGTATTGGATTTATGGGAGTTGGATTGATCATTTCTCGCGACAAAAACGTCACTGGTCTCACGACTGCATCAGGACTCTGGGTGACGGCGGGTATCGGTATGGCCTGCGGCGCTGGATTCTTTATGCCAGCATTTATGACGACGCTCCTTGCGCTCTTTGTGCTCATTATTCTCTGGCATGTTGAGAAGCATGTGAAGCAACTTTCTCCATATGTTTCCGAGGAACACGAAGAAAAGTAGTATTTTTTGATCGGATACATGGAAGGGTCGCCCCGTTGGGGCGACCCTTCTTTTTTCTCTGTATTTGCGCTACTATGCACCTATGATGCAATCAGAAGAAATTCGCAGTAGATTCCTCGCCTTTTTTGAGAAACGCGGTCACGCGATTATCCCAAGTGCACCACTCGTGCCTCTCAATGACCCATCCGTGCTTTTTAATACGGCGGGGATGCAACCCCTCGTACCATATCTCCTTGGTCAACCACATCCATCTGGCACACGCCTTGCGAATTCTCAGAAATGCGTTCGTACGCAAGACATCGAAGAAGTCGGAGACAAGACTCATGACACGTTTTTTGAAATGCTCGGCAATTGGTCACTCGGTGACTACTTCAAAAAAGAGGCGATCGAATGGAGCTACACATTCCTCACTTCAAAAGAAGAGGGACTCGGCCTTGATCCAAAGCGTCTCTATGTCACGGTATTTGAAGGCGATGAGAACGCGCCAAAAGACACCGAAGCATTTGATATCTGGAAACAATTCGTTCCTGAGAATCGCATCTATTACATGAGTGCGAAATCAAACTGGTGGAGTGTCGGAGAAAATGGTCCGTGTGGTCCTGACACCGAAATGTTTTACGATGTCACGGCCGAAGGTCTCGGTGACCTCACCAAAGAAGAATACATGCGCGCTGACGACGCACAAAAAGTCGTTGAAATTTGGAACGATGTGTTCATGCAGTATGAAAAGAAAGATGGCAAAGTCATTGGCAAACTCGCCAAAGCAAACGTTGATACCGGTGCCGGACTTGAGCGTGTCACCATGGTTGCTCAGAATACCGACAACGTATTTGCGACCGACCTTTTTGCTGGACTCATCTCAAAGATCAATGAGCTCGCCACAAAAGATGATGTTGTGGCAAAACGAATCATTGCTGACCACATTCGAACGAGTGTGTTTATGATTTCAGCAGGAGTATTTCCTTCAAACACTGGCCAAGGATATATTCTCCGCCGCTTGCTCCGTCGCGCAGTGCGCTACAGTGATGTGATTGGTATGCAAGCTGGTACGCTCTCTCGCGTTGCTGAAGCGGTGATTGAAAAGTACGCGCCGATATACCACGAAGTTGTTGAACACAAAGACCGTATCATTCACGAAGTAAACCAAGAAGAAGTTAAATTCCACCAGACGCTCGAAAAAGGTCTCAAAGAATTCGAAAAGGGTACTGATCCGTTCATCCTCGCAACGACATACGGATTTCCAATCGAACTCACGACCGAACTCGCGAAGGAAAAAGGCCAAACAATTGATTCGGAAGATTTCAAAAAGAAAATGGCTGAACACCAGAAGCTTTCTCAGACTGCATCAGCTGGAATGTTCAAAGGTGGACTCGCAAATCATAACGAAAAAACGATTCGCCTCCACACTGCGCATCACTTGCTCCTTGCTGCACTCCAAGAAGTACTCGGCAAAGACGTCAAACAGCGGGGAAGTAACATTACCGAAGAACGTCTCCGTATGGACTTCTCGTTTGACCGCAAGATGACTGACGACGAGAAAAAGCGTGTCGAGACAATCGTCAATGAATCCATTCGCGCCGGTCTCAAAGTCGTACGACGTGAGATGTCGCGCGTGGACGCAGAAAAAATCGGTGCGGAAATGGAATTCGGCGCAAAATATCCCGACACTGTTTCTGTGTACTTCATTGAAGATACCGCAGGCAATCCAATCTCAAAAGAATTTTGTGGTGGACCACACGTCGCAAATACATCCGAACTCGGCACATTCAAACTCCAAAAAGAAGAAGCTTCATCACAAGGTGTCCGTCGTATCAAAGCGGTATTGGTATAGGGGAGACGGGCGCTTGACACCCCGAAGAGCATTTGTTATACATACAACATGTTCGCAACAAAGAACACAACAGCAGTCGTCGTGGTCGTCACCTTTCATCGAGGGGGCCATTTTGTTGCATAAGAACGATTACACACAAACAACAAAAAGAACGGCCCCCGAAAGGGGGCCGTTCTTTTGCAACCACCCTTCGAGCCACCGTTTCCGGAGTGAGCACATCGCTCCCAAAACGGTGGTCCGAAAATGAGACACCATGTATTGTTCATTTAAAAAATCATAAACGTATGAAGAGTTACAAAGAATTATTGGAAATTACAGCCGATTTAAATGGTTGCAAGATGTCGACAATCAAAAATTGTACGACAAAGATCTATCGTAGGAAGCGTGATCAGAAAGTATTCGTCCTTGCGACAAACTCAGATTTAGATCATGAGTTTATTGAGTGCACACTCGCTGTTGCAGGCTTTGAAGGATCGATATTAGTATCGATGCCCTATACTTCAATAGTGAAATTGCTTAGGTTGCGTGTTGAAGATTACATACTTCAAACTCCGTGCGGTGCAAACCATAATTGGTTCCTAGTGGAGTCATTGACTGGAGTAGACACCGGTTGGGAATCAAACCTTCTTGACTATTGCGCAACTACGTCAGGCATGTCAGGGAAAGTCTACCGAAGTGGTTGTGCGGATTCGTTTCTGGTTGAGGACGCGCGCCGAATCATAAAATGCGTCGATGATATTGAATATCAAAGATTAATTGGCCGTGTTGATTTGTTCGAAATGCGTCTTGATGACTAAAATTTATGTAAATGTTTTCTAAAAGGCTCCAATTAGTTGGGGCCTTTTTATCTGCGCGAAAAATACTTTGCATGCCACGTGAGTGTGCTACAATAGCAACATGAATTTTTTCTCGACGCTCAAGAAAAAAATCACGACAGATCGTGAAATTATTTTACATATCGGTAGCGCATCAGTCATCGGCGCTTTTGTCGAACGAAACGGAGGTGTTTCGAAGATCATTGCCTGCGTGACAACTGATATTACCGTTCTGCCAAACGTTGCGTTTGCCGAATTTGAGCGCGAGATGGAAAAGGCACTCACCACGACACTCATGTCATTTTCCAAACTTCGCCTCTCTGCTCCTGACAGTACAAAAGTATTCTTTTCTTCACCATGGTATGCATCTCAGGTCCGTGTCGCACGAATGTCTCGACCGACAACGTTTGTCACGACCAAAGCGATGCTCAACGACATGGTTGATCGCGAGATCAAAGCTTTTTCTGACGACGAGTTGAAAGCAAGCTACGGTTCGGGAGATCCGCTTACTCCACTTGAATCACACATCCTTCAAGTCAAACTGAATGGATATCCAACAGCCTCACCAACGGGTGTTTCTGCTCGGGAACTTGAATTGGCACTCTTTCTTTCTGTGGCATCTGAACGAATGGTCAAAAAAGTTGAAGACATTGTTCGACACCAGTTTGCTGCGCCCGTTACCTTTGGGACATTCCTTTCTGCATCGTTTCTCGTTTCGCGAGAAATGTTCCCACACGAAGATGGCTACTTGTTGATTGATATTGGGGGAGAAGTGACTGATGTTTCGCTCGTTCGTGAAGGAGCATTGATTCAGTCTGTCTCATTCGATCTCGGCCGCAACTTCATCCTTCGAAAACTTTCTGTTGGACTCAGCCGAACAATTCCTGAAGCACTCTCACTCTGTACTCTGTATGCCGAGAACAAAGTAGAAGACACCATCAAAGCTCAATGTGCTACAATTCTCAAAGGAGCGAAGGACGAATGGCTCGATGCATTTCAAAAAACAATTTTTTCTGTCTCAAACGAGCTGTCTATTCCGAATACGATCTTGCTTTCAGTCGGGACCGACATCGCACCATGGTTTATCGAGACGATTTCGAGAGAAGAATTTCACCAACATTCACTTACCGGCAAAGAATTTAAGGTCATAGTGCTTGATGCGCAGTTGTTCCGTGATTCGTTAACGTTTGCTGAAGCTGTTCCACGAAATCCGTGCATCATTATTGAAACGCTCGCTAGTGTAAAATAAACATATGCCCAAAAAAATTCTTGAAGACATCAAACCAATCTCTCGTGGCGCATCAAAAACACGTCGCGAATCTCAAGCACGTGAACCGAAGATTCTTCCACACGAAGTGCCGTTCGAACCGATCGATCAACCACGAAGTTCACGATACGGCATGTGGTATGTCGCAGTATTTTTTGTGATTGTATGTCTCTTTTCGCTTTCATTCCTGTTTGAAAAAGCGTCAATTACGATTACTCCAAAATCAATGCCTGTTCCATTTGATTCCAGTGATACTTTTACTGCCCAAAAAGATAGTTCACTCGACAACACAATCATTTATACCGAGATGACACTTTCAGGCGATCAATCAATCCGCTTGCCTTCGACTGTATCAAAGACTGAAACAATGCCTGCAAAGGGAAGAGTTGTACTCTATAACGCATACACGAATGTTCCATACAAATTGGTACAAAATACGCGCCTCTCGACTACTGACGGCAAAATATATCGCATCGATTCTGGCGTTACGATCCCAGGATATACAAAGTCGCTTAGCACGATCCTGCCTGGTTCCGTTGAAGTTGATGTGACTGCTGCTACCCCTGGCGAAGATAGCAATATTGAGAATAGCGACTTCACACTCCCAGGTCTCGCTGGCACTGCACAGGCAACAAAGATTTATGGACGTACAAAAACTGCAATAACAGGTGGTGTTTCTGGCACTATTTATTCGATTCCATCGGATGCGGCCAACGCCGCGCTCGGTACATTGAAAGACAAACTAGAGACGACACTGATTGCCAAAGCCAAAGCTCAGCTTCCAGATGGATACACATTGTTTGACGGCGCGACATCGTTTACTTCTGACGATTCCGTACAGGCACCTTACTCGAAGGATCAGCAAGTTCCGCTTGCTCTTCATGGGACACTCACAGCGTATCTCATAAAGACGAGTAGCTTGATTCAGGCCATTGCCGAAAAATCTATCAGCCAATACAACAATGAGCCGATTACCATTCCAAATCTCTCAGACCTCACGATGAAGCCTGTCGGCGAAATCGTTGCCGGAAGTGATGCAGATTTCAACTTCTCGCTTGCCGGGACCGCCAAAATCGTATGGACGGTGAATTCAGATGACGTAAAAAACCTATTCGCTGGTCATAAAAAATCAGATTTGAACGTACTTTTGTCGAATGTATTTTCAATCGATAAGGCAGAGGTGGTATTGAAGCCGTTCTGGAAACAGTCATTTCCAAGCGACCCAAACCGTATTACGGTGACCCAAATACAGCCATAGAGGGCCTGTGTATAAGGGGAGTACTTGACCTTTGGTCTAAAATTTGTTAGTCTTGCAATTACCTATCAATGGGCAATCAATCAGATGAAAAACCAGTTTCGGGAGTAGTCATTGACACGCTTCCAAATCTCACCTTCACGGTGGAACTTTCTGATGGCAAGACTACTCTTGCGTACGTTAGTGGGAAGATGCGATTGCACAGGATCAAGGTTTTGGTCGGAGACAAAGTTGAACTCAGTCTCTCTCCAGACGGCGAACGCGGACGAATTACTCGCCGCTTAAATCAATAGGTGAATATAGTGACGGACGGCTCTACGGATATTGAGTTGTCATTGTCTCTTTGTTTCAAAAGACGTTTTCAAAACAGTAACCAAACAATTTATATTATATGAAAGTACGAGCTCGAGTAAAAAAGATGTGTGCGAAATGCAAGATGGTCCGCCGAGACCGACACTTGCGTATTATCTGCGAGAATCCAAAGCACAAGCAAAAGCAGTAGAATTTCAATCACTTACTAACACATTTACTAACTATCTCAGAAAATCATGCGTATCTCAGGTATCACAATTCCAGACAACAAGCGCCTTGAATTCGGTCTCACCGAAATTTATGGAATCGGTCGCGCTACAGCAGTTCGCCTCCTCACGGAAGCAGGTGTTTCGCCCCTCAAAAAGGCAAGTGAAATCACTGCAGACGAAGAGAACGCTGTTCGTAAGCTCATCGAAGGGATGAAGACAGAAGGTACTCTCAAGCGCGAAATTTCAGCAAACATCAAGCGTTTGAAGGACATCAAAGCGTACCGTGGCAATCGTCACGCTCGCAAGCTCCCAACAAAGGGTCAGCGAACGAAGACAAACTCCCGCACAGTTCGCGGAAACGTTCGTAAGACGATGGGAAGTGGAAAGCGTAAGCTCGAAAAGACATAGTCCCTGCGGTGCGAATCAAATCAATGTATCAATCGAATTTTAATTGTTTAACTCACTATTACCGTGGCTAAGAAAACGACAACAACAGAAGAAGCAACAGAAGTTAAGGCAACCCCAGAGGTTACTGCGACTGTTCGCGTGCCAAAAAAGAAGATCGTCAGTGGAACTCTCCACATCGAGGCTACCTTCAACAACACGAAGGTCGTTTTCTCGGACAAGTCTGGAGCAACTCTTTTCTGGAGTTCGGCAGGCAGTCTCGGCTTCAAGGGTGCAAAGAAGGGAACTCCTTTCGCTGCATCAAAGGTAGGCGAGGTTATCGGTGAAAAAGCGGCAGTGCTCGGTATCAAAGATGCTGACGTCGTCGTTAAGGGTGTTGGTTCGGGTCGCGAGCCAGCTATTCGCGGATTCATGTCACACGGCATGGAGATCACAGGCATCAAGGATGCTACTCCAGTCCCACACAATGGTCCAAAGGCAAAGAAGCCTCGTCGCGTTTAATTTCTATTAATTTACTATCTTACTAGCAACCAGTTATGAAAATCGGTCCTAAATACAAAATCGCTCGTCGCCTCGGTCCTGCTGTCTTCGAAAAGACACAGACACAGAAATTTCAGCTTTCTGAGGCTCGTCACGCTCGCAAGAAGAGTGACAAGCGTCCAAAAGCTCTCTCTGACTTCGGGCTTCAGCTCGTCGAGAAACAGCGTGTACGTTTTTCATACGGTATCACCGAGCGTCAGCTCAGTAACTACGTCATCAAGGCGACCGAAATGAAAGGTGTCAACACTGGTGAGAAACTCTACGGAATGCTTGAGTCGCGACTCGACAACGTTGTCTACCGCCTCGGTATCGCACACACACGTCGTCTCGCTCGTCAGATGGTTTCCCATGGACACTTCGTCGTCAACGGTAAGCGCACAACAGTCCCATCATACGCAGTCAAGATCGGGGATGTCGTTACTGTTCGCGAAGGAAGTAAGAAAAGTGTTCTCTTTACCGAACTCGCCAAGAAGCTTCAGAATTACGCAACTCCAAAATGGCTTCGCTTCGATATCGAGAAATTAGAAGCTAAGATTGACGGAGCACCAGTACTCGAAACAGGCGGTGCATTCAATCTCAACACAGTGCTCGAATACTACAGTCGTTAATCGGTCGTTTCATTTGGTTCTAACCATTATCATTCATTTTTTGCATACTTATGTCGGATCACAACATCATTCTTCCATCAAAGCCTCGCATCGTCAGTGAAGACGGTCACAAGGGCGTGTACGAGATCGACGGGCTCTATCCTGGGTATGGTCACACTCTCGGCAACTCACTTCGCCGAATTGTGCTCTCATCCCTTCCAGGTGCTGCTATTACGCACGTCAAAATTGACGGTGTTTCTCATGAGTTCTCGACCGTAGAAGGCGTCAAGGAAGACGTTGTTCTTATCCTTCTCCACCTCAAGAAGATTCGTTTCAAGATGACGACTGATGAGCCTCAGACTGCAACTCTTTCTGTAAAGGGCGCAAAGATGGCAACAGCAGGCGACATGACTGTTTCAGGACAGCTTGAAGTCCTCAACCCAGATCTCTTTATTGCAGAGCTCACTGACAAGTCAGCTTCACTCAATATCGAAGTTCGTGTTGAGCGTGGTCTTGGATTTATGCCTCGCGAGATGCATGAAAAAGGCAAGGTTGAAATCGGCACAATGGCTGTCGACGCAATCTTTACTCCAATCCGCCGTGTTTCCTACGAAGTAGAAAACATGCGTGTTGGTGACAAGACAAACCACAACCGTCTCCGCATGCTCATCGAAACAGATGGCACAATCACTCCACGTGAAGCGCTTGAGAATTCAATCCGCATCATGATCGACCAGCTCGCTGCTATCATCGGATTTACCGAAGAACAGGCAGACGGTGGTGCTACTGCAATGAAAAGCGATACTGCAAGCGATGACCTCAACGAAGAGGGCAAAGACGATATGAGCGAAGTCCTCAAGACTCGCATCGACACACTTGATTTCTCCACACGAACGTTGAACGCCCTCACCGATGCGGGCATTCGTACGCTCGGAGGACTTGCTCGCAAGAAGAAAGAAGATCTTCTTGAGATCGAAGGAATGGGAGAAAAGGGAATTCAGGAGATAAAGCGTATTCTTTCCAATTACGGTATCACCCTGAAATAATTTTAGTATTTCGATTTATTTACAATTATGAGACACGCAAACAAAAACAGAAAATTCGGTCGCGAGAGAAAAGTCCGCAGTACCTTCCTTAAGGGGCTTGCGCTTGATCTCATTCGTCACGGCAAAATCACCACTACTGAAGCTCGCGCAAAGGAGCTCCGCAAGGTCGTTGAGCCACTCGTAACACTCGCAAAAAGTGGAGACACTGCAAGCCACCGCTTGGCAGTATCCCGACTCCTCAATCGCAAGACTGAGACCAAGAAACTTTTTGAAGAGATTGCGCCAGGGTACGCAACACGTCCAGGTGGATACACACGCATCACGCGCCTTCCGGTGCGAAAGTCGGATGCTTCTCGAATGGCAGTCATCGAGTTTGTATAATTCCGAACTTTAGGGTAAGGTAAATCACAGCAATGAAAACAACGACTAAAAACAACAAAATGACAACAATCGATGCTTCAGGCATTACGGTTGGACGAGTCGCTACTCAGGTTGCGCTTGCGCTCATGGGCAAAGACTCAGCTACTTTCGAACGTCACATGATGAACGGAGGCAAAGTTACAGTCACGAACGCAAAGAAGATCAAGATTGATCCTCGCAAGCTCGACACAGTCAAGTTTGCTCAGTACTCAGGATACCCAGGTGGTCTCCGTTATGAGACGCTTGCACAGGTGCTTGATAAGAAAGGTATCGAGGAAGTTCTCCGCCGTGCGGTCTACGGCATGCTCCCAGGCAACAAGCTCCGCCCAGAGATCATGAAGAACCTTGTCGTAACCGAATAATATTTATATGTCAGAAAAGAAAACATACACAGAGAAGATCGGTCGCCGAAAGACATCAACATGTCGCGTTCGTTTGACTCCTGCAACCAAGTCATCATTCACCGTCAACGGTAAAGATGTGAAGGATTACTTCAAGACTGTTGCTCTCATGAAAGTGGTCAATGACGCAATGACACTCGTTGCTCCAGATCAGAAATATGAAGTGACTGTCATGGTCAACGGTGGAGGAATCCACTCACAGGCCGAAGCAGTTCGTCACGGGCTCGCTCGTTACTTCGCTGAATTGAACGAAGACTCAAAGACGAAGCTCAAGAAAGAAGGCTACCTCAAACGTGATCCACGTTCAAAGGAACGCCGCAAGTTCGGTCTCAAAAAGGCCCGCAAAGCCCCACAGTGGTCGAAGCGTTAATAAAAAAGCCCCCTGCGGGGCTTTTTTATAACGCTTCGACGGCCGGAGCGATGTTTCGCCAGCAGGCGAAACCGCGAGGCGGGGTCGCGGAAATTCCAAGCGACGGCGAGGAATTATCTGTGACCAAAGCGTTAATCTGGACTTTTCAAAAAATACCCCTTTCGGGGTATTTTTTATATACTCATATCATGAAGATGACATTCACCGAAAAAGTAAAAAAGATTGTGTCAGAAATTCCGAAAGGTGAGACGCTCACTTATGCGGAAGTGGCGCGACGCGCAGGAAGCCCGGACGCAGTGCGTGCAGTCGGGTCAATCATGAGGATGAATTATGACCCGGCGGTGCCGTGTCATCGAGTGATACGGTCGGATGGGACGGTTGGGGAATACAATCGGGGAGGAGCGCGAGCGAAGCTCGCGCTCCTCATTGCCGAAGGCGCTCGTATACAAAAACGTCCCTAAAGTACGGTATACTAATCACATGGATATATTTGCACACGCACTCTGGACGACGGCGGGCGCTCGCGCCGTAAACTCAAAATTGGCACAGAAACACGAACGCCTCATTCGTGTCGGATGGACAGCATTTTGGGGAGTCTTTCCCGATTTGTTTGCCTTCGTACTTCCGATGATGCTTTCGATTCCGACGCTCATCCACAACGGTCTCACATTTGGTAGACCGTCGACCATGGGTCTCTCTGCGAATCTTTATCAGTACAGTCACTCGCTTGTCATTTGGCTCGCCGTCTTTCTCGTCGTCTGGCTCATCAAAAAACGCCCCGCATATGAACTCTGTGGCTGGGCGCTCCACATCCTGATTGATATTCCATCGCACGCAGCGAATTTTTATCCAACGCCATTTTTGTTTCCCGTATCGAGTTACAAATTTTTGCACGGTATTTCGTGGGGTAATAAATACTACATGATTATCAACTACACGTCGCTCGTCGTCGTGTATGGATATTTCCTCATTCGCAAAATGAAAGCAAAGCGTGCACAAAAAAACGCACAAGACTATCTCGCGAGTAAATAGCTATGACGAAGAAATCAAAAGTCGTCGTCGTGAACGACACAATGCAAAAAGGGTATACGTACGAACTCGTTGAACCCGAGGGTCGCAATTTTGATCCGCTCTTTCGCCCTGAGCTCACACCCAAGGAAATGCTCGAGCTCGGTGTGTTTGGCGGCGAATACATGACCGACTGTACAAACGAATTTCCAAAAAGTTGGTTTACCCATGCCAAGCTCTCTCCGGGTAAACACGACGCATCGCTCAACTATTTCAAAATCAACGCCTCACAAACATTGAGTGAATGGCAAAAGAAAGGCTGGATATACAAAGACGATCCACGGGGGTGGTTTCAGTGGTATTGTCGCTATTACATGGGTCGTAGAATCCCCGATGAAGATATGCGTCAGATCAAGCGGTGGAACGCCATACGGAGGCATATTGCGCAAATACAGGCCAATTGCAAACCGGGTGACACTCTCTGTCGGCCACGTCAAAGACAGGCGCTCCTTCATTGGGCGTACGACACTCGTGAACTCTAGAATGTTTGGTATAATCGGGTCACTATGAAAAATAAAAATCTTTTAATCTCACTGTTTGTTATTATTCTCTCGGCTATTGTTGCTGGATATCTTTTGCGTCGTCACGTGAATGCGCCTGTTCCTAAGGCGCTCAATCAAAATCCTTCATACACGTTCATGTGTCCAGATCAAAAATCAATCACCGCAACATTTCATCTTCCCGATGACGCGAGCGTAGACGTTGCTCTCAGTGATGGACGTACCATGAATCTACCGCATGCAGTATCAGCGAGTGGCGCACGATACGTAAACGCGGACGAAAGTTTTGTATTTTGGAACAAGGGCACGTCGGCCTTCATCGAAGAAAACGGAAAGACTACCTATGATGGTTGCGTAACGAGTGCTCCGAATAACCAATAATCTATGAACGCACTTCACGCAATCGTCCTTGGAATCGTAGAAGGCATCACTGAGTTCTTGCCGATTTCTTCGACAGGACACATGATCCTTACGGCGAATCTTTTACACCTCACTGAAACGGATTTTGTAAAAAGTTTTGAAATATTCATTCAGCTTGGTGCGATTCTTGCCGTCGTCATTCTGTATTGGAAGCGAGTACTGC
Source organism: bacterium (assembly GCA_037143195.1). Classification (GTDB taxonomy): domain Bacteria; phylum Patescibacteriota; class Minisyncoccia; order Phycocordibacterales; family UBA9973; genus CAITQP01. Next base: position 332,725 of record JBAWZD010000001.1, on the reverse strand, counting down.
TCTCGTGGAAAATATTTTCTCGTGTTTCTGTTGCATTTATTCCGACTGCAGTAATTGGTTTACTCGCGTACAAATTCGTCAAAGCACATCTGCTCGGCAATATGCACGTCGTACTTTGGTCACTTTTTCTCGGAGGTATCTTCCTTGTTGTGTTTGAATATTTTCAGAAAGGGAAGACTGCTCGCGTAAGCACGATTGATTCAATCACGTACACACAGGCACTTTGGATCGGAGTTTTTCAGGCGATTGCAATCATTCCTGGAGTGTCTCGGTCAGCGGCGACGATCGTTGGAGGACTTGCTCTCGGCATCGCGCGCGACACGATAGTGGAGTTCTCATTCATGCTCGCGATTCCGACTATGCTCGCAGCAACAGGACTTGATTTGATCAAATCTGGATTTCATTTTTCTGGACAAGAAACGGAAATGCTTGGTATCGGATTTGTTGTTGCGTTCGTTTCTGCATTTTTCGCAATCAAATTCTTGCTCGACTACGTGAAGAAACACACATTCGTTTCGTTTGGTGTGTATCGCATCGGAATTGCAATTGCTTTTCTTTTGTATCTGATATACTAAGAGTGTTGCTCATTACAAATAATTCTATTTTCATTTATGGCAAAAGGAATTTCACACAAGAAGGAAGCGAAGAAGCCAAAGAAGGCAAAGGCAGACAAGAAGAAGTAGGGAATACATGGTGTACAAAAACAAAAGCCGCCCCAACGGGGCGGCTTTTGTTTTTGATTGCTCAAAGATTACGCGTTCTGGACGAGCTGTACGTTTACAGCGTTCTGTCCCTTTGGTGAATCTTCAACTTCAAATGATACAGTCTCTCCTTCGCGAAGGTCGTCGAAAGCGACGCCTACGAGGTTCTTGCTGTGGAAGAAAATATCCTTAGCAAGTCCTTCTGCTGAGATGAAACCGAAACCTTTGTCAGTGAGCTTTTTGATTATTCCAGTCATTGGTGTTTTGTTTAAACTTCTAAATACAAATGTAGTCTGCTCTTCAAATCGACTCCTTTCGAACCCAACTTCTTTGCAAAGAGAATTATATCACCAGTCGTATAAAAAGTCAAGGAGCGAAATATCTCTCAAATATAGGGTGTTTTGGACGAAAAAATTGCCACCCCAAGGTTTATAGGAGGGTGGCAATTTTGTTATTCCTTTACTCGGAAATAATTATCAGGATAAAGGAGAATTGTTTTGCCTACCATCTCAGGGTAGGCTTCGTCGAGCATTGTGAATGCCTCGTTCATTGCTTTTTGATGAAGTAGACTTGCTTCATCAATTAGGTAATGAATTCGAGCGAGCCATTCTTTGCTCAACGTTAGTGTTGAGTCTTTCAGCAAGTGGTGGGTCAACCCCTTGGTGACTCTTTCGTAGAAATGAGCCCACCAAAAATGAAGAGCGATTTCTTGCTCAATTTTTCCCACATACACCCCATTGTCTGGTTTGTGGGAAAGATAGTATTTCGTTAAATCAATTTGCTCCGGGGGAGCAATGAGATTATCGATTGTAGCCTCATTATTTACAAGAGCAGCAGCTTGTAAATATGAAATCATTATCTTTTCCATCTTTTTGGTTTTGTGGACACATTAAAATTAAAGTGATGAATTGTCAAATCTGTCCGCGTGCCGTGCTTCGTTGTTAAAATTGAAAGAGGGAATTGGGTATAAAAAATACCCAACATTGCGCTGGGTATTTTTTATAAATTTGTTTTTAATTATCTTGGGAATAGGCTTGGCGGGAAAACGATCGATATTTCCGCATCATTATCAATTGGTTCTTTTTCAAGTGCAACTTCTACGACCATACCGTTTACTCTTAACGATAGTGCGTGAAAATTATACGTTGAATAAAATTGCTCCGAAAGAGCATTAAATTTCATTTTAATTATGCTGATTTTCGCGATGATAATCGCTGCTTCCTCCGTATAAAGCGTTCCAGTACTATATTCCTGGTTTAGTTCTGCTCTGAGTTGGAGCGTCTTAAGCTCATTGATTCTTTTGACATCTTTCACGTACCTTGTTTCCAAGATCGCTAGTGTTGGGGGGATGGTCCCAATAATCATATCCCCATCCTTTTTTTTGGGATATGTTCCCATTTGAGCGACCACCTCGTCGCTTGTTAGAGAATACATTTTTAATTTGGCCGCATGGCCTTCCCCTACGAGTGGTGGGAATAACTGATCAATTTTTGGTTGTGACATAATTTTTTTTTGGTTTGTCATCAATTTAAAACAATATTGATGAATCGTCAATGCTTAAGCCAAACTACATTGATATATACTATATGTATGATTTCGAATGAAAAAATCGATCAGCTTCTCGTTGGTGAACAAACCGAACACAAGGAAACATATCCGAATCTCTACATTCGTCACTATCTCGAACAGTATCGAATCTATTTGCGCGTGCTCGGCAACACGGCCGAACGTCGTCAGCAATCAAACGAATTCTTTCTTGGTATCAATACTGCCATTATGGCCGTGCTCGGATATATCGAGACCAAAGAAGTCGCGCACTCTACGACGCTCATCTTCACTATCGTGCCCTTCATCGGCATTGTCATCTGTCGATCGTGGTGGCAGGCAATGCAATCATATCGTCAGCTCGCGAAGGCGAAATTCCGCGTGATTCACCGTCTCGAACGCAAACTTCCGGCCGCGCTCTTTGAGACGGAATGGGAGATTCTCGGTCGTGGCAAGAAGCCAAGTGAATACTATCCGCTCTCGCTCGTCGAAAAAAATGTCCCCCTCATATTTATTCTCTTATATCTTGTTATCTTCTTTGCGAATTCTCCATTCGTGAATGTTGTCGCTCCATATTTCCAAGCATGGAAATAAACGAGGTGAATATGCTTCGTGTCAACTTGTAAAAAATTACGAGACGTATAGAATAGGCGCATGAAAGATACTGATCAAACAACACAACCAATGGATGAGAACAATGACGGCGCACCAATCGACGACGTCGTGTTTGAAGAGACGGCCGAAGGGGAAGGCGAGGCATTGTCTGCCGACAAAATCAAAAAACTCCGTGCTGATTTAAAGACGGCGCAAACAGAAAAAGCCGACTATCTGACCAACTGGCAAAAGGAACGCGCTGATTTTATCAACTACAAAAAAGGCGAGGACGAGCGTAAAAAGCAGACACTTGATTTCGCTCGTGAACAATTCACTGAAGAATTGCTTCCCGTGCTCGATGCGTACGACATGGCGTTTGCAAACAAAGAGGCGTGGGAAAAAGTCGACAAGAGTTGGCGAATGGGTGTTGAATATATTCAACAGCAACTCGTGAAAGTATTGCTCGACAATGGGGTGACTGAAATCGCGCCGAAGGAAGGTGACCTCGCAGATTCAAATATTCACGACTTGATTGATACCGTTCCGACAAATGAAGTTGCGAAAGAACATACCGTCGCGGCTGTGATGCAAAAAGGATACAAGATGCGTGACCGCGTTATTCGTCCTGCTCGTGTGAAGGTGTACGCACATACAACGGAATAGATGTTAAAAGGGAGCGACAACATATAGCGTTGTCGCTCCCTCTTACATATCGAATGGAATCATTTTTCCAACACTGACGAGTGTGTACTTACAAGAACCCACAGCACGGTAGTTTGTTCGTTGTGCTCCGTAGAGATCCTTTGATTCCCAAGGACAACCTTTGAAGATGCAAACATGGTGGTCGATTCTGTAGTCTCCATGCAAAAATATACTTTGCATGAGTATAATTTCTACTTGCGTTTTACAAATTTTCATTTGTACTGCATAGGACTCACTTTTGTCTGTGGTTGTACCGAGTCCAAAAATAATTTGGACATCTTGCTTTAGCAATGTTATCTCTAGTATTGTTCCGTTTGCTAATTGCAGAAGGATATCATTTTTAAGCTCACACATAGGAATAAAATTTTTGGTTTGTGTAGTTCTACCACGCAAACAAAAGATGTGCAATAATAGGGTAATGGATACAAACAACACAAACGAATCAGGTGCCGCTCAGGTCGCAATGGAAATGGCTCCGTATAGCGATGACCGCGCGTTCAAAAAAATGAGTGAACTGTTTAAGTTCAAACAATACGGCGATATTTTTCGCGCGATGAAGCGTGTTTTCGATGCTCACCCTGAGTTGTTCGACAGCAAATTCGACGAAGTCTATGAGTATTTTGATGCGATTTTTAGCTCAGAAGATCCAAGTATTTCTGGTGCCGATTTTTACAAATTCCAAGACAAACTCATGAAGCAATTTTGGGATCGCATGTATACAGTCGAGACTCGTCCTGCTGTCGTATTTGAAAGCGAAAACTAGTGCATTAAATAGAATTGTTTGAGCTCTGCCTCTGTCTCGGCATCAAGTGAACTCGTGACGATGATCATGAGTTCTGTGGTGAGGCCAAAATCTTGCTTAAGGTTTTGGAAGAGGAATTCGAACGGGAATGGGGAGACCCACGCTGAGTTTTTGAGACGGGTAAATCCGGCTTTTTTGAGCAGGTAGCGCAAGCTCTCGCGCTCAGCTTTGCGTGTCTCTGGAAGGTCGAGGAGAATGATGCGCCATTTGCCATCCCAGTTTGGATTGGCAAGGGAATTTGAGCTATCGAGCTTGAGGGCGGCGACTTTTTGCTTGCCCTTTTGGGTGAGGCGAGCGAAGTCATTTTGACCCGCTTCGTGCGTTTCTATAAGCCCCGTAGAAGCGAGATTTTTGATACTGCGCGTTACGGCATATGCCTCTTCTGAAGTCGGCTTAAAACCGGCCTTGAGCTCAGGAATACTGACCGCCTTCTTGCCAGAGAGGGAATTGAGGATTTTCTTTGAAAAATCAGCCTTTTTTGCCATGCACCAATCTTAGCATATCCTACGTATATTTCAACATAGATTTCGCGGTCGCTAAAAACTTGTCAAAATTTGACGGGGAGTATATAATCAGCGAGTTCGAATTTATTTTGTTACAAATTATTAATAATTAATAAAAAATATGTCAAAAATCATTGGTATCGACTTGGGTACAACAAACAGTGCGTTCGCCGTCATCGAAGGTGGTGAGCCAAAGATCATTGAGAACGCTGAAGGTCAGCGCACGACTCCGTCAATCATTGCCGAGGGCAAGAATGGCGACCGACTCGTGGGTATTACGGCAAAGCGCCAGAGTATCACGAATCCAAAAAACACGATCTATCAGATCAAGCGTTTTATCGGACACAATTTCGATGAAGCTGATGTTCAGAAGGATATTCAGAGTGTGCCATTTGAAGTTCGCAAAAGTACTAATGGTGGTATCGAAGTGAAGATGGCAGACAAGTGGCTTCGCCCAGAAGAAATCAGCGCAATGATTTTGCAAAAAATCAAAGCTGATGCTGAAGCTCGTCTTGGCGAAACAATCACTGAAGCTGTCATCACCGTTCCCGCATATTTCAACGACTCACAGCGTCAGGCCACGAAGGATGCAGGTAAGATTGCCGGTCTCGATGTAAAGCGTATCATCAACGAACCGACAGCAGCTGCACTCGCGTACGGATTCAACAAAAACAAAAATGAAAAGATTGCAGTCTTCGATTTCGGAGGAGGAACATTCGATGTTTCGATTCTCGAAGTTGGTGATGATGTTATTGAAGTGAAGTCGACTGATGGAGACTCTCACCTTGGAGGAAAAGATATCGACCAGAAGATTATGAACTGGCTTGCAGAAGGATTCCAGAAAGAAAATGGTATCGACCTCCGCAAAGATCCACTTGCTCGTCAGCGTCTCGATGATGCCGCAGAAAAAGCAAAGATTGAACTCTCAACTGCAATCGAATCTGAAATCAATATTCCATTCATCACGAGCGGTGAGGCTGGACCACTCCACCTCGTTCGCACAATGAAGCGCGCAGAACTCGAAGATCTCACTCGTGAATTTATCGATCGCGCAATGATGATTACCAAGCGTGCAGTCGAAGCAAGTCCATTCAAAGTCACTGAAATCAATGAAGTGATTCTTGTCGGAGGTCAGACTCGTATGCCAGCACTTCAGGCTGAGGTGGAAAAATTCTTCCAGAAGAAGCCACACATGGGCGTGAACCCAGATGAAGTCGTGGCACTCGGAGCTGCAGTGCAAGGTGGAGTGCTCAAAGGTGACGTGCGTGACGTGCTTCTCCTTGATGTGATTCCACTTTCTCTTGGTATTGAAACACTCGGAGGTGTCGAAACAAAGCTCATTGAGAAAAACACTACAATCCCAACACAGAAGTCTCAAGTATTCTCAACGGCTGCCGACAATCAGACAAGTGTCGAGATTCATATTTCACAAGGTGAGCGTCCAATGGCGGCCGACAACAAATCACTCGGCCGATTCGTTCTCGAAGGTATTCCACCAGCACCACGTGGTATGCCACAAGTCGAAGTCACTTTCGATGTTGATGCAAACGGAATTCTTTCTGTAACAGCGAAGGACAAAGCTTCAGGCAAGAGTCAGAGTATTCGCATCGAAGCAAGTTCAGGTCTCTCAAAAGAAGATATTGCAAAAATGCAAAAAGATGCCGAGCTTCATGCTGATGAAGATGCGAAGAAAAAGGAAACAGCTGACGTGAAGAATACTGCTGAAATGACGATCTTCACTGCCGAAAAAGCGCTCAAAGATGCTGGCGACAAAGTATCGGCTGACGTGAAGTCTGGTGTTGAGGCGAAGATTGCAAGTCTCCGTACAGCCAAGGATTCAAGTGATGTTGAGGGTATCAAAAAAGCGACAGAAGAACTCTCGACTGAAATGATGAAGATCGGTGAAGCGATGCAAAAAGCTGGAGCTACACCAGAGACAGGCACGACTGCAGAACCTCAGAATCCAGAGGTGAATGGAGAGAATGTGCAGGATGCTGAAACGAAATAACATTTTGTGAGGAGAAAAAGGCCCCGCGTACGCGGGGCCTTTTTCGACGAGAATTGACTCTCGTGCTGTTTATTAGTAGAGTGCCTATGAATTAAAGAGGTTGTCTGTAAGTGCAGAAGGTTTTTGGTTTAGCCTGGCATGGGTAGGCTGCCTGTTTCTTTAATTCCATAGCCAAAAATGTAAAGCCTCACAAGAGGCTAGTAGCGACTAGGGTTTTTACCTCCGTCGCTACTTTTTATTTTATTATCTTTTTCTTTGCAAAAACTTGTCCACGATTTTTCTTGTCAGATTTTGATTTTTAAATTTATACTCAGGATATGAAAATCAAATTCTTTGTCATGAGTATTGTGCTTGGATTAATACCAATATCTTCGAGTGAGGCATCGTATCATTTTGCCAATTATGTTGGTCGGCCACCGATCCATGTGTACAAAAGCACAGGATCAAAACCGAGTGGTGTTACACCTGATGAGATAAAATCACTCTATCATTTGCCGTCGAGCGGTGGTCACGGAACAATCGCAATCATTGGTGCATATACGAATGCTTCAATTGAGAAAGATCTCGCAGACTTTGATACACAATTTTCCTTACCTGCATGTACCACCAAAAATGGATGTCTTGAAGTGCACCGAATGAGTGCACAGGTGAAGTCTGATACCGGTTGGGCACTTGAAACAGCGCTCGACGTTGAATGGGCACATGCGATTGCACCGAATGCACATATTTTGCTTGTGTCGGCGACGACTCCATCTGGGGCGAATTTTCTCGATGCGCTCGATTACGTTTCTACTCGGCGAGATGTTTCGTCTGTCTCAATGAGTTGGGGCGGACAAGAGTTCCCCGAAGAGGTTTCGCTTGATTCACATTTTGTAAATGTAAGTGGAGCAGTCTATTTCGCGGCTTCGGGCGACAATGGTGCGGGTGTGTCGTGGCCAGCTTCGTCACCGAATGTTGTTGCTGTTGGTGGAACGACAATCATCTTTGACCGAATGCAAAAACCTCATGCAGAAACCGCATGGCGAGGAAGTGGCGGAGGAATAAGCGCATATGAAAAAGCTCCACCATATCAAATTGGGTATTCAATTTTAAAATCAATGGGTATGCGTGCGATTCCAGATGTTGCGTACGACGCTGATCCGAGGACAGGATTTCCCATTGTGCATGCAGGTCTCTGGAGGACGGTCGGAGGGACTTCGGCGGGGGCTCCGCAGTGGGCAGCACTTGCGACTCTTGGAAGCGGCGCATCAAATACAAATTTTTATAAAGACAAAATGCTCACAACAAATGGACAGTATTTTACTGATATTACGAGCGGGAAAAACGGGGCTTGTATTTTCTACTGTACGGCTCGAAAACGGTACGATTACGTTACGGGTCTCGGGACCCCACATACGACGCAGTTTTAGTTTATAATGGCTGGCATGACTCAAGCGCAGGCTCTTGCCATTATGAAAACGGGGGTGAATGTCTATCTGACTGGTTCAGCTGGATCGGGCAAAACGCATACACTCCGTGAATATATCAAGTGGCTTGAGCAAAGAGACATCTCTGTCGCTATTACCGCGTCTACGGGCATTGCAGCCACGCACATGAACGGTCAGACGATCCATGGATGGGCGGGAATCGGTATCCGAGAATTTTTGACCGATGCTGATATGGATATGCTCGAACAAAAGCAATATCTCTGGAAACGGTTTGAAAAAGCCCGAGTGCTCATTATCGATGAGGTATCTATGCTTCATGCGCATCGACTCGATATGGTCGAGCGAGTGTGTCGGCGATTTAAACGAAATGATTTACCTTTTGGAGGATTGCAGGTGATCCTCTCGGGGGATTTTTTTCAGCTGCCTCCGGTCTCGCGAGCGGGAGTGGTTACTGCGCGGCAGGCTTCGCCTGCCGCGCCTCAAGGCGAACTCTTCATCGACTTCGACACAGGCGTAGAATTCCAAGAAGAAGAAATCCCCGAAAGTGATATGGTCATTCATTCTCGTGCATGGCGCGCCATGAAGCCTGCTATTTGCTATCTCACCGAACAGCACCGTCAAGAAGATGATACATTTCTCGAAATTCTCAATGCGATGCGTGCCAATATGGTAGAGGACACACACAAGGCGCTCATCAAAGATCGTCTCAATGCTTCGGTCTCAAACGCATTTCCGACCAAGCTCTATACACACAATATTGATGTTGACGCGATCAATTATGCTGAACTCCAAAAACTTGCCGGTGATACAAAAGAATTTCACATGGCAGGTACCGGTGCCGACCCACTCGTCGCCGCACTCAAGAAATCGTGTCTTGCTCCCGAACAACTCAAACTCAAAATTGGTGCGGAGGTCATGTTCATCAAAAATAATTACGAAGCCGGATACGTGAACGGAACACGCGGAGCGATTCGTGGATTTGATTCTCGTGGCGAGCCAATCGTAGAAATTTACGCCACGGGCAAACGGCTCTCCGTACAAGCAATGGATTGGGAAGTCGAAGAGAACGGCCGAGTCAAAGCGAGTATTACGCAGTATCCGCTCCGACTCGCGTGGGCGATTACAATTCACAAGAGTCAGGGGATGAGTCTTGATTCGGCCGAGATTGATCTCTCTAAGACATTTACCTACGGTATGGGATATGTTGCGTTGTCTCGTGTGCGTACGCTTGCCGGTATCCGGCTTGTTGGATTTGCGGACAATGCGCTTCAAATGGATCCTGCCGTACTTGCGCTTGATGACAAACTGCAAGCTGACAGTGAGGACAATGTGAGTATTTTTTCCAAGCTTACAAAAGCAGAGCATGACACATTGGAAAGAGAATTTGTTCTCCGTATGGGAGGCAAACTATTTGTTGAGTCAGTACCGAGTACAAAAAAAGAACCAAAGGAAAAAAAATCGAAAAAATCAAAAACTCCAAAGGAACCGAATGTGAATGAAGACGGACTCACGTGGGCAGAGCGAGTCGCTGAAATGCGCAAAAAATATCCGAATGCATACATGCCATGGAACGAAGCAGAAGATGACGCACTTACCATTCAATTCAATGCAGGCATTTCCCAAAAACAACTTTCGCACGATTTTGGAAGACAACCTGGATCAATCCGCGCACGTCTTGAGAAGCTTGGACTGATTGAAAAAGACGAAACGTGGTATCCAAAAAAAGAAAAAAAAGAATAGAACGAAACGAAAAAACTCCCGCGCAAAGGGGAGTTTTTTCATGTACGGAAAGAATATGAACCGTACTCTCGCGTGTTTTCCAAAGAACCTTATCATTATTGTTGCAAAATCTAGATGTATTTTTCCTAATACGTTCGTCAAGAAAACATAAAACCAACATCCCCAGTTTTGTATTCAAAACAAAATTGATACGGTACACTTTTTTTGAATATGCTTAAAAAAATAGTTGGATTTATTTTTATTACGATTTGTTTTTCTATTTTTCCGCACGCAAGTAGTGCCTCTACAAATGTAACTGCGGATATTACGAGCGACACAACATGGGATATCTCAGGAAGTCCCTATGTGCTCACAAACGACATTCACATTACTTCAGGTGCAACGCTAACTATCACAAAGGGTGTCATTGTGGAAAACGGCCTTGGTAAACGACCACTCGATCTCGGATTCACAATCACAAGCGGTAATTTGCTCGTGCAGGGTACAAGTGACCAGCGCGTTACATTTAAAAATCTCATTATCAACGGAACAAATGCTTCAATCACTCTTTCATACGCCGATGTGTTGAGAGTTCAAGTGCTTACAAAATCCACAGTAGATATTTCGTACGGGGCACTCAGCAGTTTGAGTTTGGCTGATAGTTCGATTGCGACGGTTTCGCATACGACGATTGATGCAGAATTAGCGTCCCTTGCGCTCGCACCAAGTTATATACAGGGACGGTCGATCCTTCATTTTGATGATGGAGTAATTCGAAATATGAGTCCGAATGGCAACGCGCTCCAGACACGCGATAACGTGACGGTAACACTTACGAATAGCTTGATTGAAGCAGATGCCATCGGGGTGACCGTGACAGTCGATAGTAGTGTTACGTTCGAAAAATGTACCGTGCAACACGCGAAGAAAGCCGGTATTTTTGTAGAGAAACACCCGACCGAACCGTGGGATAACAATCGACTTATCGTGCATGATTCTGTCATTACACAAAATGAGCACGGGATTGAAATTCGAAATGCGCCAGTTCAGGTTGCGATTTCGGGCGATAGTTTCGTGGGGAATACGATTGCCGTCGATCGGCCTGATCCAGTGCCGATTGTGATAGGTGAGAATTGGTGGAATAGTGCAAATGGTCCAAAGAATACCACATCAAACCCAGATGGCGACGGTGAAGCGATATCTGATTCTATTGTTGTGAAGTCTTGGCTAAAATCAAATCCATTTGAAACCAAAATACAATCGATCGATGCACATACACCCGTCATCATTATCCCTGGCATTGCAGGTACTCAGTTGCTTCGCAGCGATACGCACACAGAGGTGTGGCCGAATATAGCCGAAATGATACGTTCGACATCGGATTCGTTTCTTGATTATCTCAGGCTCGATGCGAGTGGCAAGGAACAGGATAGTCATGTAGATCTCGGAGATATTATTCGTGAATATCCTCAGGTTCATATTTTTAATTCTCTTATTACTTCATTTACGTCGCGTGGATATGTAGAAGGCAAAGACCTTTTTGTCTTTCCGTATGATTGGAGAATGTCTGTGGGGCAAAGTGCTCAACGATTACAGCAGACGATTACTTCTGTCCTCGCCACAACGGGATATTCTGACGTCACGCTCATCGCGCATAGCATGGGAGGTTTGGTTGCGAAACAATATATTGCAAACGAAGGCGATGCACATATACACAAACTGATATTTTTGGGTACACCTCATCTTGGTGCTCCGAAGGCATTTACGATGCTTGAGTTCGGCGACAATTTGGGCGCGAGTGTGCTCGGTTTCAATCTTTTGAATCCGAAGAGAATCTTTGCCTTGTCACAAAATCTGCCTTCAGTTTATGACCTCCTTCCAACAAAAACATACATAGATGGTGTTGGTCGTGGGTTGCGATATGTTCGTGACCTGATGACTACTACTGTCTCTACAATGCATCAAGCATATCTAGATTATGAAAACACAAAACAATTATTGATTCGTTCTGGGCGTAACACATCATTATTTCCTCAAGCTGAAGATTTGCATACGGCGATTGATTCGCTCCATCTGCCGGAATCAAAAACATATAATTATAGCGGATGTGGGCGAACCAAAACGATTGGCAGCGTCACGCTTCGCAAAAAATTCTCGTGGACAAGTACTGGACGCACATTCGTCGATGACTATGACCTTGGCTATGTGAATGGAGACGACACTGTGCCACTTGCTTCGTCTTTGCTTGATGGCGTACAACAGCTGTTTGTCCGAGGAGCTTCACACTCAACGCTTCCATCGGCAAGTGGTGTTCCCGAGAGTATTCAAGCAGTGATTTCTGGAGAGCAGAATCCTTCGTCAGATAATGTGAGTACGGACAAAACAACATGTGGTGTGTCGGGTACAATCGTGAGCAAACACAGTCCCGTACGGATGGATATATATGATACAAACGGAAATCATACTGGTCCAGTGTCCGACGGTACTATTGAGTACGGTATTGATGGTGTCACGTACGACGAGATCGGTGAGGACGCATTCGCGTTTTTGCCAAGTGGTACTAGCTATCGTGTGACGAACACGGCGACTGATGTCGGCGGGTATGATTTCCGTGTTAAGAAAATCGACTGCTATGATGTTGTAACCAAAGAATACTATTTCCATGACATACCGATTGCTCTTACCGGTGTTGTGTCACGTATCCAGATTGATGATGCTTTGAACACACCTACGCTCGTCGTTGATGCAGGCGAGGGCATAGATGGCGCAGTCTATGCTCCTTCAAGTACCGTGTCGGGCTCGGCGGTCGACGACAGTGTGGCGCCTATAAGTTCCGCTTCTTTTTCAGATACCGGAATCCTCACGCTCAGTGCAAGCGATGCAGATTCGGGCGTACTTGAAATTGAATATTCTATTGACGGGGGAGTGACATGGAATCAATATCAGTCATCGTTTGATGCGAGTGGTGCCACTGTTCAATACTTCGCGATTGATTCGGTTGGTAACACAGAAGATGTGAAAACGGTTACCGTGCCAGAGAAGAAAGAAGAAAAACATGAAGATACGTCGATTGCCCCTTCGAACAATACTACGAATAGGAATTCTGGATCCGCTCAATTGATCTCTCCGCCAGATGTTCCTGCTCCCACACAAGCCATTACTCAATCTGTGACACCAATACATACGCTAACTGATACATCGATTCTCGTCACACAAAGCACTCATATGATTGATTCAAGCTCGAAGAAGATCGCGAATGCAAAACACACAGGCACAATCAAAGAAGGTGTGAACTTTGTCGAGACAGAAAGAAACGATGTCTTGCGAGCAGACGCGCAGCACTCCGGATTTGTGGTGAAAAAATGGATGATCATCGTGGGGTTGTTGCTACTTGCTTGCGTTTGGTATTTTATTCACCGATAGAGTAGCTGTTCTCAACTCTGGTTTTATGTGATGCAGTACAAAAAGCGTTGACTCTCAATCGTTCAAACAGTACTATTCTTTTTAAGTTGTGAACGGCTATCCTAGTAATTAACGTCGTGCGTTATTCAATTTGTAGCGTAAAAAAATGGTTTTAAGTTTGAGAACCTTGTCTAAGGTTTGACGTGGGATTACTGGCGATAGCCCTTTTTTTGGTTTCGTGAAAATGAATAAGGCCACTATTATTTTATAATAGTGGCCTTTGTGTATTTGTGGTGCTCGGTATCCGTGATACAGTAGAGAGATGAACGAGCGTTCACATGATTCATTATTCCTCCATGCTGACGGTGACAGTTTCTTTGTGGCCTGTGAGCTTTCTCAAAATCCAGAGTATCGTGGCTTGCCCGTCGTCGTCGGTGAAGATCGAGGCATCGCGGTGGCGATGAGTCCTGAAGCCAAAAATCTTGGTGTCACTCGAGGGATGCCGGTGTTCCAAATCAAACGACGATTTCCTTCGGTCATTATACTTCCGCACCACTTTGATGTATACCGACGAATTTCTGATGGCGTATATGCAATCCTTCTTTCATATCTCGATACGGTTGAGATATACAGTATCGATGAATGTTTCGCCGAGGTCAAAATGTCGGATGTTCGATTTTTTGGTGGCGAAAAAAAGTTGGCCATAGCTATCCAGAATGAAATATGGCGAACATTCGGAGTGACGTATTCTATTGGTATTGCTCGTACCAAGGCGCTTGCCAAGACTGCTTCAAAATTAAACAAACCACATGGCGTTGCTCTTTTGCTCACAGAGCTTGATGAGCATGAGGCGTTACGAAAGACTGATATTGAAGACGTGTGGGGTATAGGTCGTAGGACTGCTCCACGACTTGTTCAAATGGGTATTCGAACAGCGTACGATTTCATCACGTATTCGAGTGATCATATTGAACGCTTTTTTTCTGAGCCACTTCGTATTTTGCAATTAGAACTTTCAGGTCAATCAATTCACACTATCTCCTCGGATACTGACCCTCGCAATCAACAATCAATCCAATCAACTTCTACATTTCGTCCTCCGTCGAATGATGCTCACGTTATTTGGTCTGAGCTCAGTGACAATGCAGAGCACGCATGTGCTCGAGCTCGTGAACTTCGTTTACTCACAAATTCAGTTTCATTTTTCGTAAAAACAACTGAGTTTGTGCATTACTTTGCTGATGCGAAATTGTCTGTGTTTACGACCGATCCTGGCATCGTTTTAAATGCGCTTGAACCGTATCTTTCGCGCACGCTCGCGCAAGGTCAGAAGATCCGATCAACGGGCATTATTCTTCACTCACTTCAGCGTGAAGAAGATGTGCCGAGAGATTTGTTTGGTACGCAAGATACAGCTATCGACCAACTCGTTGTCGAAAGAGTCGCGGATACGATACGAAAAAAATTCGGGCGAGGTGCATTGATGCGCGCATCGTCACAAAAAGAAAGTATTCATGAGCGTGGAAATTCATTTCCGAAGCATGGGTGATTTTTTTGAATTTCCGCATTTTGTGGTATATAGTGTACCGTATGGGGTACCGAAAACGATACGAAGACAGCTATCTCGACGACGAAGACGAGGATTTTGATGGCGATGACAAGACCGACGGTGAGCGCATCGTAGCGCTGCTTCAAAAACCAAATCGCACTGAAAAAGAAGAAGCTCGAATTCTAAAGCTCATTGAACGTCTTTTTGTTGGAACGCATCTTCCGGGGATTCCTGGGAGTCAGGCTTTTTTGGGGTTGGGCATGGCAGCCGATGCGTATCGTGACCTCGGGCACACAGACATCGCGACCAAATTATGGGCGCGAATCTTGGAAGTCTCAGAGGCCGTCGGCAATCAAGAATATTATTACAAAGCGCTCGATGAAATGAGTGTGTAGAAAAACAATAAGAGCACTAGAGAGACTTTACTTTCAAATTTGAACGCTTGTTTTTGTCGATCTTTGGCATTCGCACAGTGAGAAGGCCGTGGCGTTCCATTGCTTCTGATTCTTCGGGCTCAATCTCTTGAGGAAGTGCGACGCTTCGTGAAAAAGTACCCCAATAGAGCTCTTTGCTGAAAAAATCATCATTTTGAATGGTGCGGTTTTCATGACGCTTGCCTTTGATGGTGAGCATGTCGCGCGTTATGTTGATTTCAAGATCTTCTGGACGTACGCCTGCGACAAAAGTCTGCACAACAATATCGTTGGCAGTTTGATAGACATCGAGCGCGAGCTCTCCGTCGCCTTCGATTTCTTCATCTGAGGTATTCCACAATTCTTCGTTGCCAGCGCTTTTTATTGAGGGACGCTTTTCTTCATTTTTGGTTTCTTCTTCGTCGAGTCGGATACCACCAGAAAGTCTCTCGAAGAATGAACGCTTTTTTTCATTTTTTGCCATATATTTTAGTATTGAGCGTATTGCACTGGTGTGGGTTGCTGGTCTGTTTCAACGTAGTTTCCCATACGGCGCAATTTCTCGAAGAGGAGCATTATGATAATAGTTACAACCCAGAGAAAGCCAAAAACTTGTAAAAAGTTTTCGCCGTTCTTCTGCATTATAAAAAAGTTAAAGACACTGTGCAAGGCGATTGCAGCGGCAAGGCCAAATAAAGTGTAGAACAATCGGGAGCCACTTGATTTGAAGAACGCGAGACCAATCGAGAGACCAACGATACCACTTGAAACTGAGTGCAAGAGCGTCGATCCAAGGAAACGCATGTTTCCTGTGAGAAATGACACCGTCGCGTCGTTCACTGCGACTGGATGAATGAGATACATTGCATTTTCAAGTGCGGCGAATCCGAGAGCTGCAGTCATGAGGTAGAGTGGATAGTCTACTGGCTCATCGAGATACGGACTGCGAGTCATAATGATTGTGAATGCTGCGTACTTGAGAAATTCTTCACTCGCAGCCCAAAGTGCAATTAAGGTTGTGTGACTGTAAGGGAGTGTCGAAATAAATTTTTCGATTGGGAGCACGAGCACGACTGAGACCATTCCGGCGATGAACGTGAGCGCAACGAGACCTGTCGGTTCATGCTTGCCTGTCTCATCTTCGCGTAGCCAAAAAAACAGCCAGAGTATTGACGGGACGACCCCTGCGATAAGCGCAATGATAAATACAGTTGGATTATTTGCGAAAGTTAGATTTTGCATGGCCACTCTTCTACAAGCAGAAGATTCTTTTCATTATACACTGTATTCCAAAGTTCTTCAGTAATGTACGGCATGAATGGGTGAAGCGCGCGGAGCAAAAGGGGAAGTGCAGTGACGAGCATTTGTTGTGCTGACTCTGAACCTGTTCCGTTTGCGATTTTATTTTTACTTCGTTCGATTACAACGTCGGCAAATGTATGCCATGTGTAGTGATAGAGTTTTTCGGCAACGAGATAGAATTTGTACTCGTTCATTTCTTTTGTGATTTCCTTGAGGAGAGCATTGATTTCATCAATCGTTGCTTGATCTTCGGTGTCGAGTGTGTGTGTCGTGGTCGTGTCGAGCTTGGAAGTATTTTCCATAACGAAACGGGCGATGTTCCAAAGCTTGTTTGCGAATTTTGAATATGCTTTGATTTTTTCTTCTCCAAGATTGCTGTCAGAGCCAGGACCTACACCGACGATCATCGCCATGCGAAGTGCATCAGTGCCATATTTGTCGATGAGCGTAATCGGGTCAACGATATTGCCGAGCGACTTCGACATCTTACGGCCTTTTTCGTCACGAACAAGCCCGTGGAAGTAGACTGTTTTGAACGGAATTTCTCCGAGGAGGTATGTACTCATCAAAATCATACGAGCAACCCAGAAGAAAATAATATCGTGGCCAGTCTCAAGTACAGACGTCGGATGGAACATCTTGAGATCGTGTGTCTTTTGTGGCCAGCCGAGTGTGGAAAATGTCCATAGGCCAGAGGAGAACCATGTATCGAGTGTGTCTTCGTCTTGAGTGAGACCTTCACCGCTCGGATTGTGCATGAGCATGAATTCATGAGTCGATGCATTTTCCATTGTGCACAGTTCGGCGAATTCTACGAAACGTTCTTTTTGTACGCCTTCAATATGTGCCTTCATACAACAGTTGAATCCGTTGTGTCCGACCATGAGCAGTGTGCCCTCAGTCTCAACTGATTCGAGTTTTTTGAATACGGAAATAACGCGCTGTTCAATCTGCGCGAGATTTTCTCCTTTTTGTGATTCTATTGCAGTGCGGAATGGAATTCCTTTTTCTGGCCAGGGGGTATTTTCGAGGTCTCCAACTTCATATTCACGGTAGTCAGCCCATTCTTCGATTGATTGTGGGTCGAGGCCAATTTCGCGCGCAATGATTTCCGCTGTCTCGCGAGCGCGAGGAAGATTTGACGAAATAATTTTGGTTACATTTTCTGATTTCAGTTTTTGCCCAAGTTCTTTTGCTTGAGCGCGACCGGTATCGGTGAGTGGAGATTGACTTTTGCCACCGGCGAACAAGCGAAGCGAGTTTGCCTCGCTTTCACCGTGACGTGCGAGCAATACACGGCGTTCCTTCGGCAAATGGATTGCACCGTCTTTGTCGTACCATACAGGAATGCGGTGTCCGTACCAGATTTGACGAGAAATACACCAATCGCGAAGATTGTTGACCCAGTTGTAGTACACGTTTTCGAAACGGTCGGGAAGAATTTCGATTTGTTTTTCACGGATTGGAGCAAGCATCAATTCCTTGAGGGTTTTATTGCCTCGATCTGCAATCGGCTTGTTTACGTTAATGAACCATTGCAATTTTGGAAGTGGTTCGATGATTGCCCCAGTTCGTTCTGCGGTCGACACATTTTGCGTCACATCTTCTTCCTTTTCCATCAGACCTTCATCGCGAATCCACTGCACTATTGTTTCCCGAGCTTCAGTTACTTTTTTCCCAAGAAGATTTTCTCCTCCAATCATCATTTTTGCATATTCATTGATGACTTGAATGGTCGGAAGATTGTGCCGCGTAGCAATTTCCGCGTCAATTTGGCTGTGCGCTGGAGTAACACCAAGCGCTCCTGTACCGAAATCTTTTTCAACACTTTCGTCTGCAACTATTTTGATATGAATAGGTACGCCACAAAATACTGCATCGTATTCTTTGCCGACATATTGCTTGTATCGCTCGTCGGTAGGATCAACTGCAACCGCCGTATCGCCAACTTTTGTTTCGGGTCGGGTTGTTGAAATTGAAATAGGGAAGTCTTTTGAATACTTGAAGGTGTAGAGTTTTGATTTGCGCTCCTCGTATACAAGTTCATCATCTGAAATAACTGTCTGACCTTTTGGGTCCCAGTTTACGATACGGTGGCCACGATAAATGAGCCCGTCTTTGTACATGCGGGAGAATGCGGTGCGAACGGCGAGATTGCGTGTTGCGTCGAGCGTGAATGCTTCACGACTCCAGTCGAGTGATGCACCCATGCGTTTTGCTTGACCAACGATCGTGTCGTGAGATTCTTGCGCGAATTTGTTGACGCGTGCGAGGAATTCTTCGCGACCGAGATCTTGTTTGCGTTTGCCTTCTTCTTTTTCAAGAATTTTTTCAACTTTGGACTGTGTGGCAATTGCGGCGTGGTCGGTACCAGGGAGCCAAAGGGTGCGCTTGCCTTGCATGCGAGCGTAGCGAGTCATGATGTCTTCGATGACGAGCATGAGCGCGTGTCCTGTATGGAGCGTCCCGGTGACGTTCGGTGGGGGCAAAACCATTGAAAATGGCTCTGCGTCGGCTTTGGTGACGCCCTTTTCAACACAGATATCGGGATTGAAGAATCCGCTGTCGAGCCATGCTTCATAAATACGAGATTCGGTGTCTTTGGCGCTGTAAGGTTTGAGGAGTTTTTCGGGGATGTTATTGTCGTTGTGCATAAAAAAAGTATAGCATTTTAGGCTTTATTTTCAATGATAATGGATTTTGAATGAATAGAACCATAATGAATGAGTATTATGGTTCTATTTGTTTTTTTTGTGCCAGACTCCGTGTCCAGAAGAGTCGTTCTTTTTGAACAGAACAAGTTCTGTTCTCTGTGAGAACGAGATAATCTCTCCGTACTTATCTTCGCGATTTTTCTTTTGAATTTCGATCGCACCGGACTTACTGATAAAAGTGACTTGGTTTGTACTAATTAGAATGGAAACTCCATTGTAATCAGGAACCGAGAAAATATTATCAAGTGTAGGTGCTGTCATACGTCCAAGATGAGGATCGCTCAAATGTAAATTCGAAGATTCTGGACCAAAAAATTCATTTTCAACTTCTATGATTGTGTCTGCAATCATTTTGTAGGCTGAAAGCGAATCTTTGGCAGGTTGTTTGTTGTGCAGGCGATCTAAGATCACGAGCAAACGTTGATACTTAGGTGGTAGCTGCATACGATATTGAGTTTTGAAAGTAAGGAAATGTGGTGGTTTGTTTGGACCACCGTTCTTGAGACTTTTTTGAATCTCGAGAACGCTAGTTCAAAACATGGGGCAGGGAGTTTTTTGCAAAAAGAGCGGCTCCCTTTCGGGAGCCGCTCTTTTGTTGTTTGTTATTTCGTCTTATGCAACAAATTGGCCCCCTCGGAATGAGTTGGTGACGACGACCACGACTGCTGTTGTTCTTACTTTGAACATACATTATTTATACCAAACTGGCCGACTTTGTCGAAGGCCTATGTGGATAACCTACAGGGACATATTTCCGTTAGCGAGAAGTTTTTTTGAGGTACTACGAACCTTCTTTCCGAACGAGCCTGCAATACCAATCATAATAGCGTTGTCGGTTGTAAGCGTTTTGGTTGGGAAGATCACTTCGACACCGTATTCTTTGCATGCTTCTGTGAGTACTTTTCGAAGATGTTTGTTTGCCGAAACTCCGCCACCAACGATAACTGATTTTGCTTTGAATTTCTTCACTGCCTTCATTGTTTTTACCACGAGCACTTCAACGGCAGAATTTTCGAATTCGCACGCGATTTCTTTTTTGGTTGCTTCGTTTAGGTCGCCGAGTTTTTTGATGAGGTAGAGTACTGCGGTCTTGAGTCCGGAAAAAGAAAAATCCAAATTGTCAGCGTGCAACATTGGTCGAGGGAGTGAAATTGTTTTTTTGATCCCTCCTTGGTTGATACTGTCGCGCACACTTTCTGCGAGGCGCGAAATTTCTGGGCCACCTGGATAGGGAAGTCCGAGCATGCGCGCGACTTTGTCGAAGGCTTCACCGGCTGCATCGTCGAGTGTTTTTCCAACGACAGCATATTTGCCAACGCCTTTTACAAGTACGAGCTCTGTGTGCCCACCAGAAACGAGTAATGAAATAGCGGGAGTCGCAATTTTTGAAATCGTAAATTCTTTTTTTGATTCTTCAGGAAAAATAGAAAGTACGTGCCCTTCCATGTGATTGACTGGTACAAGCGGAATGTCCCACGCATACGAAAGTGCCTTTGCAAAATTGATACCAACCCAAAGTGCTGGTTCAAGGCCTGGGCCGACCGTCACCGTGATGCGATCGATTTTTGGTTTTTGCAAACGAGGAATTTCTCGCAGAAAAAGTTCGAGCATTTCAGGTTCGCGTTCAAGAAGCTTTGTAAGCTTTGCGACGATTCGTGGTTTCCATACTGAACTTTTTTTCGCATCAGCAAGTACTCCCGCTTCATTGAGCGTTTCGAGGAAAAGCGGAACGATATTTCGACTATGTTCGCGCTTCGCCATCATCGGGAATACGCCTCCGTATTGAGTATGGAGTGCGATTTGTGAAGCGACTTGGTGCGCGTGAAGAGTGCAATGATTGCCTTTTCGCGTGAGGATGGCGATGGCTGTCTCGTCGCACGAAGTTTCGATTGCGAGAATATTCATAAATTACATTCCTTTGACGACACGAATCTGTGCACCAATACCATTGAGACGCTCGGCGATTTCTTCGTAGCCACGAGTGATCGAATATACATTGCGAAGTACCGATGTGCCTTCGGCTGCGAGCATGGCAATCAAAATGACCGCAGATGGACGAAGTGCTGGTGGGCAAACGATTTGGGCTGCGCGGAGCTTCGTTGGTCCTTCGATGAATGCACGATGTGGATCAACGAGACGAACATTCGCGCCAAGTTTGTTGAGTTCGGTAAAGTAGATCGCACGATTTTCCCATGTCCAGTCATGAATGAGCGTTGTGCCTTTGGCTTGCGTAGCGATTGGTACGAAGAACGGAAGATTGTCGTTTTGCATTCCCGGGAATGGCTGTGCGTGCAATTTCTCAAGCGGAGCGATGAGCTTTGATGGTGAGACAGAAATATCACGAAGCGTGGTGCGTCCGTTGTTTGATTTGTATGACTTGCTCATCTTGAACTTCACTCCCATTTGGCGAAGCTTTTCGATTTCAAGTTCGATGAATTCGATAGGGCAGTGAGTGACAGTGAGCGAACTCTTGGTGACGATTCCCGCTGAGAGGAAGAACATTGATTCAATCGGATCTTCACTGTTCCAGTGCTCGATCGTTTCATTGATATTTTCGCGGCCGTGCACAGTGAGTGTTGTCGTGCCAATGCCTTCAATCTTCACTCCCATTTTTTCAATCAGGAAACACACATCCTGAACTTGGTAGTTCGGTGGAGCAAAGCGGATGATTGAAGTGCCAGCAATCCCTGCGGCTGCAATGAGCATACCAATAGCACCCGTGTCACTTGATTCGTAGAGTACAAATTCTGCTGGTTTGAGTTTCTTGTAACGGATATCGTAACTATCAGTAAGTGTTTTAATATTCACTCCAAATTTGCTGAGACCGTATTTGTGTGCGGCGATGGTGCGTTCGCCCATTTTGCATCCACCAGAATGCGGGAATGAGAATGATTTCTGCCAGTGAATGAGCGCTCCGACGAATGTGAATGAACGTGTCTTGCGCGCAGACTCGAGATTCATGCGATCAAAAGTGAGTTTCGTTGGTGGAATGATTTCGAGAGTATCTTTTTCAATCCAGCGTACTGCGACACCGAGCGACTCCATGATTTCGATATAGCGAAATACTTCTTCAATGCGTGGAATTCCGTGAAGAATTGTTTTGCCTTTGTTGAGTAGGGAAGCACAGAGCATGTTGATCGCTCCGTTTTTGGAATAGTTGGTACGGATACTACCTTTGAGTTCACGACCACCAGTCACTTCAAAATCCATACTTTTTGAGAGTGAGAGGATCTGTCGACCGAGGAGCTCGCTAATTTTGGCGAGGTTTGCGACAGTGAGATTTTGTTCGCCTTTTTCCATGCGAGCAACGGCGCTTTGTGAGGTATTGAGTGCGTTTGCGAATTCTGCTTGGGTGAGACCTCGCTCTTCGCGGAGGTTTTTGATAAACAAACCAATCTTTTCCTGATCATCTTTTGTTTTTGCCATAGTGGAAATAATATCTCATATATGATATATTTGCAATATGTCAATCACGCGAGAATACAATGTACCGCTTCGTGAATTATCTACGTTTCGTATCGGAGGAACGGCCCGAGAAGTTGTTACGGTTACAACAGAGGCTGATCTCGAAGAGGTTTTTCGCCTTATGCCACAAGACGAAAAGTGGTTTTTGCTTGGCGGTGGTTCAAATATTGTCTTCCCTGATGGCGATCTCGACATGACGCTCATTCGACCGCAAATCCTTGGAAAACGCCTTGTTGATGAGACGACACTTGTCGTTGGTTCAGGTGAGATCTGGGATTCAGTTGTAGCATTTGCTGTGGAAAACGATTTGTCTGGTATCGAGACATTGTCATGGATTCCGGGGACTGCTGGAGCGACTCCCGTGCAAAATGTTGGAGCATATGGAACGGAAATTCGTGATGTGCTTACGTCGCTTCGAGCGTACGATTTGTGGACCAAATCGATGGTTGTATTTTCAAACAAAGAATGTAAATTTGGATATCGAGACAGTATTTTCAAAAACGCAGGCAAGGGGCGGTACGTCATCACTGAGATTACGCTCGCGCTATCGCGCGAGCTCCCCGACGTTCCACAATACCCAGGAGTCGCCGACTATCTCGCCGAGCACAATATCCGCGCAGCAAGCCTCGAAGATATTCGAAACGCAATCATTGCGATTCGCACCAAGAAACTTCCTGATCCAAAAGAGGTCGCGTCGGTCGGTTCATTTTTTAAAAATAGTTTTGTGCCGATTGAAAAAGCAAATCAATTGCGTGCAGATTTCCCAACACTTGCGATTTATGATGTCGACACTGCGACCGCCAAAGTGGGCACCGGCTCGCTCATCGATACGATGGGCTGGAAAGGCAAACGTATCGGCAATTTCTCGCTCTACAAAGGCAATGCAATGGTGATTGTGAACGAAGGCGGAGGTACACGAGCTGAACTCAGTGACGTCATTCTCCAAATCAGAGATGCTGTCCAAGAAAAGTACGGAATCAGTATTGAGCCAGAACCCGAACTGCTCAGTTAATTATTTGAGGACGGCGGTAACGTCGGCAATCATTTTCTCGACGTTTTCGCGGACGAAGTAGCCGTATTCATTTTTGCTGATATTTTGATCTGCGTGTGTGAAGGTTATGTTGCGTGCTGAGTGTACGAGCGCACCCATGTGGTCAGGGTTAAAGCATGGGAGTGTGTCGCTTGCTGTGCCACCTTGTGCGCCATATCCAGGCACGAGGAAGAATGCTTTTGGCATCATTGTGCGAAGAACCTTGGCTTCTTCTGGATGAGTCGCTCCGACAACAGCACCGACTGAACTATAGCCATGTGTGCCGACGAGTCCATCTCCGAGTTCGGCGACGATTTTTGCGAGTACGGTGTAGAGTGGTTCACCATGTTCATTTTTAACGTCTTGGAAATCTCCTGAACCCGGGTTACTTGTTTTGACGAGGATGAAAATTCCTTTGCCGTATTTTTTACATGCTTCGACGAAAGGGAGCAAACTATCGCGACCGAGGAATGGCGAGACTGTGACGCAGTCGCCGTCGAAAATAGGATCTTCCGTGTCGATTATCTTTGAGCGACCGATGAATGCATTCGCGTATGCTTCCGCAGTTGATCCGATATCGTTACGCTTCGCATCAATGACAACGATGAGTCCAGCACTTTTGGCGTATGAGATCGCGCGCTTCATTGCCCACATGCCGGGGACGCCATATTGTTCGTAAAATGCACTTTGGAATTTGACCGCAGGGACGAGGTCTTTGATCTTGTCGATGATACATTCTGCCCATTCAAAAATACTATCTTCGATGAGTTCGTTTTTGGTTTTGTCTTCACCTTCAGCAAAAAATGCTTGAGGAATGAGCTCCATGCGGGGATCAAGTCCGATGATGCATGGATTGCCTTTTTCTTTGATTGCTTCGATGAGTTTGTCTGCGAAATTTTGCATGGTGTAAGTACTATACCACAGAATATTATTTTCCCGAGGCGATGATCGTGCGGTAGTAGTCGACGTATTCTTGGACTTTTTTCTCGGCAGTAAACTCTGATTGTGCAAGGTTTTTTGCATGTTCGCCGAGTTTCGCAACAAGGTCTGGATTCTTTGCGAGTTCGGCGAGTTTGTGCGCCATACCACTCGTGTCGCTGATTTTAAAGAGGAAACCTGTTTTGCCGTTCTTCATGAACTCTGGGATACCTCCCGCACGTGTGGCGAGGATGGGTTTGCCATAGGAAAGAGTTTCAAGAATGCCCATGCCGAAACTTTCTTCTTCGGATGTGTACACGCCGATGTCTGATGCATTGATGTAATTTTCAATATCAAGCACACGAGGAAGTACGATGATGCGATTTTCGAGTCCGTATTTTTTGACGAGTGGCTCAAAGACCGAAAAATCTCCACCAGCGAGAATGAGTAATTTGATGCGCGGATGTTTTTTTACTTTTTTGATAATATCAATCAAATCAGGAATACGTTTGACGGGACGAAGATTTGAAAGATGAATCGCAAGGAATTCGTCGTCACGCACGCCGATACTCGCACGAATTGATTCGCGAGATTGTGTTGGTGTTTTTGGATTGTAAAAATTGTGAATGACTCGGATTTCTTTTTTTGTTTTGAGTACTTTGACCGTGTCTTTTCTCAGGCTCTCTGAAACCGCTGTCACACCACATGAGCTTTCGATCGAATATTTGATGACGGGCATGACGGTCTTGTCTCGACCAAGAAGCGTGATGTCTGTGCCGTGGAGTGTGGTGACGACGTGAGGAAAGGGAAGTTTCTCTTCATTCGCGATACTTTTGGCGAGGAGCGCTGCTGTCGCATGAGGCACGGCGTAGTGTACGTGGAGAATATCGAGTTTGTACTTCTTTGCGACGTCGACCATTTTGACCGCGAGGGGCAATGTGTAATCAGGATATTTAAAAAGCTCGTATCCGTTGAAGGTTACTTTGTCGAACGAAATATTCGGCTCGTTCGTATCGAGTTTGAACGGTTCGTCATAACTAATGAAATGCACTTTGTGTCCGAGGCGCGCAAGTTCAGTGCCGAGTTGTGTTGCAACGATGCCTGAGCCACCGACTGATGGATAGCACACAATACCTATGGCGAGATGTTTTTTTGTATTTTTTTGCTGTGTATGGTTCATTTATATTTTCGTGATGATCCAAGCGCTTCGAGCGTGTCTACCATGACTGAATCATTGACCCAAAGACCGATCGCATAATCTACTCCAACGGTTGCGCCGAGATATTTTGCTTTGCTAGTGACGAGATTGATATATCCGCGTGTTTTCATTTGGCTCTCGTGGAGATTCATGGCCTCCGTCCATTTTGTATATTCGTTTGTGACATCGACGATGATATCAGGACGTTTGTCGAATTCAGCACTTGATGGATAGTAGTAGAGTGCTTCGATACTGTGGACAGGGAGAGATTTGAGGTCTTCGAGACCGCCGTAGCGCGCGAGGCGGGACGCCGAGCGCGCGATGTGAGCGACAGCAAGATGGTCGGGATGTTGGTTCTCAGTAAGTGATGGCGCAAGCACGATGTCTGGCTTCCATGTACGAATAATTTCTGCAATGATTTTGCGATTGGCTGGAGTGTCTTCAATATGACAATCGCCACCCATGTCGACATACTGAAATTCTGCACCAATATGCTTGGCTGCAGATTCCGCTTCGGCCTTGCGTCCCAAAGGAGTTCCGTTCGATCCTGCCTCACCGAGCGAACACACAACAATTTTGACTTGTGCGCCGTTACTGATTTCTTTGATGAGGAGACCGCTCACGCCAAACTCAACATCATCTGGATGTGCACCGATAGCAAGAATTTTTTTCATATGTTTTTTGATTATGCTTCTGGTAAATATGCGTAATTTGAATCTGCGATTTCGTCACGAGTTACGAATGTTACGTCAGGGAAATCATCTTTCTTAAGATAGGCGTTTTCGCCGGCACCACTGATGTAATGCGTACAATGTACCACAGATTGCATCCAGCGGAAGCGATAGTCTCGTCCTGGGTTTTTTTGTGTTTTTTCGATATGGTCTGGGCTCGGAACGGTGATGTAGTTACCGCCACCTTCGTGGAGACGAAACGAGTCACCAGATTTTTCAGCGCGCACGATTTCTCCTTCGTATGGAATATCTGCGTAGTAGTCCGTCGTGAGCTCGTCTGCCTGTGTCCGGAATACCTTGTCGCCTGAGCGGACTATTTCGATACCATCGAGCAATCCGAGTCTCTGGTACATGTCGAGGCAAAAATCTCCCGCGCTCGCTCCGCTCGCGCTCTTGAACATCTCCACCAATCGCGCAGGCACCAATCGCGGAAGTTTGCGAGCAATCTCATCCTGCCATCCGGCCGGAATCATTTTGGCATAGAGCGGAGAATATTTTTTTTGGATTTTGTTCGCTTGCGTGAAGTTGAGACGCACATCTTCGCCATTCAACGGATCACGAAAGAGGGTAATAGTCTCGCGGTAATCAGCATCAGAGTCGTGATAGAAAAATACAATTTTGCCACCAATCTCTTTTTGCAATCGACGAGCAGTCAACACTTTGGCATAAACATACCGCTTTGGGAAAAACCCACATGGTTGCTGTCCGAAACAAATAATGGGCTCATGCATAGTCCCTCTACTCTACCATGTTCGCCAAATTCTGCGAGCCTGCTATAATCTGCCCACATCTATGAACATTTTTTATCACTATCTCAAAAAATATTGGAAGCTGTGCGTCCTTACTATTGTGCTTGCGAGTATCAACCAGATTTTCTCATTACTCGATCCATATATCTTTCGTCATGTGATCGACGAGTATGCGATGAAGCCCGATCTCTATACACGAGCGGAATTTTTCCGTGGTGTTGGATTGCTTCTCCTTGCGATCGTCGGAGTGGCATTTATCTCTCGCACTGCAAAGAATTTTCAAGATTATTTCTTGAATGGGGTGAGCAAGCGTGTTGGAGCTGATTTGTATCGAGACGGGATTGCACATTCACTTGCGTTGCCATATGAGAGTTTTGAGGATGAGCGCAGCGGCGAAACCCTCGGGAAACTCCAAAAAGTACGTGATGACACGGAAAAATTGATCGCTGCGCTCATCAATATCCTCTTCGTTTCCCTTGTCGGATTCATCTTCGTCGCGATTTACGCCGTGCATATCTATTGGGGTGTGGCCGTGGCGTTTCTTTCTACTGTACCTATCATCGGAGGCATGAGTTTATTGTTGTCTCAAAAGATCAAACGCATACAAACAGTGATCGTTCGAGAAACGACAGCACTTGCGGGCTCAACGACAGAATCGCTTCGCAACATCGAGCTCGTAAAGAGTCTTGGACTTGCCGATCAAGAAGTCGACCGCCTCAACACAACGACAAACAAAATTCTGACGCTTGAACTCAAAAAACTTCGCTATCTCCGAAGTCTCAGCTTCATTCAAGGTACTGTCATCAACTTCATTCGCACGAGTATTCTCTTTTTCCTCGTGTATCTCATTTTTGCCAAGGTAATAACCTTCGGTGAATTCTTTTCACTTTTTGTCTACTCATTCTTCGTATTCAATCCACTCCAAGAAATGGGCACGGTCATTTCAACATATCGCGAAGCAGAAGCATCGCTCGCGAACTTCAAATTGCTGCTCGACGCACCAGTTGAACATGAAGCAGGACACCCAACGCCAATCGGCACTGTTGAGCATCTTGAATTTAAGGACGTCTCGTTTGGATACAAAAGCGCACAAAACCAAGCACTCGAACATATTTCATATGGTGTGCGTCGTGGACAGACAGTTGCGTTCGTTGGACCATCTGGTTCGGGCAAAACTTCGATGGTGAAATTGCTCGTCGGTCTCTATCAGCCAACGAGTGGTGCCGTGCTTTACAACGGGGTACGTCACGACGAAATGCAGAAAGATGAATTGCGAAAACAAATCGGATTTGTCACGCAAGACACTCAGCTCTTTGCAGGAACGATTCGCGAGAATCTTCGTTTCGTCTATCCAAACGCAACTGATGCAGAATGTCTTGATGCGCTCGCAAAAGCGCAATGTCAAAACCTGCTCGCACGTGGTGGGCAAGGACTCGACACTGTCATCGGTGAAGGTGGAGTCAAAGTATCAGGTGGAGAAAAACAGCGTCTCTCGATCGCACGTGCTCTGCTCCGTAAACCAAACGTACTTGTGTTTGACGAGGCCACGAGTTCACTCGACTCGCTCACTGAGGAAGAAATAGGGAAGACGATCAAAGATGTGTCCGAAGTTCGTTCACATATTACGGTACTCATCGCGCACCGTCTCTCGACTGTCATGCATGCAGACACTATTCACGTACTCGAAAAAGGAAAAATCGTCGAGTCAGGTACTCACGATGATCTCCTTGCACAAAAAGGTCTCTACTACGCAATGTGGCGTCAACAAATCGGCGAACGTAATTAGCTTTTTGAAATATTCACAAAGTCCTTGTATTTGTTTTTGCCTTGCAACATGAGTGAGACAGTTTATAATTGTCTCATAACTATTAGTAATCGTAGACAATACCATGAAATCACTTATTGCCTTTTGGAAAAATTCTGAAAATAACGGTGTAAAAATTTTGGTTGTCGTTGGTGCTTGTATTCTCGCCGGATTTTTTGTGTACAAAAGTATGCACACAGACGCACTTCAAAATACCGGAAGTGTCGGCGTTTCTCCAGCAGCGACAAGCGCAGTGGGATATGGAACAGGTACAGGAACGACTGTCGCTGGCTCGACTTGGACATGTCCAACTACTCCAACGGCAAGTTCGGGGACACTCGTTGTTACTGCAGATTCAACATTCCTTTCTGGTAATGTTACCCATGGCAGTACCGGAACACTTGGACAGTTTGTTGTTTCAAATCCAACCGCGTGTCCAGTCGCACTTCTTCGCATGCAATTTGGTTTGAACGACACGACGCCGACCGATGTTTACAAGGTTGCTGTATTTAGTGGTACAAGTATGTTCGGTAATCCCATTCTTGTTGTTCCAACATCTACCGGTATTCCAAATCACCCACTGATTTACACAGCCACAACATCAAGTGGACTTCTCGTTCCAGCTGGGGGATCGGTCACACTCAGCGTGCAGAGTAGTATTGCTATGACTGCGGTCATCGGTGATTCACTTACTGTTCAGCTCTACAAGCTTGCTGGTCGCGATCTCACGGGCACAGCTCCATACTTGTGGACAGCCGGAACGATGTCACCGGTCATTTCGAGTTTGATGACGATCATCTAATTTTTTGTACCATAACACTAATTGACACTAGTGTCTATATATGGTAAACTATAGACAATGTGCAATATACGTTGAAAACATAAACCAACATTCAACCCTAAGTAAGAGCGCACGGTGCGCACCATCTGTACATCGCGCGCTCTTACCTAGGTACGCGAAATCGCAAGTCCTCTCCGCAAAAGTAAAACTCGATACTATATATGGCCAGCCTGCCATGGAGATGAGTTACGTAAGAAAGCTGACGCGGGAAAGACCGATTTTAACCCGGATTAAATTAAAAGTCTCCAACGGGGGAGCAGAACCATGCGTTCAAACAATTTAGTAGGAAAAGGCAAAAAAGGTATCAACAGCAACAAAGAAGCGCAAACAATTGCGCAGACCCCTCAGTATTTGTGTGCGAGGGAATCCTGTCTCCAGGCAGGATTAAAAAACTGGGAAATAGGAAAAATTGAAAGTGCGTGTTCGAAAAATCGAGTGACAGCATCATTAAGAGTAGCCGCATTATTGGCGAAAGCCAAAGTTTCGTTAGATGAAATTGTGTGGCTTATTCGCTACACGAAAGAAAATAAAACGGCTATTTGCATGATCCTAGCAATCGCAACAATTGACATTGAAGCTATCAATATTGCAGAAGATTTATTTTTCGCAAGTTGCGAGGCGAAGTTTTCACTTCCGATGGCCGTCTCAATGCCGGCAATTTCGGATTCACAATTACTTAGCTGTGCGATCGACGCGTGTCGACATTCGCAACTAAGTACCGAGCAAATCGCTTGCGTAATGAACCTGTCCGAAAACAAGAAGGTTATAGCCTCATTGCAATCAGCGAGCCTGATGTCGCAAGGGAAGGTGCCATTCGAGCGTATTTGCGCTGTTCTGCAAGTAGCTACGGGCTATCGTGCGAATGTGTTACGCGCATTAGCGTACATGCACGCTGACCAAGGATCATGGCAAACCGCCATGAAAATCTTCGACGAGGATTTTGTCGAAGTAAAATAATAAAATCAAAAATGTACCCACAGAAAGCCCATGCTTTGTGTGGGTTTTTTGTTGCGATTTTCGATTACGAGTTTTATTTCTGTGTCGAGGCGAGTACTGGTGTGATTGGACGAATGACGATGAATCGCTTTTTCCATGCGGCGAGGAATTTTGTTGTTGAGATTTCGGCTACCCCCGCTTTGCCTGATGGGTTGTTGTAGTACACCATGTCGTTGTCGATGCCGTCGACTACGACCATGTGCGGAAGCGTATTTTTCGGATCAAATTTGTAATGAATTGATGCAATCACGGGACCATCTTTCAATTGATTTTTGAGCTCAGTAAATGCTTTGGCTGAAGTGAGCCCAGCGAAATCATATGTCTTGCCATCGAGATCATATTTTTGGGAAAGTTTTATTAGTCCTGCGTATGACCAACCGACATTGTTGATGAATGCACCAGAAACGATTCCTTGTTTGAGCAAAGATTCTACCGATACAGAATCTGTCTTGTTGTAGTAATCAATAATCATGGCGAGGCTGGTGATGCCGCAGCCTTGCATCTGCCATGTGTGAGAAGAGATTTCTGTTAACTGTGAATGGTAGGGGACATTTGCGATTGTTTGCGGTAGGGAAATAGGGAGCATCTATCCATCCTTTCACACATGACTTGCAATAGCAAGAAAAGTGTTGCAATATCCTTATTCTTCAATGACTACCGGTGTGCCCAAATCTGCCCATGCATACAATGTTCGTGCATTTTCGGCGCGTTGGTTGATGCATCCGTGAGACATCGGCTCTCCAAAACTATCATGCCAATATGCCGTATGGAGGACAGATCCATCGGCCGTGAAGTACATGTCCCACGCGACACCGGGCAAGTCGTATGATTCAGTGATGTCACTATCAGGGAGTGGTCCTTGCATGTATCGGCTCGGCGTTTTTCGAAAAATTTTGAATTTTCCCGCCGTCGTTGGGTTCGCCTCGATGCCCGTGGAGATTGATTCTTCCATGAAAAGCTGGTCTTCATCGTATGCCATGAGGGTTTCTTTGGTGAGATTGACTACGATGCGTTTGTTGGTCGGAGGAGTCACTTCGCTTGCATTGATTTGTATGTCACCTGGATCAGTAAAGTGCATCACGAAGCCAGCATCGCTCGCCACATACCAATCGCTTTTCACTCGCTCTGGATGCCAGAGTTGTTTGTCTTGAATGACTTTGTACCAATTGAATCCATCTCCTGCGACTGCCTCTGGCTCTACACGGAGCACAATGCCAGCACGGAGACGCATGACGACGCCGTAGCGCGTACCAGCGCCTGATCGCACGTTCACGCATGAGCCAGTGAATTTCCAATCGCACCCACCCGTAATTTCAATATAGTGCGAGACAGGAGTCGAGTCTACGACTGGCGGGGTAACTGGGGGAGTCTCAGGTGGCGTCTCGGGAGTAACGATTGCTGGCAATACATTCGTGACTGGCGCACCACTATGTTCATATCGCGAAATACCAAAAACGACGAGCAGGATACCGAATACAATACCTCCGTATATCCAAGAGTTTTTCATGTGTTCATACTAGGCTTTTCTAGCGATATGTACAGGAACAACTTTATATCAGGGATGATATATTTGACAATATTAAAATATAATGTAGATTGAAGAAAAAACACACGCTATGGTAAAAAAGAATATCGTAACTTTTGAGCAGTTGCATCATCGGGACTTCCCAGTGGCGTATTCGCCAGAAAGGTTTGAAATTAAAAAATATTTTGAACAGCTCCCACCTCGGACTGAGCCATCTGATCTTATCAGTCTAGCAAAACAATACCGAAAATCGTATATGCCCATGGATGTTTGGACGGTCTATCCAGACGGTATCTTGCCGATTTTTTTTCAGGATAAATATTGTCACGCGAACACAATGTTGCACGCGAAGACTTTGTTAAACAATGGCAAGACTGGGGCTGATTTTCAGGTTGTTACCGGCCTGTATGCCGTTGAAAGGGTTTGTAATTATATGTACGTAATCTCAAGCCACAGTTGGATCCTGTATCAAGGAAGGATTTTGGATCTGTCCTTGCTTCATCAAAAACAAGATTATACGGTGTATGAATATTTCGGTATTTCGTACGACCCTGAAATCGCAGTTGATAATTCTTGGCACTTGTTCTTTAAACAAACAAGAGGTGTTGAGGTGATCCCGCTCGGAGCATTAAAAGACATTCCCCGCTTACGTAGTACGTAAGCGGTTTTTTGTTTGTATTGAAACGATCCTGACATATGAAAAAGCCCCGACATTGCCGGGGCTTTTTTGACTTGAATGGCTGGCTGTTATTTTGTTTTCACAACTTTTTTTGTTGTGACAACGCCGAAGCGATTGCCGACAACAATGAAGTATGTGTCAGGGCGCCATTGCCCTGTTTGGAGTGTCACACCATTATTTTCCATGGTCTCTAGGACCTTTTGTCCTAGCATATTAAATACGAGGACAGAAAATGTACTATCGCATGTGATTGTCACATGTTGAGAGAACGGATTTGGATACACATCAAAATTAATTGGTGCATGAGTTGTGTCTTGCACACAACCAGCAGAAATTAATTCTGATGTCGCACTGCATCCACGGGTATCGTAAACGGTGACTTGATAGAGCCCGTTTATAAAAGAACTGATATACGGTGTGTCTGTTGCGGGCAAGAATATGCCACTGCGAGTCCAGACGAAGGAATCCACCGTATATTTACTACTGCATCCAAGCATGCAATTTGTAACGTCTATAACTATGCTTGGACTCTGGATCGGGAACGACTTGCACGAATCAATTGGAATGGGGATTACACATGCGGAATCGAAAATTGAATTCGAGCGATTTCTGCATCCTTCACTTGTTGTTTCTTCGACTGAGTACCAATCATTTGCCGTAACAATGTATGACGAGGCGTTAATCCAGATTGGATTCGATCCTTCATACCATTGATACGTAGATCCGCTTGCTATCGATAACAAACTGAGATTACAACTGGATGCTGCAATTTCAGGTTTTGGTATCGAATGGAAGGTAGCGGTATATGGTAGCGTGTGAGACTCACAACCATATATGTTTGAAACTGTTGCGGAAAAAATTCCGTTATCAAACACCATGATTGAATCGTTATCGCTTCCTGTATTCCACAGATAATGGTTACCGGAAGGCAACCATAAAATCAGTGTGTCATTTTTACAAACACTTACTTTCGACGGCATGATGATGCTATCTGGAGCAGAGTGTATGTTTACGTACACTTGCGCCGAAGCGGAGCAAGCATACGTATTCGTCACTGTTACCGTATACAACCCACTCAGTGGAATGAGGAAGCTTGAAAAAGTGCTTCCGTTATTCCATTGGTAAGTGTTACCAGTCCCCGTTGTTGCTGATATGTTCACGTGCGTATTGCTACACGCATGAGCGGTATCAGTCCCGCCACCAAATGTATACAGCGTCATCGGAGATATTCCGATTGTTACATTTGGAAGTGGATTAAACGTTACAGACTTCGTTGCATGACTTACACAGCCAGCATCTGTTGTTACCGTTACAGAATAAGTGCCAGAGGTAAAAACATTAATTCCGTTACTTCTTTCTCCTGTGCTCCAACTATATGAGTTGCCAGGGGAAAGTCCGAGAGAGATGCTGTCGCCCATGCATGCACTTACTCTTGTTACCGTGATTAAGCTGTCAGGCGACGAGTGTATGTTTACATACACAGGATTACTTGCGGCTTTACAGCCGTATGAATTCGTCACTGTCGCAGTGTAAACACCGTTAACTGTGAGAGGAAAATTCGAGAACGAACTTCCCGTGTTCCAATGATACGTCATCCCCGATGGCGCGATTGAGATGGAAGGATTGGCGTTTGCACAAACATGTGCGGTGTCAAAAATTCCATAACTAAATCGTGCACCCGAAACGGTGACGCTTGGAATTGGTTTTGGGTTAAACGTTATGTTTGCATTTGCATGCGAAACACAACCAAACCTGTTCATGATACGTACTGAATAATATCCAGGAGTTGTGACTCCGATACTACTCGTAGTGTCGTACGTGTTCCACTGGTAACTATTACCAGTGTGGAGCGAAAGCCGTAATGTGTCTCCTGCACATATATTACTAAGTGATGATCTCGTAATACTACTGTCAGGAAAATTGCTTACGCTTAAATACACACTATCATCAGCTGAACAACCGCGGTTGTCAGTAACATGCACTGAGTACATACCACTTGCGTGTGGCACGAAACGTGCACTACTGTCGCCGTTGTTCCACTGATAACTTACGCCTGCTCCGGCGTAGATTAATGCACCAACCCAAGCCGAGTCGTTTGGACAAACAGGAAGTGTGTCGAAACTTGTCCGGCCTGTTGTGGGTGCGTAACCATACGCACGGATTTTTAGGGTGTCTGCGATGAACGATCCCAAATACGTACTGGTACTTCCGTTTACGGTGTCGCGAGCGACAAGGTTCACGAAATGTAATCCAGGGCTGAATAGAATCGGTGGCGGATTCTGAAGATTTGAAGTAGCAGGAGTGCCACCGTCGAATGACCAGAAATACTTTAACCTTGATGGCAAGATTGCCGTCGAGAGATTCGTCACTCGTAAATATCCTGTACCGCATGACAGTGTTGCGTCTTCTGCGAAGTACGCATGTACACTATCAGTACTTGTTCCTGTACCTGTGGTTCCACCACAGGTAATGTAGGTCATTGTGGCTGTCGCGTTACAACCTAAGGGAGTTGTTTCCTTGTAGGAATAAAAACCTCCAGTTGTTGCACCATAAAATGCACTTGTTGCACCGGGAATTATCCCCGTTGGAGTAGACCACTGATATCTGTTGCCAGATGTGATCGTTCCAGCTTCCATACTGCATGGTCCTGCCGAAACGACAGGGTGCGGTGTTGCATTGAACACCGCTGTGTACGTCACGGGACTCATACAACCTCTTGCAGAGGTTATAACCGCGGTGATGGTTGCTGAACTCGTCAGTATCGCCGAATCGGCAATACCTCCAGTACTCCATGTGTAGCTGTTTCCTGGTGCGCGACGAAGACGTACAACTTGTGTCGTCCCGTCGCATAATGGACCAAGGTTACTTAATGTATAGCTACTATCAGGTGCAGAGTACATAACAACAAAAATACTTTTGGATGCGCTGCATCCTTCAGCTGTTGTTATCGTTACTCTCTTTAATCCTCCACTGCGGAGAGGAAGATTGGCAGTTGTGTCGCCAGTGTTCCACACATAGTGAAGTGTCGTTGAATACACTGCACTACTTGCGTACATACTTGAACTTGCGTTCGAGCATATACGCACTGTGTCGATTGGTCCACTATGTGACACTCCTACATTCGGGAATATTTCGATGCTGGGCGTTGGCGCTGCATTGAAGTTCGCGTTGTAGGTGTTCGTGGCGTTGCAGCCACCCAATCCGTTGATTTGTACTGAGTAATAATTTGAACTCGTTACAATTACGGAATCTGAAGTGGATACTACGCCACTCCATGTACTCCAGCTATAGCTGTATCCTGATGCGACTCTGAGAATCAGAGAATCACCGGAACACAGTGTGGCTGAGGTGCTTGGAGTGATAGTGTTTGGCGGAGTAATGTTTCGCGTCACATGGATTGTGTCGCGACCTATACATCCATTTGCATCTGTGAGCTTAACCCAATAGTAGCCAGAAGTGGCTATTGGGTCAGTGCTCGCTGTACTTCCGTCGTTCCAGTTGTAGGTGATTGGCCACATGGCTCCACTGACAATTGGTTGCAAAATGCGTCCATCACTCGAGCAGACAGAGACGCTTGTGTCTGTGCTGATAATCCCACCGTAACTGGTGGCTAATGCCAGATCGACATGTACTGGTGTTCCTCCGTTTACCCAAATTGATGTCGGATAATTGGAAGAACAACCGTGCCTGTCGGTGGCAATTACTTGGTAATTGCCGCTTGTTCGAGCAGCAATTGTTTCGTTTGTGTCCGTAAACCCAGTGGGTCTAGTCCACAAAATGTGGCCAAGAGTGTCAGATGGTGTTGCCACCAAAATAACACTGTCAGCAATACAATTGAGCGCTGCACTTCGCGGCGTTGCTTCAATAGTTGCTGTCGGCAAATCGAGCACCGTGATGCTCTGCCGATAGTAATAATCCCCCCCGGCACCTCCGTACGCATCACTGTCGTGCACCATAATCGAAATATATGGTGCTCCAGGGTACGTAAAAATTACTGGACCACGAGGGTCGCGAGTGTTGTCACTCGTTGGTCGACCGTAGTCGTAATTCCAGTAATAGGCGTAGCGATGACCTGCTACGGTTACAGTGGTGTTCACCGGCAGAACCGGCTGGAACATGCACACTGTCGTCGGGCTTACTGAGAAGCTCGGAATCGTTGTGAGTTGTCCGCTCGCAGTGGGAGGGGACAGAAGGCAGCAGCATAGTAGCGCTACCATCAAAAGTAGTGATTTTTTCACGTCTTTCTGTTTTTAATTGTTAAAAAAATGGTTAACATATATTCTATCACGAAAATACTATTTTGTCAAAGAATCACGGAAGATTAAAATTGTCAATAAACCCTTATTTACAAGGTTTTTTGGGGGTTTGATGCTAAGATATGCACTGTATGGACACACATCCCAAAAATCCACTTCAGGGCAAAACTCTTGAAATGATTCTCACCGCTCTTGTGCAAGAGTATGGCTGGGCAGAGCTCGGCGAACGTATTCCGGTCAATTGCTTTCTTAAAGACCCAAGTATTAAATCAAGTTTGGTATTTTTGCGTCGAACTCCGTGGGCGCGAAAAAAAGTTGAGACCATGTACATTCGTAACATGTCGTAACGATATAATACGAGACGTGCGCTTTCTCGTCTGATCCGGAGGAGATTCCAATAATAAAAAACCTATCGAAATAGATTTCTTATCTAATCTCTGATAGGTTTTATTGAGTAAATATCTCGTTTATATGGTCCCTTGTTGTTGGGAATGAAAACGAGTCGATCTTTGTGATTTGCAAGCCATAGCTTGACAGTAAGTCCAGCATATCAAGTGTCCGCCTCGTTGCGTTGATTTCTTCTAGTAACTTGCTGATTATGGACAGGCACGTCACAAAAATCAGTTGATCTCTCATTGTAAATTCGCTAATCTTTAAGCGAATTTCGCCCGCTTTACCATGAGCGACTGTTCTTGTTCCCTCAGTGAGGGAAATGATTGAGGTTTCTCTGTCTGAACCCCGCACTGTCATAGAAAAATTTGGGCGTACATCGACACCTTTAACCTCAAAAGTAATTTCTGCGTCGATATCGATTTTTTGGCGTTGCTCAACTGGACGAGTGTCGTTCTTGATGTCCACGTTTGCGAATAGTGTGTGCATATCTGTATATTTTTTTTAAAAAATGGTTATTACTGAAATTACAATAATTAATTTTAGATGTCAAATATTACGTATTGATTGACAATATAAATTTTGTATGTTTAATTTAGACAAATGGAATGTTTGGTTATCAAAGGGGCTCTGCTCGGACTTTTTGATAACCAAATTTTATTCCAATGAAGAAGACTACTTTAACATTACATCGACTACACCACACTTTGATTGCATGGGAAAACATGCAACTTGCCGCAAAAGTTAATCACAAAGGAGAATTTGCTCTCGATAAAAAAGATCGAAAGCTGTTGCCAGCGTCTGGCTCAGAGCTCGCATTGAACGGCGCCTTCTTGGCGCCAATCGGTGATTTCCACAAATTGGCCGAATGCTTATCTGGCAATTATCCGTTTGACCCCATGAGGTTTTTGCCGAGAGTTCCGAAGGAGCTTGTCGGCAAGCTTGAACAAGATAAATGCGTTGAAATTCTCGCTGCTAACGAACTGCTTTTGTTTCCGTTTTTTGTAAAACGTTGGAAAGATGGCGGCAAAAAAGTATGCGAGGTGAAAGCGGCCAAAAAAATTCCATTGATCGACCCATGTGAAAAGGCTTACATTGCTTCGTTGCCGTACGATGATTTCATTGTTACTCTTGACGAGCCCGTTGGCTATTATTCCGAACGACAGTTTAACCCTTTGTTTGCAATTAAGCAGGAGAAAAAAGTGCAGAACATGGTCACGTTTCATTTCAGTACTTTTATTGTGAGCAAATCGAACGGGTATTTGAGAGTGTTTGGCATCCCAGATGACATT
This sequence comes from bacterium, assembly GCA_037143195.1. Classification (GTDB taxonomy): domain Bacteria; phylum Patescibacteriota; class Minisyncoccia; order Phycocordibacterales; family UBA9973; genus CAITQP01. Next base: position 293,470 of record JBAWZD010000001.1, on the reverse strand, counting down.
GAACGCTCGCTTTATCCAAAAGAGGCGATAGAAAAAATGGAGGAAATGATACGTTACTTTTCACAAAATAAAACAAAGCAAGCTGAGAAGGTTCAGCAGCAATTCGAAAAAATAGTTGCGGATCACCTTGTTCCATTATTTCTTTCATTCCGTATCGATATCGCTACGGGAAAAGTAATGGATAGTCATCCAGACACTTTGGAATTCGAACCGATTGACCAGCTGAGTCTCTTGAGGATTCAGGGAGCACAGACCAAGGAATCTTGGTCGGGTTCAAACAAAGATGTTTTGGATTTTCTTGCGAACGACTGGCATATTCAGGTCCTCACTTTTCTGTTGAATGGTATCGGCAAACTCTTTCATGACTATGTCGCCCCTGTTGGTATCAAAACGTATCAGGCGGCGCCCGATATACCAGAGCAGTCACCGAGAGCTTTGGAAAAAATCAAAAAAATCGTTACAGAAAGCGAGCCACTTACATGGTTTGAAGTGAATAGGGGAGGTATTACGTATCTTTCGCATGCATCAAAGAAAAAAAGTACGACTGGTTTTTGTATTCAGATTGGTAATGAGAAACCTCCACATCCTAGACGGCATCACGATAGAAACTATCGTGACGAATTCGGGAATATAGTCCGTAAGATCCATCTCAAAGAGACATGGGTTCATCCACATCGAAAACATGAAGTGATTGGCAGTAGTATGATAATTAAATAATGTATCATTTGAATTGCCCTTGAACAGAAAATTGTTCTCGGGCAATTTTCTTTTGGGTGCGACATTGTTCAGGGGTTGAGTGAACTTAGAGTTTTAAAGCAGCGATAATCATTATCGTGGCCGAGATGATCCGCACTGCGTACACTTTCGCCGTGTGTTTTTCCAGTAGATCTGGCGCAATGAATGAAAGTCCAATTGCAGCGATCATTGAAAGTGGTAGTGAGATGATTGCCGTAGCGATGCTGACGTTTTTTGAGTAAGCAGCCATTGCAGAAATAGTACCTACAACACCAGCTGCCGATACGAGCGCGATGGCACCTAGCTGCTTTTTGCTTGTTGATTGCCACTCCTTTTTAAACAGCGGGATTGTTGCAAGAAGCCAAACTTGTCCCAAAAGAGCAATCCATAATGTTGAGTTCCAGAAGCCGGCTACTGCAATAGCTTTTTTTGTTAAGAGCGATAACGCTAACAAACAGGCCATGCCGAAAAGTGCTCGCGTGATCTTCCAATTAAAAAATGACCTCAAGCTGAATTTTTCGTCCATACTTACAAGTATTCCGAAGACAAAAATAATGCCAATAAGAATATACTGGTGTGAAGACAGTGTCTCCCCAAAGAAGAGACTCCCGACGGCAACAGCCATAATTGTGCGCATGCTGTATAAAGGAGCCACAACGGAAGCATCAAGCGTGTACACCGAAAATGCATACGTGGTCCCAGTCAACGCGTAAGCGATTGACGCTGAGACGATGTAGCTCCAACTGCTCGGAATACCTGCGTGGGAATAGATAGCCGCGATTATGATACCCACGAGGATGAAAAGCGACCAGAAAAAGTTAAACAACCAGGGGTTCCTGACTGAGTGCCTGCTGGTGATTTTTCCGAGAATTGCCTCAGCTCCAGACATTATTGAAGCGAGCCATGCGGTAAAGTATAACGACATCATATTCGAACATTGTATCATGATTGACTACTTTGGTTTGGCACCTGCTTGTCATATTTACACAAAACGTTTTTAGGAAAATGATGGCCATGTGAAAAAAGCGAATTGATTTTTTATGGCTTTTTGTATTTGTTAAAATCTGTGCACCGTGGAAAGCCTAATTGGGAGCTCGATAGTCAAGGTATTGATTTTAATCGGCAATATGCTATAATGTGTGTCACTAAATTTCATAAATATGAAAAAAACATTCATTTTGTTTTGTTGTGCTGCCATAATGTTTGGAGCACCACAAACTGGGAGCTCACAAGCTCCTGTCCCAACTGCAACAGTTGCCCTCGATCAGGCAGTGATCAGCGTTAGCGCCGAGTATAATCAAGACGGTGACTTGGTTATCACTTGCACATCACAGACTGATGGAATGGGAATCCTGCAAGTGCAGGACCAGGAGGGCAACTATCTGATTAATAGACAAATTGGCCTAGTGAATGGTCAGTATGTCGAAGTTTTCGCTGCAAAAGGGGGGGCGTACAAAAGTAAGTTCATACACTTCCACATGAATGGTGGAATTGCTGAAACTACTTTGCCATAAATAATGAATGGCAATTAAATTAAATGGCACTATACCTTACGAGGATGGTGCCATTTTCTGTGATATATAGGTGTGACAGATATATCGCCCAAATGAAAAAGTCCTTGTCTTGAATTTAATATGAGGCATTTTGCTTGTAAAAATCTGACAGAGTAACATAAAAAGAAAACTCGCCGGTATTGGAGCGTGTTTTCTCCAACTCGTGCGAGTTTTTTTGAGAGCATATTTGTGCTCCTTATTTGTTTGCTCTTTTTTGGGTCAATTGTTTGATTCCGAAAAAAATACCAAGTGCCCCAAAAATCAATTCCGATATTCGCGCAAGCAATACTACAACGAGCTGAATAATCGGAAAATCACTGATGTCGGGAATGATAATAATCCGCAGCAGTATTTCTAGACAGATCAACCCGAAAACAGTGGCCATGATGGTGCAAATACCTCGTTCAATAGTACTTTCTGTCTTAAGACCGAGGATGAGCATATCAAAAAAAGATATTCCTGCAACCGCCATAAAAAATAATTGAGTCATTTCGTGCATGCTGTTACTCATAATTTAGCTTTAAAGGATGAATTTATGAGCTATTAATACTATATATACCTTGATATGTCAAAAAAATCGTAAAGAAAAGACTGAAGCATAATCCGTATGCTGAAGGTTGAAAATTTCTATATTCGAAGGAGATTTAAATAAAAAATGGCAACCGTTAATCGGTTGCCAAGTTCGTAGTGATTCAAGTTTTAAAAGAAGTGGCCCTCCGAAAAATGTTCCAAATGACTATTTTGTTTAATCGACGAAGGGTCCTGAAACAGTATATCGTACCTGCGAATAATCTCGTGGGGAAAACTATGTCAAGTAGTTTTTTTGTTCATTTGTGATAGTATCCAAGCGACTATTTTGTTTAACAATTAAAAAGTTCAAATTGAAAAAAGTATTTATCGTACCGGCAGATTCTGACCCAATGTCATTCGGGTACAAAGTTGATGGAAAGAGTCCTGTTATTATGGCAAACTGCGAGTCTCGTTGTGCAGTTATTATTCCGTTAGATGTGGCAGAAGCAAATCCACATTTCATGTATGTTAATGGCATTAAAGACGCCACCGCATGTGTTCAAGCGTTAAATAAAACGCTGGACGAGAATCCCGTTGTAATTGCTTTTGATGGGAAGGTTGATGAAATCATTGTTTTCGAAAATTATCTTAACTTAAAGGTGAAGAATATCGAAAGCACCGTCCTTAACCTTTCCGTAGGGAAAGGGACGATGATTTTTGCCCTGACAAGGCAACTGCAACCGGAAATTTTTCCGATTGACTCATCTGTAGTCATGTAAGTATGTAAATTGATTTTAAAAAAAGCGTGGTTATCAAGACCACGCTTTTTTAATTTAGTTTAATGATTCCTTTGGCACATGAGTCATTATCGCCTTACTGACTTCGTTGTAGGATTCTACGTTGAAATTTTCTTGCATTTTTTTCGCCGAAAGTTCATTCATCTGGTCATGGATTGAATCAATGTTGACTTGGAGCACGTTCAGCTCGCCTTGGACAAAGGTGTCGTTTGGATTTTCTTCGAGGAGTCTTTGGTACTCGTCTCGCTGAGCAATCAAACCTTTGAGTGATTCAAGATATGAGTCAATTTGATCTTGCAATGCAGCACTTTTGTTTTTGAATTGATTGATGTCCGCCTCGTCCTCTATAGCAAACATTTCTACCCTTTTAGGCTGGGGGAATCCGAAATTTTCCATGTGCCGATTATATCATCAAAATTGAGTTCAGAGAATTTTGTTAGAACTTTGACATTCAAAATCGACGGTAAGGCAAATTTATCTCAGTTCCGTGTCGAGACTGACACCGATCAACCTAAAATGATCGAACTTATTCAATGTAAAACGGATTACATTGCAAATGAAATAGCAGACCGTGGTTTCAAACCAGCATCACGACTCGACACAATGAGGCTGGTTGCAATCCATAGGGATAAGGCGATTCCAATTTATAAAATCATCATCGCCTTTAGCGAGGAGGAAACGATTGTGTTACTTTGGAACGGAAGAACCACTGATGTAAAAAAGGGGCCGTGGAAGGTCTGTCCGGCAGAAATGTTGGAGATAGCGTGGTTCGCTGTAGAAAGAAAATAAATTTTAAGCCGCAGAAAAGTCTCAGATTTTCTGCGGCTTTTCAATTTTAACAATCAAGTCGTCGTAAAATTCAAAGAAACCTAACCAGCATTTCTACATAAAATTTTGAGGGAAGAATTCTTACCCCGAACTCAAAAATATGGACGAAATACCCGTTTAACTTTGTCTTTGGCGGCTTAGGGTTGAAATTAAAGAGAACTAACCGTACTTCGGATGGTACTATTTACAAATCATAATTTTATGATACAATAATAATATTGTGAATCTTTAAAAATAGTCTCATGGGCAACGAGGAGATACAAAATACTAAAGAAAAAGTAATGACACTTCAGGTGGGATTTCTTATTATCGGTGGACCAAATGATCAAGCGTACGGTACCTTAGATTACCCACGAAGTTTGTTTGTTTGGACTGACAAAGATAAAGCCGAAGCCTTTTTGAATAAGAATCTTGATCCATCTGAGGATAAAGTTCTTGAGCAAACAAGAGAGCAAATCAGTACCTTTGCGAATAAGTACTACCAAAGCATCAGATTTGATTTTCAAACCGAAGATCCTGGACCATATTTAAATATGGCAGTAGGCAACTATCTTTCTTTGAACAATTAAATGGTTGTAAAATTATTAAGAGGCCTAACCAGCTTCTTTTTTATACCAATTTTGTGCGCGATAGAGGATTCGAACCTCTGACCCTCCCCACGTCAAGGGGATGCTCTACCAACTGAGCTAACCGCGCGAACCTGTATAGAATAGCAGATTTGCTCTTAAATTCAAGCTTTCTTTTTGGCGGAGACGGTGAGATTCGAACTCACGGTACGGTTTCCCGCACGCTTGTTTTCGAAACAAGTGCCTTCAACCACTCAGCCACGTCTCCCTACGGTTGAATATGCCCGAAGGCAATACTATCATTTTTACATTCTAAGACCAAATTTGATATACTTTCCATATGAAAAATATCAAACGGGTATTGCTCGGGTTCGTCTCAAGTATCGTCGTCGCGGCTACGCCGCTCCTCGCAAGTGCACACGTCGGCTATGTCCTCGACCATGATGATTTCGTAAGTCATGAAGGCTCGGACATGCATTTTTTGATTTCCGGAGTCACTGATGCTCCACTTTCAGTCCTCATCGCAGGGCTCGTCACGCTCGCCGTGGTCGGAGCCATCATCTATTGGCGCACACGACCACGATCCAAAGTATTGCTCGCACGAGTGATCGAAAAGCTCTCATCGTACACGGAGCTCCTTTCATGGATGGCGCGTCTCTCGCTCGGTATTGCACTGATCGGCGCGGGCACGGCGAATGTGTTCGTCTCACCGGTGCTCATGGGCACACCAATGATCGGATTCATCGAAATCATCCTCGGGTTCTTGTTTTTGCTCGGATTTTTGCTTCCGTTTGCCTACGTTGGAAGCATTGCACTTTTCTTTGCTGGCGTTGTGCACTCAAATTATGTGTTCGGTAATATGGATTTTCTCGCACTCGTTGTGTCTGCGCTATTGCTCGAATCAGCACGACCAGGGCTCGACGATATCTTGAACATCACACAATTCTCACTTGGTGAAAAGGCTCGCGAGCTCGTTCCGCTCGTGCTCCGCTTCGGGCTTGGTATTGCGTTCATATTCCTCGCTGTATATGAAAAATTTATGAATCCGCACGATTCAGCACTCGTTGTGCAAATGTATCATCTTACGAATGTCATTCCAGTTTCGCCCGCATTGTGGGTACTCGGAGCGGGGATTGTGGAATTTTTACTCGGTGTATTACTCATTATCGGATTTGAGATTCGTCTCGTCGCTATCGTGTCGTTCGTCGTGATTTCGCTCTCGTTCTTCTACTTCAAAGAGTCAGTGTATTCACACGTCACGCTCTTTGGGGCGATCTCAATGCTCGTCGTCACGGGAGCAGGGAAGTATAGTGTCGATCGGATGTTGAAAAACAAGGCTTAAATCGCCCTCTTGAAAAAAGGACAAAATACTGTTATAGTGGCACGGTATTTTGTTCGTATGGCTCTATCGTCTAACGGTTAGGACACGGCCTTTTCAAGGCTGTAATCCGGGTTCGATTCCCGGTAGAGTCACAAATTCGTGCTAGACCAAGAATGAATTTTTACGCTGGAGACAAAACAAAAGACAACATTTCTGTTGCCTTTAGTCTTTTAATTAATCATTACTTTACTCGAAAATGTAGAGATATGTTTGATCATCTACATTAATTTCTTTTCGAATTAGCATTACGATGCTTGATCCTTTCAAAGTTGTAAATTTTGGCTTAATGATTTCCATCAAAACTACGTGCTGAGCCATAACTGCCAAAATATGAGGTATTATGTGAAGGGTGAGTAATGAGAGTGCTTGTTGTCTCCCAGAAAAATTCACCGCTGGATCATAATTACCGCTAGACAATGAACAAATCTCGACACCATCCTGTGACGAAAGTGAAAAAGAAATTGTCTCCTTTGAATAATCTTTTGATTTCCAGATGAAAAGTTTTTCTTTGCCAGTATCATCCCTCATGGTGAATGTACCCGATGCATTATTGATTTCAGAACCTTCGTTCAGGATTCCTGTCATTTTAAGTACTACCATATATGTGTTTTTAAAGTGTTGAGCAATCGTGATATCAAATTATTGTACCAGTTTGTTTTTGAGCATAACAGACAAGATTGACTTGTCAACTAAACACATAGACGGAACTTTTGTCGGAGAAGAAATTGACTTGGATACGGAATCATCGTATTGTGAAGAAAAAGACTACAATATGGCGAAAATTAGGAAAGTACCGAATTGGATTGTGCGACTCGGTATTTTGCCGAGCGACATCTCTATTGCGATTGCGCCATATATTTTCTTGAACGATTCATTACATCAAGACTATATGACGGGCCAGCCAGACTGGTTTACGCAATCGATTATCGAGCACGAGACTACTCATATCGAGCGTCAAGAGCAACTTGGGGTGTCTGTATGGCTTTGGCGATACATGACTTCGAATAGTTTTTGTTTTCAAGAAGAAATCATCGCACTCAAACGTGAGATGGATGTCTACCGACAAAACAACAAAGAATTCAGCACAGACAGGAAAGCGCGACTGCTTTCAAAGTTTTGGATATACCATCGCTGTGTATCGTACTTTGACGCCAAGAGTGTGCTCGACATTTTGTGGGAAAAACCGCAAACCGAATCATGAAAAATAAAACACCGCCACTCAATACGGCGGTATTTTATATTCCATTTTGGCATACTACGAATATGAAATAACGGGCAAAAAGAAAAGCCACCAAAGAAAGTTGCCTTAGTGGCTTTTCTTTGATGGCTTTGATGGCTACCAGCATATTATTTTGCCAGGGAGCTGGAGCCCTGAGTCCGTGCGTGAGCACTGAACGTAATTACCCGTGGGGAGGGTAACTTCTTGCTTAATCAATCTGTCTCCCACAGACAGATTTTCCTCGTGGGCTGAGTAAAGCAGTACCCCTGCGAGTGAATAAATAGTGATTGTCCCCGGAATTATTTCTTGAGGGGTAATACCATTTATCCCAGCGGGTGCAACGTACTTGGTCCGCCCGTGATACACAATTGAAGTGTCTGCCTTTTTTGAATTTATCGTGTAAACACGATAAGAAAAAGGAAGATTATTCACTCCGATCGGAATCACGATCGAATCTACAACGTTTTGGACCGTTGTACCCAAGACGGGATGAATCGTGTCCGAAACAGCGGGGAAAAGAAATTCCGGCGACAGAAATAGTGAATCACCATATGAAACTACGACTCTCACAATGGCAATATCGTACCCTGAAGTAAATGTGCCGTGGAAATAGGCATTCGATGAATCAACTGTTGGTGCGCTAAGCACCTTGGTTGGGTTCCTAAAAAACGGTGTCAGGAGCACTCCTGAATCGTTCGTTGCAACTGCGCTGGTGGCTACTGTGTCAGCTTGCCACACACTATCCTTGACCCAATATATATTCGGGTAAGGTACAGAAGTGTGAACAGAATCCACCGAGAACATAATGGTATCGGTGGCAACGAAAGAATCAACAACGGCACCAACAATGGTGCTGAAGTCAATTGTGTTACTCACCATCACGGAGCGCACCACTTGGTGCCCCGGAATCAAACCGGTGTGACGTGTTGCAACTTTGGCCGACATTTGGCCGTTGGTTGCAGTGAAAGATACACTCACTTGCGCCTGCGCAAGCTGAGAGAGGCCGAGTACGGCAATGAGAAGGATCTTCTTCATAAACAATATTTGGTTTTAAATTTGTCTCACTATGTATTAAAATTTGTATTTAGTCAAGTATGAGCGAGCGGGGGATTTTGGTATAGTTTCTCCATGCAACAAACCGAAGTCGTCATTCTCGCCGCCGGATATGGCAAACGCATGCAGAGCGACTTGCCCAAGGTGCTCGTGCCACTTCATGGCAAACCACTCGTACTGCACGTCCTCGAGGCTGTGGAGGCTTCAGGTGTGACGAGGACACCCATTGTGGTCGTGGGTCAGAAGCGTGAGCTCGTCATGGAGACGCTTGGCGATGGGTATCGCTATGTCGCTCAGCTCGAACAGCTCGGCACAGGACATGCAGTGCTTTCAGCTATGCCTGAACTCGAAGGCAAAGTCAAAAATGTGCTCGTGCTCAATAGCGACGTACCGTATATCAAACCGCACTCGATCCATATGCTCGCCGAAATGGCAGAAAATTCTGATGCCGTGCTCACCATGGCGACCGTGCATGTGCCCGACTTCGAAGAATGGCGCGCAGGGTTTGCGGATTTTGGTCGCATCATTCGCAATGAGAATGGCGACATCACAAAAATTGTAGAAAAAAAAGATGCCACACCAGATGAGCTCCGAATCACCGAAGTGAATTCAGGCTCGTATTCGTTCAAAGCACAGTGGCTCTGGGCGCATCTCAAAGCACTCAAAAACGAAAACGCGCAAGGCGAATACTATCTCACCGATCTCATCGGCATGGCATGCGCCGAAGGCGCCGATATCGCATCGATTTCAATTGATCCGAAGGAAGCGATAGGTGTGAACACGAAAGAACACTTAGATCTTTTGCACAAACTCTAACCGCGGGCACGCAAAATACTCCCTTCAAAAGCACCGGCGTAAAATCCTGAAGGATTTTCGCCTTATTCTCGCGCCGTCGCGCTCCGAAGATGCTTTTGAAGGGAGTATTTTGCGTGCCCGCGTCTATGCCTTGTGCTTATGGAGCCAGATATAGATATCTTCGAGTGCTCGAACAGCGTCTCCAGCAGCTATATTGTTTTGGTGGTAGAGGACATCAGTGACGTCACCGGCAGACCAAATGCCTTCAACTGAAGTTGCTTGCGTGCGTGGATCAATTTTGATCGAGCCAACATCGTTCATGTCGACAATGCCTTTGACGAAACTTGAGTTTGGAATTTGGCCAACTTCGACGAAAATTCCTGAGGCCGGAATTTTTTCTTCGGTACTATCTTTTTTGTGTCTGATTGTCATGCCCTCGACAAAATCTCCGCCGAATACTTCGAGCATTTCGACTTCAGTTACTGCGCGGAATTTTGGATCTTTTTGTGTCTGTGTGACCGTTATCTCATCAGCACGGAATTTGTCGCTGCGATTCAAGAGCGTGACTTTGCTACAGTACGCGAGCAATTGCGCTGCAGTCTCAAACGCAGCATTACCTCCACCGATGACGACAACTTCTTGACCTGCAAAGAGTGGTCCATCACACGATGCACAATACGTGAGACCTTTGTGTTCATACTCATCTGCACCTTTGATATCGAGCTTGCGACGATTTGATCCCGTCGCGACGAGGATTGCGTGAGCTTTCACTACGTCTTTCTCACCAATCGTGATAGAAAAATTACCCGCGACACCTTCAATCTTCGTCACGTAGCCACCCTCTTTGATAGTAAGAAAATCTCCCGCATATTCATACACGTGAGCTTTCAAACTTTTTGCGAGATCAGCACCACTAATATGCGGAGTACCAATCCAATTTTGAATATCTGTTGAGACTGTTGACTGTCCGCCAAATTCGCCAGCGACGAGCACTGTTTTGAGGCGCTTGCGAGCGGCGTAGACTGCTGCGGCACTTGCTGCGGGGCCACCACCGATGATGAGAAGATCGTACATAGGTAGATTATACCAAGTGAGTCAAATTCTGCCTATTTTTTTGGACGGCGGAGGAATGCAGGAACCGCACTCCAATCGTCTGTGTCGTCGCCGAATGTTGGGATGTCGTCGCGATTTGAAGAGACTTCAACAGTTTTCTCGATCGTTGGACGCTTTACGAAATCACTTGCCATCGGAGCTGTTGCTTGTACAACTGGCTGTTCCTTTTTTGGAGCAGGTGTTGGTGTTTCTGCGCGATCAACTGCCTGTACTGTCTGCTGGGCAGTCGCCTGAGCAAACGATGGCTGGAAGAGTGAGCGCTTTGGGTTGGTCTCTGTTGGGAAACCAGTCGCAATGACAGTGACTTTGACTTCGCCTTTTTTGAGACGATCGTCTTTGATTGTTCCGAAGATAACCTTTGCTTCTCTGTCAATTGACTCAGTGATGATTTTTGCAGCTTCTTGAATCTCGTGGATAGTGAGGTCGTCGCCACCTGAGATTGCAAAGAGGACGCCACGTGCTCCATTGATTGAAACTTCAAGGAGTGGGGAATTGATAGCTTCAGTTGCTGCCTTGCCTGCGCGACCTTCTCCTGAACCCATACCGATACCCATGAGTGCGGTACCCGTATCTGCCATGATGGCTTTGATGTCGGCGAAGTCTACGTTGATGACTCCTGGAGTTGTGATGAGGTCAGAGATACCTTCGACTGCTTGCTGGAGAACAGAGTCACAGAGCGCGAATGCATCGCGGAATCCCATGTCCTTGCCTGCGATCTGCATGAGCTTGTCGTTTGGAATGACGATGATTGCATCGACTTCCTTTTCGAGTTCGCGGAGACCTTCTTCAGCAATGCGTGAACGCTGATTGCCTTCGAAGAAGAATGGCTTCGTAACGACAGCAACGGTGAGAATACCTTGCTCCTTTGAAGATTTTGCAACGATTGGAGCAGCACCAGTACCGGTACCTCCTCCCATTCCACACGCGATGAAAACCATGTCAGAGCCCTTGATGACATCCTGAATTTCAGCTTTGGTTTCCTCGGCTGCGCGTTTGCCCACGTCAGGATTCATTCCTGCGCCGAGACCGCGAGTGAGATTTTTTCCGATGTGGATTTTTTTGTCTGCGAGCGAATTGTGGAGGTCTTGCGTATCGGTATTCATCACGATGAATTCAACACCACGAACTTTGGCGTTGATCATGTGGTTGATGGCGTTCTTTCCGGAACCTCCAACTCCGATGACTTTGATGCGGGCGAATGTCTCGACTTCAGGATTGATTTTGGGCATAGAATAATAGGGCTAAAAGCTAGTAACGAACCTGCGTCATTCTATCAGATATTCTAAAAAAAGAAATGGGTGTAAACGCACCTGTTTTGCTATTGACAGGGTTTGTAATTGGCGTAGAGTTTAGGTAATAATTGAACGCATTAAAAATAAATTTATGTTTTCTAAAAAAAAGAAAGTAGGGTATCAGCCTACAAAGGAGGCTCTTGAGTTAGCACAGAGGCTAAGCCTTGTGTACCCGATTGAAATCCCGATCGACGAGGCGGGTATCATTGAAAACAAAAAAAGAACAAGAATCTGGTGGAGAAAATTTTTGGTCGGTGCACTTATCGCAACTTGTTCCATTGCTTATGCGATCGCTCATGCGATGCATAAAATCTAAAACATTGTTCACATTTAAAAGCCCAGCCTTCAAGGTTGGGTATTTTTTTATGGCAAAAACTGTCGCAAGAATTCTTTGAAGAGTCCTGAACCTCCACCTGATGTACCGCGAGATTTGCCGCTCGCTTCGTTTTCTTTGGCCATAAATCCGAGGCCGAATGCTACGTACCACGATGAATCACGGATTGGACTTTTCATTTGTGAGAGGACGTCGTCGCTTGAGACGCGCGAGGGGAGACGCAACATATCTTTTGCGAGACCCTCAACGAGCGCGTGTCCGCTTCCTCCTCCGGTGATAACGACTCCTGCGGGGAGCAAACCACTTCGTTTAATTTTCTTGAGATATCCATCGATCAATTCAAATATGTCTGACAATCGAGCTTCGATGATGTCGTCCACCTTGCGTTTTGGGTAGGCCATGGTCATCACACTACCTGTCTTGATGCCTTCAGCTTCTTCGAGTGAAATGCGAAAACCGAGCGCGATGTCGTTGGTGATATCGGTCGAACCAATGGGAAAGACAGACATGCCGATGAGTGCTCCGTTTTCAAAGACAGCTATTGAAACAGTTTCTGCGCCAATGTTGGCGAGCATGACACCCACGGTGCGCTGACGATCACTGAGTGCAATCGTACTCGCTGCGACTGATGAGGGAATGACATCGACGACTTCAATACCAGCCTCGCCAGCTGCAGACAATAGATCATCGAGGTGCTGTGAAAGACAGGTTACGAAAACTACTTTTACCTCAAGCTTTACTCCATGCATTCCAACCGGAGGGTTCTGCATTTCTTTGCCGTCGAGTTTCCACACCATTGGGGCTTGATGAATGATGCGGCGATTTTTAAGATCGAGCGATTCTTCTGCGCCAGTGAGCGCTGTCTTTGTATCAAAAGCTGTGACCTCGCCATCAGATTTTGAAATAATGGCACTTCCAACCCCAGATTCTGCGGAGAGACTTGTACCTCCGAGTGAGAAGGCTGCTTTTTTGATTTGAATATTTGCTTCTTTCTCTGCTTGCGCTACAGCACGTTTGATAGATCCTGCAGCATCAGAGAGATTGACGATGTATCCGTGACGCATGCCTCGTGAAGGCACGGAGACGGAGGCGAGTGTTTCAGGATTGCTCGCTCCGGGCATCCACGAAAAAACCACACAGCGAGTTGTTGCCGTGCCGAGATCTATACCGACGGTGATAGTAGGTCGAGCCATTGTGGGTGAGAAAACAAATCGCAAGAAAAAATTACAAGAACTTTTTCAAAAATTTCTTTTCCGCTTTCTCCATTGTACTACCATGGTCGTAACCTTTCAAATGAAGCATTCCGTGGATAACGAGAAAAAGCAAAAAATTGTCCGGCGTCATGTCAAAATTCACCGCATCAGCGCGTGATGTTTTGAGATCGAGGACAAGTTCACCAGAATTTTTTCCGAATGGAAACGAGAGCACGTTCGTTGGCTTGTCTTTTTGGCGATAAGTGAGATTGAGTTTGTGCGATTCTTTGGGAGTGACGAGCGCAACCGAAAGAGAATACTTTGGTCCAAGTATTGCGTCCTTTACCTGCTCAAACGGCAAGCGTGGAAGCTTGCCGTTTGTTCTGTTGGTGATTGAGAAATCTCCAGTCATTATGCTTGTTTACGTGGAGCACCGCGTTCACGTTCTACCCATTTGCCGAGCTTTTTCAAACGCTCAACTTCTTTGCCTCGCTTGAGACGATTGATAGCTGATGTTTTGCGATCAAGCTTTGATGGTGCGCGGTCGTGGTAACGCTGAGCTTTGACAGCACGGATGATGCCAGCCTCTTGGACGCGACGACTAAAACGACGGATGAGAGTCATGTTGCTCTCATTTGAAGCCTTTTTGACTTCGATTGTTGGTTTGCTATTCATGCCGAATGAGGATACCACGAGAAAAGCGGAAACGCAAGTTACAAAGCCAATAGTTTGATAAATATCGCGAGCCTCAGCGAAGCAAAACCGCACTCGCTTCTGAGATGTTATATTGTGAATAATTGACACTATTAAATATAAGTGTTAAAATTTAACTAACTGGATAAAACAACAGTTCTTTCTCATGGAATATAATAAAAAATTACTGATCGCATTTTATTTTTTGTGTGGTGCTGCCCTTGATGTGGCAGCCTGCTATCAAACACCAAAGGACGGCCTTGTGCTATCGTTTATTGCTTTGCTGTGTGTTACGGCGGCAATTTGGAAATTTTCACCAGAAAATTCAATCTGGTCGTTTGCTCCAGTAGTATTCGATTTGCTTATGATGGGATCAATTTTTTCAATTGGACCTGTCAGCGTAAAATATAGTGAAATCGCCCTACTCGTATCAATCGCGCTTCCAATAACACTTCTAATTGCGGAAGTGTCAATGAATATTTACATCGAAAATGCGAGCAGTTAAAAATACTAAGCTCAAAAGTAAAATCCTCCAACAATTGTTGGGGGATTTTCTACAATAAGTTGTCCGGATTGACCGAAATGATGCATTCGTCGGGAAGTTTTGCGAGGATTTGGCGGAGGTTTTCTGAGAGGCCTTTGCCTTCTTGGAGCGCGTAGAGCGACCATTCGTCGCGCTTCGGACGAATGACGGCGTTTACGGCAATTTCTTTTTTGCCTTTGACAACAATGATGCTCTCAAAAATATCTGGTGCGCACGGAGCGAGTAATTCTTGGAGATAATCTTTTGCCGCATCTTTTTCAGATTCTTTGCCACGCCAAGTGATTTTGATGATGGTTGATGCCGGAGGGTAGTTGTATTCAATACGCTCGGCGAGTTCGTTGCGATACCATGACGCGTAATTGTTTGATTGTATGAGTTCAATGATTGGCTCGTCCGGACTTTTGGTTTGGACATAGAGCTTGCCTCGGGTGCGTTCAGCGATGGCGAGGAAGAGTTCGATGATGCGCTCGCTTGCTCGGTAACTTGGAATATTGAAAAGCGTATCAAATGATACGACGATTGAATCTGTAATGGCCTCACTCAAATAAAAGAGTGCCATCTCTGTGCCAACGAGGACTCCGGCTGGTGCCGAAGTGAATAGCGAAGCGACTTTGCGTGCCTCTGTGCGTGTGGGTGTCGCTTCGCGGTCAATACGAAAGACTGGAAGGTCGGGATACAGTCGACGAATTTCTTCTTCGACGAATTCTGTACCGGTACCAATTGCGCCAAGATTCCAGCTATTACATCGGGCGCACTTTTGTTCAGATGGTTTGTGACGTTTGCATTTGTTGCAAATGAATACGCGTTTGCCTGATGGGATTGTGTAGAGTACGAGTGGCGCTTCACAATATTCACATAGACACGTCTGTCCACAATCACGACAACGCGTAAACGTAGCAAGTCCCGTGCGAAGCGCGAAGGCAAAGATGTGTGATTTCTTTTCGAGGGCACGACCAATGAGTGCGCGCATTGGTTCGGAGAGAGCGGGGACTTGGTCGCTACGGGCGCGGAGCGGTAGCTCCGCGGGCACTCCGTGAGGAATGACAGTGATTTCAATTGGTGCAAGCGCACGAAACGTAATTGGCGCAATCGTGCCGAGCTCCTTGGTCTCATGTCGGCCGAGTGTCTCGACGCGAAGCAAGCTGTCTCCAAGAATGAATTTCTTTCCAGAGCATCGTGCAAACAGTTCAATCAATACACGAAAATCGTATGAGGGGTGTGTTGGTGTGGCGTAGGCACTTGAACTTTCATGTTCAAGAATGATCGTACCTGTGTCTGGCCGCATGAGTGTGGCATACGTCGGTGTACAAATCGTGACGAACGCATGTTTGTCTGTCGACAATTTTTTGATCGTATCGACAAGTTTCTTTTTTGAGATTTCGCTATTGAGCACGACGACGAAATCAGATACTCCGCGCGCAAGTGCTTCGGCAAAGAGTGAGCAGTCTGCAATTGTCGGACAGACAAAAGTGACGGATTCTTTTTTGGCGAATGCTTCACGTATATAGGTGCGATAGAAAGCGAGGCGGTCGTCAAGCGGTGATTGAAAGAGCAATCGTTCAGGTTGGGCTTCAGTGCTGCGTGGCTTGTTTTCCTCGTGCGCGAACAGTCCATAATATGAATAGTCCGGAATGAGAAAATTGAGAATTGTTCCACGACTTCCTCGATAGTATTGTGCGGAGAGTTTGGCTGTCTCAAATATGGAGGCGGGGACTGGCGAGCCAACTTTGACTTTGAGAATCTTCTTGAGTGCAAACGAGCCAGACTTAATTGCCGATTTTTCCTCTTTGGCATCGCGACATGCTACGGCTACAGCATCGACCGATTTTGATCGAATCGGCACTGAAACAACGGTCCCGTCAGGTACGTGCTCCGACGAGAAATAGGTGAGGGTCTCCTTGGGGAGCCCTCGTTTGATTGGAACGACCTCAACAATCCACATATACCGCCATTAAAGCACGAAGTCACCCTATCTGGAACAGAGGGTAGCGGGTGGTTGACAAAGTATGTAATTTTACTTACAGTTTTGAAAACCAAATTTATGAGGAACTTGCAACGAGTGCTTCCTTTGACCTTCGTCATGTCATTAGGAGCCACCATAATAATTACGAAAATAGCACAATTATTTTCGTTCTTCAAGGGGCATACCATGGCAACGGTGATATGTGGTTTCTGTATCTTTACCGTTGTGTGTACATGCTGGTTTATTTTTTTTAAAAATGTGCTCGCTCGTGACAAGGTTGAGCAAGATCATCCATTTTTCGGGCCAAATAGTCCGGAGAATAATTAAGTGTGCCTGCCATTTCCTACGGGAAATGGCAGGCACTTTTACATATACGACGGATTAGCATATAATCCGCACATGTTTGGAAAGAAAATCGGAATTGACCTTGGCACTGCCAACACGCTCGTCTATATCCCTGGAAAAGGTATTATTTTGAATGAACCGTCTGTTGTTGCTGTTTCGGAACAAGACAACACTATTTTGGCTATTGGAATCGAGGCAAAGGAAATGATCGGAAAGACTCCTGAGTCTATTATTGCGTATCGTCCAATGAAAGATGGAGTTATCGCAGACTACCGCGTGACGGAAGCAATGCTTCGCTACTTCATTTCAAAAGCACTCGGTAAATGGAACCTCTTTAAACCAGAAGCGATGATTTCAGTTCCTGCTGGAATTACATCTACTGAACGTCGTGCTGTCGTTGAGGCAGCGCTCCGCGCGGGCGCAAAAAATGCGTATGTGGTGAAGGAGCCGATTCTCGCTGCTATTGGTGCGGGTATTCCGATTCAAGAATCACGCGGACATATGATCGTAGATATTGGTGGAGGGACAACAGACGTTGCGGTCATCGCACTCGGTGGAATTGTGGCTTCAACTTCGGTCAAATGCGCCGGAGACAAAATCGATCACGCAATCGCAGAATATATTCGCAAAACATTTAATTTGGCAATCGGAGACAAGACTGCTGAAAAAATAAAAATGGAAATTGGTGCCGCCGTACCACTCGAAGAAGAATTGACGATGACAATCAAAGGACGAGACTTTGTACAGGGATTGCCACGTACGGCACAGGTCTCGACAAACGAAATCGTGCGTGCGATTGATCCAGAACTGCGTCAGGTGGTCAAAGCTATTAAAGATGTGTTGCAGGAAACGCCACCAGAACTTGCTGCGGATATTATTGATGCAGGTATCATTATGACAGGAGGGACATCACAGCTTCGTAATTTTCCAGATTTGATTTATCGACGCACTGGTGTGAAGGCGGTACTTGCAGATGATGCGCTCTTTTGTGTGGTGAAGGGGACGGGAATCGCTTTGGAACATCTTTCGACCTACAAGCGTTCGATCATGAGTAAGCGATAATATTTTCGTATGGAGGAATTATTTCATGCGTATGTAGTGGGCGGGGCGCGCGCTACCGCGCGCGCCCACATCGAATCCATGCTCACCGAGCACGGATTCGCTCAGACAAGCAATTCCGATTTCGTATTCCGCGAACTCGTCTCATTTGCAATTGAGGACGCGCGCGAACTCCGTGCATGGCAAGAACTCACCTCGATGAACGGAGGACACAAAGTTCATGTCGTGTACGCAGATTTTATTACTCGTGAAGCAGAGAACGCGCTGCTTAAGACGCTCGAAGAGCCAATCCCGAACACACACATTTTTTTTGCAATTCCAAAACCTGATGTTTTGCTTCCAACATTGTTGTCTCGTGTCCGAGTAATCACTCCAGTACGAAATGATGATTTCAAAAAAGAAGCGCTCGATTTTTTGCGAAGCGCGCAGCAGCAACGATTGTCGCTTGTTGCGAAGCTCGTAGAAAAATCAGATGATGAGGAAGCAGCGGCAGAAGTGCGCGAGCGTACGCTCGCGCTCCTCGATGCGCTCGAACAATCATTGTCCGAAGATTTGCAAAAAAATGCATCGAAGCTCGAACAGATTTTAAAATTTAAGAAATACCTCTATATCCCAGGTGCTTCATCGCGAATGATTCTCGAAACGCTTGCGCTTACCCTCTAATTTACTAATTGTGCGTTTCCTATTATACTAACCCAATATGGCATTCAATTTTTCAAGTCTCGATACAAATTTAAAAGAATCAACAGATTGGCTCGGTCGCGAATATTCTCGCGTACACACTGGACGTGCCTCGCCAATGCTCCTCGACGGCGTCATGGTTGAAGCATATGGATCATTCCAGCCAATCAAAAACGTCGGATCAGTATCTATCGAAGATTCACGAACACTTCGCATCACTCTTTGGGACAAGACCGTACTCAAAGATGTCGAAAAGGCAATCATTGCTGCAAACCTTGGTTTGTCGCTTGCGACAGACGGCGAAGGCATGCGCGTTATTTTCCCACCACTTACAACAGAAAATCGTACTCGTCTCGTCAAAGTGTTGAAAGAGAAAATGGAGGAAGCACGCGTCAGCGTGCGTCGTGACCGCGAGAATGCACTCAATGAACTCAAGTCAGCAGAACTTCCAGAAGATGAGGCTCGTCGCGCAAAAGACGAAATTCAAAAGCGCATCGACGCTGCAAACTCAAAGCTCGAAGCTATATTTGAATCGAAAGAAACAGAGGTCATGAGCTAAGCTCTATGTCTACAGTCATCCTTTTTCTCGTTGTCATCGTCGTTCTCGTGGTCATTCATGAGCTCGGTCATTTTGTCGTTGCAAAATTGTTTGGTATTCGTGTTGATGAATTCGGTATCGGATATCCGCCACGTGCCCTAAAACTTTTTGTCTGGAAGAAAACACTCTTTAGTCTCAACTGGCTACCATTTGGAGGTTTCGTAAAAATCTTTGGTGAGGAGACTGACAGCGAAACAAATGAAATTGTCTTGAATTCATTCTCGTACCAAGCGAAGTGGAAGCGCTCGGCCGTCGTCCTCGCTGGTATCGTGGCGAACATGCTTTTGGCCTTCGTGCTCTACGTTATATCGTTTAGTATTGGATTTCTTGGTACGCCGTCTGATTTCTCAGGGAGTGTCGTTGTGAACAAACCAGAAATGCTGGTGACACAAGTCGTGAATAATAGTCCAGCAAGTGAAGCAAAAATCCAAGCAGGTGATTTGATCACGCGAATTTCGGCTGGAGGAAAAACACTCGTGCCGTATACTGCTGGCAATGTTATTTCGTTTATTCAAATGAATGGCCTTTCGCCGATTACGTTTTCGATTATGCACATGCATACAGTGCGTGATGTTGTTGTTACTCCGCGTGAAGGTGTTGTTGATGGAAAGCCTGGGATTGGTGTGGGTCTTTCTGAGGTGTCACTTGTGCGACTTCCGTTTTCAAAAGCTATTTCATATGCAGCACACTATACGTTGCAAGAATGTAAGAGTGTATTTACTGGAATCGGGGCAATGCTCGCTTCTTCCGTTCATGGCGGGAAGGGTGGAGTACTATCAGAAGTCTCAGGACCAGTCGGCATAGCTCAGATTGCAAGCCAAGCATATGCACTTGGATTCGGATCGTTCCTTTCTTTTGTTGCGCTCATTTCGGTGAATCTTGCTGTCGTCAATATGCTCCCGTTTCCAGCCCTTGATGGGGGAAGGTTGATCCTCGAATTGTTTACCACTGATGGCAAATCACGCATTTCTAAGCGCGTTATTTCACTGATTAACCAAGGTGGTTTTATCCTCTTGATTTTATTGATGATATATGTTACTTACCACGATATTGCGCGCCTCTTCTCCTAGTTTTATTGCCCGACCCGATTTTTTGGAGAAGGTTTCGATATTAAAAATACGTTGAAAAATAACGATATATGAGTAAATTTGACCTTTACAATAAATAATGATATATTGGACCGGTAGCAAATAAACACAAATCATACTTATGTCAAAGAAGATATCATTCAAGCCCAAGCAGGTCACCAAAAAGATCCTCTCGCCACTCCAGGATCGTTCTCTTGATATTGTCAAAAGCCGTTTCGGCCTTGGCGGTGACACTGAACGAAAGACACTTGAAGCGATCGGCGATAAATACGGCATCACACGAGAGCGCGTACGTCAGATTGAACAAGCAGCACTTGCACTCATCAAAAAGTCGGAAGACTACAAGAGTGAGAAGCAAAGCTGGGATGAATTGAAAGCAATCGTTACTGAACTCGGCGGACTCGTTGCAGAACATGACCTCCTCGAATCGATTTCAAAAGATGAAGAAGTTCAGAACCATGTTCACTTCTACCTCGTACTCGGTGATGATTTCATCAAGCACCGCGAAGACGATGACTACGTTTCTCGCTGGAGTGTCGACCATGAGCTCGCAGGCAAAGTCCACACATCACTTTCATCACTCTACTCGAAACTCTCTGACGATGAACTCATTACTGAAAGTGAAATGGTTGACCGTTTCCTTGAAGAATTGAAACAGATCAATGTGAGCGAGCGCGATGCAGAAATGGCAAAGCGATGGCTCTGTCTCTCAAAAGGAATCTGTAAGAATCCACTCGGCGAATGGGGCAAGTCTTCAGCAGCTGGAGTGAAGGCTCGCGGAATCAAAGACTACGCATATCTCATGATGCGCAAGCACGGTAGTCCGATGCATTTCCGTGAAGTGGCTGAAGCGATCACAAATACTTTTGAAAAGAAGTGTCACACAGCAACGTGTCACAATGAACTCATCAAAGACAATCGTTTCGTTCTCGTTGGGCGCGGAATGTACGCCCTCAGTGAATGGGGATACAAGCCAGGTGTTGTCCGCGATGTCATCAAAGAAATCTTGAAGCGCGAAGGACCACTCACCAAAGAAGAAGTCGTCGACAAAGTTCTCAAAGAGCGTTATCTCAAAAAGAACACCATCCTCGTCAATCTTCAGAATCCAAAGTATTTCAAGAAAAACAAAGACAAGAAATATTCTCCAGTCTAATCAAAAGAAAAACCACTCATTCAATGAGTGGTTTTTCTTTTGATGTGATAAAATATATGCATGAATCACGAACGAGGAAATTTTGTACTCATCATTGCCGGCATTGTTGCGGTGCTATTTTTGATTGGTTTCTTTCGTAACGCTCCTGCTTTTTGGGACACCGTCAATTACAAAAAGATTTTGCGTCTTCCGTGTGGTCTCACTGTCCAACATCCAACTTACAGCACAAATGAAAAGGCACAATTTCCTGTCGAGATTGATGGATATATCAACGGCTGTGGCTGGGATCCCAAAAACGGAAGTGCAGGTATCGTCCAAGTTTTTGATGGAATGGGTCTGCCGATGAGTGCACCAACTATGCTTGCTATACCGAGCGACAACGGAACATATCCAATATATTTTGATACCGTCATTCGTCTGACCAAACCACCAACAACTGACACAGGGAAAATACTTGTAACAAGTTCGAGCGGGCTTTTGTATCCAATTCCCGTTACGTTCTGATATACTAGATTAGAACTATGATCATCTTAAGCATCATCGGAACCATACTTTCCTTCGTACTCATGCTCGCAGAGAAGACTGCGTTTTTGTGGGCGCCGATTCTTTTGATGTATATCGGTTTTCAGTTGTGGCATCACTTTGTGACGGAACGTTTCGTTCTCGGTATGACATGGACATTGTTTGAAATCGAAGTTCCTCGTGATGTCGAAAAATCTCCGATGGCCATGGAGCTCATTTTTACGAATGCGATGTATCATGCCAGTCAAAAGGGGCTTTGGGAAATTTGGATTCAAGGTGCGCCACACTTTTGGTTTTCACTCGAGATCGCAGGTTTTAACGGCGAAGTTCATTTCTATATTCGATCACCTTCGCGTATCCGTGATCTCGTCGAGACGCAAATTTATGCTCAATATCCACAAGCAAAAGTAAAAGAAGTCGAGGACTACACACTCTCTGTACCGTTTGATGCACCAAATAAGGATTGGTATGTGTGGGGTGCTGAATGGAAATTACTGAACGACGACGCACTTCCTATTCGTACATATAAAGACTACGGCCTTGATGAGCCAAGTGATAAGGAAACACTCAAGATTGATCCACTGACTCCGACGATTGAATATCTCGGGGCATTGAAGCGTGGTCAGCAAGTGTGGATTCAGCACGTGGTTCGACCATCGCTCAAGTCGTACCACGGTCACGGTCACGGAGCACCAAAACATCACGGATGGGTGGACGAGGCTCACGCTGTAATGGAGCGCATGCTTGATCCGTATCGTCAGTACCGTCTCCAAGAAGGTGGACCAAAAGCGGGAACATACGCGTCTGAAGTTCGTGCCCCACGTACAATCGAAGAAAAGATGGAAAAGATTCGTGAGAAAATCGCGAAACTTGGTTTTGATGTTGGAATCCGATTGATGTGTGTGGCCGATGCTCGATACAATACAGTTGAAGATTTCAACGGACTCCGCCGTTCAAGTCGTTTGATGTTTCGTCAATATAATGCGCCGGACAGTAACAGTCTCGTGCGCATAAACGCAACACAATTCGACTCGCCGTTTGCTGACCCAACAGGACTCGCTATTTGGAAATTGAAAAATCGTACATTGAACTGGTACCGTTTGCGTATTTTTTATCATCCACCACTATGGTACTCGTTTGATTACGGACCAACTATTCAAGCATTTACTGGAGCAAAACCGCTTACTATCTCTGTTTTAAATGTGGAAGAACTTGCAACACTCTTTCATTTCCCAGGTCAGGTTTCGCAAGCGCCTTCGTTCAAGCGTGTCGAATCACGTGTTGCCAAGCCACCTTCAAATTTGCCTATTTAATTTTGTATGGAATCAAGCGAGAATAGAACTGAACTTGAAATGCATGAGCCGGTTTCGCCCATTGGGCGAAACCGGCTCCGGGCGTTTTTCGTGGTGTTTCTCCTCGCACTTGGTTTTGTGTGGTTTGCAATAAAAGCACCGAGCGATTTTCCAAAAGAGGGCGCGACCATTACAATCACGAGCGGGGAATCACTCAAATCTGTTGGGACAAAACTCCAGAACGCGAATATTATTCGTTCCCGAGTTCTTTTCTCAAGTATCGTGACATTTTTGGGTGGCGAGAGAAACATTTCTCCGGGAGATTATGTTGTTAAGAGTGGCGAAACGTTGTTTGCGATAGCTCAGCAAATCGCACTTGGACAACACGGCGTTGATCAGATCAAAATTACAATTCCCGAAGGAGAGACCAATGCTGAAGTTGCTGACACGATTGCAAAAAAAATTCCAACATTCGACACCAAAACATTTCTTGCAATTTCAAAATCGAACGAAGGCTATTTGTTTCCAGAAACATATTATGTCTACCCAACAATTACACCCGAGGAATTACGCAAAGAAATGCTCGCGATGTTCAGCCAGCAAACGAAAGCAGTACTAACTCAGGAATCGGAAAAAGGGAAAAGTCAAAGCGACATTGTTATCATGGCATCATTAATAGAACGAGAAGCACACGGGAGCGATGACCGGACAACGATTAGTGGTATTCTTTGGAACAGAATAGCAAATGGTATGGCGCTTCAAGTCGATGCAACTGTTGCCTATGCAAGCAAGAAATCTGACACCGAACTTCAAAAAAACGATTTTCTAATTGATTCTCCGTACAATACGTACAAATACAAGGGCCTACCCCCAGCTCCGATTGCCAATCCAGGGCTCATGGCACTCAAGGCAGCCATTCATCCGGCTCAAACCGACTACCTCTATTATCTTCACGACAAGCATGGTACTATCCATTACGCGAAAACATACGCCGAGCATTTAAAGAATATTGCTCGATATCTCAAGTAAAACAACATTATTTATGGAAAAACACTACTATCCAACCATTGGTCTCGAAATTCACGCCGAACTCCGCACAAACTCAAAAATGTTTTGTGGTTGTAAGAACGATCCTGATGAGACCAAGCCGAATGTGAATATTTGTCCTATCTGTATGGCGCATCCAGGAGCTATTCCGGTGCCAAACAAACGCGCTATTGAACAAGTCATTCGCGTCGGCCTTTCAATCGACGGAACAATTGCAGACTTTACTGAATTTGATCGCAAAAACTATTTCTATCCCGATATTCCAAAAGGCTACCAAATTTCTCAGTACAAATACCCAATCGTGTCTGGTGGAAGTTTGGCCAACATGAAAGTGACACGTATTCACCTTGAAGAAGATACGGCGACGAGCAAGCATGATCGTGGAGACTTCTCATTGATTGATTTTAATCGTGGAGGAGTGCCACTTATGGAGCTTGTGACTGATGCGCAAACATTCGACGATATCGAAACTGCTGCGAAAACTGGTGGAGATTTTGGTCGCGAATATCAGCTCCTGTTGCAGTACCTCGGTGCGTCGTATGCAAACATGGAAAAAGGTGAGATGCGTGTCGAAGCAAACATTTCGATTTCTCCTGATCAAAAAGTGTGGGGCACAAAAGTTGAAGTGAAGAACTTGAACTCATTCAAGAGTGTTGAGCGCGCTATCCGTTATGAACTCAATCGCATGCGTGATTTGTACGAAGAGGGACGACAAGGCGAGATCGTACAAGAGACTCGTGGTTGGGACGAAATGAAGGGTAGTACATTCAGCCAGCGCGCAAAAGAAACCGCAGCTGATTATCGATATTTCCCAGACCCAGATATTCCAAAATTAAAATTGTCAGAAATCTTCGATATGAATGCGCTCAAGAACGCCCTTCCAGAGCTTCCTGTCGCAAAGCGCGCGCGATATAAAAAGGATTATGGAATCAAAGATGAAGATATCGAGCGATATGTAAACGATTTTGAACTTGCTGTTTGGTTTGAAGAAGTCATAAAAGCACTCAATGATTCTGAGAAAATAAAAATCGCATCAAACTACACGACGTCGGATTTGTTGGGTATCCTCAAAAACGATACTGATGCAAAAAAACCATCACCACAGAATTTTGCCGAACTTGTCGGTCTTGTGACTGAAGGCAAAGTATCATCACGTGCGGCAAAAGATATTCTCGCGATGATTGTCAAAGTAGACGGCTCGCCGAATGCGCTCGCCGAACAGCACGGCCTCATTCAAAAAAATGACGAGGGAGCACTCAAGGCTATCGCTCAAAAAATAATCGAAGCAAATCCAAAAGTCGTTGCAGACTACAAGGCTGGTAAAGAAGCCGCAATCATGAGTCTCGTTGGTCAAATGATGAAAGAAACTAAAGGAAGCGCAAACCCTGCAATCGCCTTAAAATTAATAAAAGAGCTTGTCAGCTAGCCAGAAAATCGTACTCATGAAAGGACCAGCGTAAAATCCTGAAGGATTTTCGCCTCACGCTCGCGCCGTCGCGCTCCGCGAGTCCTTTCCCGAGTACGTTTTCTTGCTAGCTGACACCCGCTTGTAGTATAGTGGCAAAATTATGGCAAACAAAGATTTTTACAACATTCTCGGCGTCTCGAAAGAGGCCTCAAAAGACGAAATCAAAAAGGCTTTTCACAAGCTTGCTCATAAATATCACCCTGACAAGAACAAGGGCGATGATTCGAAATTCAAAGAAGTAAACGAAGCATATCAAACACTTTCAGACGACGGAAAGCGCGCTCAATACGACCGATTTGGATCAGAAGGACCACAAGGATTCGGCGGACAAGGTGGATTTAATCAAGGTGGGTTTGAAGGATTTGATTTTTCAGGATTCCAAAACGGACAAGGTTTCGACATGGGTGACCTCGGCGATATCTTCGGTGAGTTTTTTGGTGGAGGACGCGGGGGCAATCAACCTCGACGTGGTCGCGATATCTCGACTGAAATTACAATCCCATTCGCTGACAGTATTTTTGGAACCGTGCGCAAAATTTTGATTACAAAAGTCTCGACATGTGACACGTGTGAAGGTTCGGGAGCAAAACAGGGAAGTAAATCGGTGAGTTGTTCGCAGTGTAACGGAAAGGGTCAAGTTCGCGAGACTCGTCGTTCAATACTCGGACCAGTCACGACCACTCGCGTGTGTGACGTGTGTGCTGGAGCAGGTACCGTGCCACAAGAAATGTGTTCGACATGCAAAGGCGCTGGCGTACATCGAAAAGAAGAAGAAATTGAAATTCGCGTTCCAGCAGGAATCGAACCAGGGGAAATGATTCGTCTCACCGGTATGGGTGAAGCGGTACGCAAAGGTGCAACCGGAGATTTGTACGTGAAGATTAACGTGCAGTCGCACCCAACATTCCGCCGTGATCGTATCAACTTGCTCATGGACATGGACGTGAAGCTCTCAGAGGCTATTCTCGGGGCTGAGCGCTTCGTAGAGACACTTGATGGCTCGGTAACGATCAAGATACCGGAAGGCATCGCAAGTGGCACTCAGCTTCGCGTCAAGGAGCGTGGCGTACCCGCTGGTAAAAGTCGCCGTGGTGATCTCATGATCAAAGTCACCGTCAAAATTCCAACCAAACTTTCCCGCAAGGCGAAGGAGGCTGTGGAGTTGCTTCAAGAAGAGGGACTATAAAAAATGTAGGGTGATTGTCGATTTTGACAATCACCCCATATTTATTGATAAACAATGCTTTTTTTGCCGGAAATTTCCGGCGTGAAGAAAATGAGTAGTCCTCATTTAAAGTATCTTCGAAATAGAATACAGCTAGCTTTCCTTCCTTAATTTCAACCCGGGAGGCAATTGGTTTATTGTTTCGCGTTGCCCATGAATGCTGGCAACGTGAACAATGAAAAATGTAATCTGAATTTATTTTGCCCCTGCGTTCTTGGTTGCACTTAGGGCAGTAAACAAAATCAAGATCTTTCGGACTTTCGTGATTATTTTTGCACATAAGAATTGGTTTTGCTCAAGTAAACCATCGCAACCATGCAAGGTAAACAAATTCAAAAATGTGGATAACTCGGGTTGACCTATTTACATTCTCGACGTAGATGCTATTATTTGCGCATTAAAAAAATAAGCAAAAAGAGACCTCCATATCTATATTTAACGAGAAATGAAACCAACCTCATCCAAAAAACTTTGGAAAATCGGCATGAAGGAATACAACACCCAGTATTTCGACTTCAACAAAGACGGTGACCTTATTATCAAAGAGGGACACAACATTTATAATGTTCGCTATCTTGCAGAGAAGATGGGCACTCCGCTCCAGATTCTCATGCCGTTTGTAATTGAGGAACGTCTCGAGGATTTTCTCGACTTAAACAAGGAACTCGCCAAAAAGATCGGCTATCACGGAAAGTTCTTTTATCACTACCCGATGAAGGTGAACCAAAACAAGGAGGTCATCATGGCCCTTGTTGGTGACGGTGCTCATCTTGAGACTTCATCGTACAACGACCTCTATCTCATCAAAAAGATGCTTGATGCGGAAACATTCAACCCAAACATCCGCATTCTTTGTAACGGTCCGAAGACAGACAAATATCTCAATCTCATCGACGAGCTTCAGCACAAGGGTACAAAAGTCTTTCCGCTTATTGAAGGACCAAACGAGCTCAAAGTATTGCAACACTCACGCTACGACGTGGGTATTCGTCTTGCTATGAAGGTGAAGGTCAATTCACGTTGGAATAAGCCTATCGACCGATTTGGATTTCCAGCAGAAGAAATTCTCGCGATGGACAAGTTTAAAAACTTGAAAATTTTGCACTACCACATTGGTGGACAAATCGAGACGATCAATGACATGCTTCCGCCAATCAAGTACGCGTTGAACGTATACTTCAAGTTGAAGGAAAAAAACCCATCGCTCGACACGCTCGATATCGGAGGAGGAATGCCGATTCCTTTCACTCGAACCAAGACGTACTCTATCGAAAAACTCATGGAAAAAATCTTTGAACTTTTGAAGAGCGAAGCCGATAAGCGTGGTGTTCCGCACCCAAACCTTATTTGCGAGTGGGGAAGTTACATGGTGTACCCAGCCCAGATTACGGTCTACAAAGTGAGTGATACAAAAAAGATTTACGACAAAAAAGCTGAGGGAAAGAAATGGTATGTTATTGATGGAAGCTTTATGAACGATCTGTGTGACACGTGGGCGATTGGTCAAAAATGGGCCATGGCACCAGCCAACAACAAAAATGACAAGAACCTGAATGAAGTCTGGCTCGCAGGTTCGACATGTGATTCTGACGATACATACAAAGGCATCAATGGCTCAGTGACGTTGCCTGACTATGATTTTGATACGCAGGATCCAATGTATATCGTAATATTCGATACCGGAGGTTACCAAGCATCGCTCTCAATGAAGCACTGTCTCTTGTCTGCGCCACTGAAGATCATTGCTGAGAACGGACACATTGTTGTCGCTCGCAAACGTGAAAGTCCAGAGGATGTCGGACAAAAGTTCGGTTGGTAAATTATAATTTGATATACTCATTCCTATGAATAACAATCTTCCAACATTTGAATTTATTTTGAAGAATTACAAGAACTTCAATTCACGAGCACTTCGTGATGCCACTCTCTCATATTGGGAGCACACACAGAAAGGTGGAAAGATGTTCTGGGCTGTTGCGGGAGCGATGAGTTCTGCTCAGCTTGGTATTGTGCTTGCTCCAGCCATCCGCGCTGGGCTCATTTCGGGAATGTCTGTCACTGGTGCAAACCTTGAGGAATCACTCTTCCGTCTCGTTGCACACGATCATTACAAAGATTTTCCTGATTATCGCTACTTTACAAAAGAGGACGACACAAAGATCCTTGAAAATCGCATGCGTCGTGTGACTGATACTTCGATTCCAGAAGACGAAGCATTCCGCGTCGTTGAAAAACAGATTGTGCCTACATGGATCAAAGCTACCGAAGACAAAACTCGTCGCTTCTGGCACGAATATTTCTACGAGCTCATTCAGCAAGTTGATCCAAAGGATTACCAAGGTGACGTGAATGAATGTTGGTTGCTCGCAGCAGCGCAGGCAAATATTCCAATTGTTGTTCCAGGATATGAAGACTCAACATTCGGAAACATTTTTGCGGGTCACGTGTATCACAATGACTGTTCAGCTTCAATCGTAAAGAGTGGTGTTGAGTACATGGCTGCATTTTATGAGCAGTATCAGAAAATGTCCGAAGGTGCTGGTGTTGGATTCTTCCAAATTGGAGGAGGTATTGCTGGAGATTTCCCAATCTGCGTCGTGCCATCGCTCAAATACGACGTTGAAGTCAAGGATGTGAAGCCATGGGCTTACTTCTGTCAGATTTCAGATTCGACAACTTCATACGGATCATATTCAGGTGCTACTCCAAACGAGAAGATCACATGGGACAAGCTCACCAAAGACACTCCAATGTTCGTGGTTGAATCAGACGCGACTATCGTCGCTCCGCTCATGCTTACCGCACTTCTTGAAGCGAAGGCAAACCCTGAAGCAGCAAATGCGCTCATTAAGCAGTACGCATAACAGAAAAAAAGAGGCAGAAAAGTAAAAAAACACCTCCGAAAGGACCGGCGTAAATTTCTGAAGAAATTTCGCCTCACGCTCGCGCCGTCGCGCTCCGCGAGTCCTTTCTTGAGGTGTTTTTTACTTTTCTGCCTGCCGTGCTTCTGTAAACGTTTTCTACTTTAAATTCTTTTTCGCTGCGAGAAGGCGTTTCTTGTAGAAGGTGTTTATCATGTTGTACACGATTTGCGCTGCGCCGTATTCGGTGAGCACGTTGTCTGGGACAGGGGAGACTTCGACAACATCGGCACCGACAAGTGTTTTCTTTTCGATGACTTTTTCGAGGAGCTTTAATGTGTACCACCACTCAAGACCACCTTGGACCGGAGTTCCGGTACCTGGCATGAAGGCCGGATCAATACCATCAACGTCGATTGAGATGTACACTTTCTTTGTCTTGATAGCGGCGACAACTTTAGCAATACTTGGAATTTTTTCACCATTCCACTCAAACGTTTTGATATTTTTGAACGAGGAAAAATAGTCAGACTCTTCTTTTGAGTAGGCACGAATACCAACCTGTACGAGATTGAATCCAAGTTCGTGTGCGCGACGCATAACTGCCGAGTGAGCATATTCCGTTGGGTCAGTGTCGTTGTAGTCGCTGTCGTCCTTGCGGAGGTCACAGTGAGCATCAATCTGGAAAATGGTCACATCCTTTGGATTTTCTTTCTTTGCGAGTGCTTTAAGTGCACCAAAACTCATCGAATGTTCGCCACCGAGAAGAAGGGTGAGCGGAGCAACACTCTCAGAACACATTTTGACCACAGCCGCATGTGCTTCATCCGGAGCCATCTTGGCGAGGCCAGGGATTTCAGTATGGGCGATTTTGATATAGTCGGTTGACTCGATTCCGTATCGCTTGTCCCAGAATTCAATCTGCGTGTTGAGACATTCGACGACTTTCTTTGGACCTTCGGCTGTACCTTTGTGGAATGATGCAGTTGCATCGTACGGAGCACTGATAATATGCGCGTCTGCGACCTTCGGGTCTTTTGTATTAATGATTGATTGTGGCATGCGTGCATAATACCACGAGAAAATGAAGAGAAAAAGATATTCACTTTCCGAAATCGGTTGACTTTATGGTACAATATTTGCGATGAAAATAAATTACGCGCAGCGAATCTCGGTTTGGTATATGACCGGAATGATTATTTTTTGGTTCTTCCTTTTTGCAACTCACCGAACATTTGGTAACTTAAATTATTTCTTCTCGTTTCTCATGGGATTGCTTCCGTTCTTTGGTGGTCTCGTCGCGATGCTTCGTGCACGTGATTGGACGAGCATGAAGGGTTATGTGAGTCGTGGTGTATTCTTTCTTGGATTAGGACTTTTCTGTTGGGGATGTGGTGAATTGATTTGGTCTTACTACAATTTCTTTACTGGTGTGTCTGCTCCATACCCATCATTTGCAGACCTTGGCTTTGCTCCAAGTGTGTTTTTCTATTGTATTGGTGCAGTGTACCTCGCACGTGCTGCTGGTGCAGACCTCGGACTTCGCCGACGGTTCGCTTCGCTCTTCATGGTCATTGCCCCAGTCATCATGTTCTTTTTCTCGTACTATTTCTTGATCACGGTTGCTCGCCAAGGAGTACTTTTGTCGAGTTCGGATTCTCCACTTAAAAATTTCTTTGATATCGCATATCCACTTGGAGATTTCATCAGCTTGACTGCAGCCGTCATAATCTCGGGTCTCTCGTTCCGTTTTATCATGAGTGAATATCGCATTGCTATTTTCTCAATATTGTCTGGTCTCGCAGTTATGTTTGTTGCGGACTCAGTCTTTTCGTACACTACGAGTCTCGCGACATATTTCAACGGCGACCTTGGTGATATTATTTTTACCACCGCTCTCTTTTTGCTGACTTTCGGCGTGCTCGGTTTTTGTGGAGAGACAGACGAATCTGCACTAAATGAAAAACCAACGTTCTTTCGTTCGCTTTGGCACGTCTAATACTATCCATTACTTATGAACTGGTTCCTCTTAGCCCTCCTCGCTCCGCTCGCATGGAGTGTCGCAAATTACCTCGACAAATTCCTCCTTTCGAATTCACAAGGAGAGGGTGAGGGAGGTAGTGGAGGACTATTGATTCTTTCCTCGCTCGTGAGTTTGATTGCTGCTGGATGCATCTTTCTCAAACAAGGTGCGCTTGGGATCACACTTGATTCGCAATCAGTCGGAGTGCTCATTCTCTCCGGAATGTTTGAAGCACTCTACATATTGTTCTATTTTTGGGCACTTGAAGCCGAATCAACAGCCACTGTTATTTCGCTCTTTCAATTCGCCCCAATTATGGGGCTTTTGTTTGGATATCTCATGCTGAGCGAATCACCTACGGGTATGCAATTTCTTGCAGTCCTCGTGATTCTTGTCGGTACTTTGCTCATTATCAAAAAGAAAGGTGAGCGACTATCGTTTAATGGACACGTGTTACTCCTGATGATCGTCGCGACAACATTCGTTGGGATTTATAACACGCTATTCAAAATCGTCGGTGAGCATATTCCATTTTGGACGGCGATGTTCTGGCAATACTTGGGTATCGGCATGGTTGGTTTCCTGCTTTTCTTTGGTGTTGCGCCATATCGAAAGCAGGCGATAGACATGCTCACCAAAAAGAGCCTGAATTCACTTGGATTGACCGGTCTTGCCGAGGTTATGAACATCGTTGCGCTCATGGCCACAAACGCGGCCATACTGCTCGCTCCAGTGGCGCTCGTGCTCTCGATTAGCTCGATTCAGCCCGTATTCGTCCTCATCGAGGCTTATATTATAACGGTTTTTTTCCCGAAGTTCTTAGACCCTTGCGATAAACCGGTATTCATGTTACAATATGTTTTAGGTATCCTCCTCGTATGTGTCGGGGGATTTCTCATCTACTAATCAAAACCCTTATGATTCCACAATTCCCAGAATTCAAAAAGCTCGAATTGTCTGACAAAGACGAAATCGAGAATTTTACACATCAATTCCCACCGTATTCTGACTTTAACTTTGTAAGTATGTGGACATGGGACGTTCGTGGTGACATGGCTGTTTCGTATTTAAATAATAATTTAATTGTTCGATTTTCGCACTATCTAACTGAAGATTCTTTTTATTCTCTGATTGGTAAGAATGAACTAACTAAAACAGTAGAGGCGCTTAAGGATTACGTTTGCTCACTTGATACGAGCTGTAAAGAATTAAAGCTGATCCCAGAAATTGTTGCTAATTTAATTGATCCAGAAAAATTTGAAAAAATTGAGGAGCCAGATCAATTTGACTATATTTATGACCTAAAAGTACTCTCCAGTTTCTCTGGAGGACATTTTGCAAGTAAAAGAACAGCAATGAATAAATTGATGCGTACTTGCCCAACACTCAGAGCGGAAATATTGGATATTAACGACGAAAAAACTAAGTTTAATATAAAGAAAATTAACATAGCTTGGATGCGTTATAAGGCTGAAAAAGACCCATACGATGAAGTTCGTAACGAATTAATAGCTATCGATAGGTTTTTAGCTGTTCCTGAGCACCGTAATATTGTTACGGTAGGGGTGTTTATTGACGATCAAATTGTTGGGTACCATCTTGCTGAAATAGTCGATGATGTAAACGCTATATGTCACT
Source organism: bacterium (assembly GCA_037143195.1). Taxonomy (GTDB): domain Bacteria; phylum Patescibacteriota; class Minisyncoccia; order Phycocordibacterales; family UBA9973; genus CAITQP01. The sequence goes on along the minus strand of JBAWZD010000001.1, from coordinate 259,901 downwards.
ATGTTAAAGCAGACTTTTCCCATAACGGAATTTACGATTATATGATGAAGGAGACTGCGAGGATATTAATCGAACACGGTTGTCAGTACTTAAATTTTGAGCAAGATCTAGGATTAGAAGGCCTCAAGAAAAGTAAGGAGAGATTTTCAACAGGTATATTTTTAAAAAAGTACAAGATAGTGTTAGAATAGGTGCATGGACCAAGTACAATCTCCAACGTTCGAGTTCCCAAAAAAAATATTATTGGTTGTTTCTGTTGCGCTTGCGGTGTGGTGGGCGATTTTGTTTTTTAAATTTAACTCAAGTTTAACAATCGAGAATCTTCGCTGGGGCGCTGTTTATCAGATTGTCGCATTTATTGGTGCTGTTTCTGGTATTATAATTTCAAATTCATGGGGCGGCGCAAAAAGTCTTATCGGCCGAGCTGTACTAGTTTTTTCAATTGGTCTTTTGCTTCAAAACTTCGGGCAAACAGTTTTTAGTATTTACAATCTGGTGTTAAAAGTGCAAGTACCGTATCCGTCTCTTGCTGACGTCGGATTCTTCGGTAGTATTCCGTTTTATATTTACGGAACATACCTTATTGGACGTGTTTGCGGTTCAAGAATCTCATTGAAGTCATATCACGGTAAAGCTTTTGCGTTTTTGCTCCCAGCGGTATTGCTAGGGCTTTCATATACGCTTTTCTTAAGAGGCTATCAGTTTGATTTTACGAATCCACTTAAGATAGTGTTAGATTTTGGATATCCACTTGGTCAGGCGACCTACATTTCTCTCGCTATGTTAGCTTTTGTATTTTCAAAAGATTTCTTGGGTGGAGTAATGAAAAGCACCGTGCTTCTTTTATTGGGAGCGCTATGTGTGCAGTACATTGCTGACTTTAATTTCCTTTACCAAGCAGGGAACAACACTTGGCTGAATGGTGGATACGGAGACATGCTATACTTACTTGCCTACACTTTTTTGTCGTTTGCCCTTATTCAATTCGGCGCGGTATTTTCAAAAATACGTAACACGCAATAATAATCATTATGGATACAGCAATAGACGTCTTCAATCAAATATCTATCCGTATCATCAAGGAGCAGGAGGCTATCATCGGGCCACTCGCTTGGAGTGAGGCAGCGAAGGTTCCAGGGCTTACCATTGTTGATCCTAAGGCTCACACAGTGAGCGTCACAGGGGAGCCAAAGGAAGTCATCAACAGTCTCGTTTCTCGCTACGAACAGCTTTTCGGACGTCTCTCTCGAGAAGTCAGTCGTGAAGCAGTCGTAGACCTTACAGCAGATATTCCATCAGAAGATATTCCGACAAGTCTCAAATAACATTAGTATCAATAATTTTAAACCAAGTCACTAATGTCACTTTTTTCCTGGCACAAAAAACAACCAGACGCATCAAGCGCAAAAGACTCACTCACTCCGAGTGATGTAAACGAAATTCTCTACAAGCGAAATGCCGAACTTGCTATCAAAAACAAGGCGCTTTCGCTTCTTGGTAATTTGTATGAGACAAGTATTCTTACGCTGACGCCTGAGGATCTTGCTCGTAAAATTTCCGATTCGGTTCGCGAAGCATTGAACTACGAATCTGTGTCTATGTTTCAGTACGACAAAGAGAACGATGCGCTCGACCAGATCGGCTATTCGAGATCCGATCGTTATGAAGAACAGCTTCGTCTTTCGGGAATCAAGATTGATTACACTTCAATCGACAAGGCTTCGACTCGAGAATTTTTCGACGGTGTGATGAACAAGCGTCAGCCAGTTTTGAACGAAAAATTCGGCTTCATTCACAAGAACGGCGTGCTCGCACCAGAAGAAATCAAAATGCTCGCAGATCGAGCACATATCAAATCGTCCATCGTCTATCCACTCGCACTTGGTGAACATGTCCTTGGAATGTTGCTCATCAGTATGAATCGTGAATATGATTCACTCCCTGATTACGAAAAAGGTATCATCGGAAGTATCGTGAACGTGGTCTCCCTCGCGCTCGACAAATCGCTCACGTACGAAGCGCTTCAGGATGCAAACGAAAAATTGAAGAGTGTCGACAAGCTCAAAACAGAATTCTTGTCGCTTGCTGCTCACCAGCTCCGTAGTCCGCTTACTGCAATCCGCGGATATACATCCATGCTTCTCGACGGATCCTTTGGTACTGTTGATACAAAGCAAAAGGAAGCTATCAACCGCGTATTCGAATCGAGTAGTCACCTCACGAAGATCGTTGAAGACTTGTTGAACGTGTCCAAGATTGAGGCTGGAGGAATGAAATATGAAATGGCTCCATTTGATCTCGAGAAGCCAGTTCACGATTTGACGACCGACTTGTCTATCACCGCAGAAAAGAAAGGATTGAAACTTTCGTTTGCAACAGACAACAAGGGACCATATACAATCAATGGAGACATGGAAAAGATTCGTCAGGTGGTGCTCAATGTCATCGACAACGCAATCAAATACACCATGCAAGGATCTATTTCCGTCTTGCTTGCTCGCAATGAAGCAACCAAGATGGTTCGTATTGCGGTCACCGATACCGGAATGGGAATTTCCGCAGAAGAAAAAGAAAAACTCTTCCAGAAATTTAGTCGTGGAGAAGGAGGTAAGACAAACACAAGTGGTTCAGGACTTGGTCTCTATCTCGCAAAGCAGATTGCCGAGGCTCATGGTGGAGAGGTCGTTATCGACTCTCCAGGTGCAGGCAAGGGCTCGACATTCACTATTGAACTCAAGGCGATGTAGTTTCGTTACAAAAAAACGACCGAGCGAGAGCTCAGTCGTTTTTTTGTTTGGCTATTTCTTTTCGATAACATAACCTTTGTCAGTGTCTCGCACTGTAAATCCGTGTGCGAGAATCGCATCGCGAAGTGTGTCGCTCTCTGCCCAGTCTTTTGATTTGCGGGCTTCTTCACGTTTGTTTGCCAAGATGAGGACTTCGGCTGGAATTTCGAGTGTCGTTTTTTCTCCCAGATTGAATCCAAATACTTCGTCAAAATTGAGCGCCGTTACCACCATGTCGCTCGGAGCGATGTTCTTGTCGTGTACGAGTTCGTGAAGGATAGAGAGCGCGAGTGGCATATTGAGGTCGTCGTTTATGGCAGACAAAAACTTTTCTCGATATGATTCGTCTACTTTGCCGCTTGCGAGCATGTGTTCCGTGTCGAGCGAGTCACTTGTAATGATCGCTTTGATACGCTTGAGCGATGTGTCGGCTGCGGTGAGTGCTTCCCAGGTGAAATTGAGTGGGGAACGATAGTGGCCAGAGAAGTAAAAGTAGCGGAGGGCGAGTGGGCTGATATTGCGTGCGGTAATGTCTGCAAGTGTATATGCATTTCCGAGCGATTTACCCATGCGACCGCCATCGACTTGCAAGAATGCGCCGTGCATCCAAAAATGTACGAACGGACTTTTGCCAGTCGCGCCTTCTGCTTGCGCTATTTCGTTTGGATGATGCGTACTCTTGAGATCTTCACCACCGACGTGGATGTCAAATTGCTCACCGAGATACTTCATACTCATAGCTGAACATTCAATATGCCAGCCAGGGAATCCAACACCCCATGGGCTCTGCCATTCCATGTCACGCTGTGCATCGGTCGGGCTAAATTTCCAAAGAGCGAAGTCGCGGAAGTTACGTTTTTCTGGATTGAAGTCGACACGTGCACCTGCTTTGATTTGGTCGAGGTTTGAAAGCACGCCATACGTAAATCCTTTCTTCTCGAATGCCTCAGTGTCGAAATAGATACCGTCATTGATACGGTACGTGAGGCCTGCTTGTTCGAGCTGTTGTACAAGTGCAATTTGCTCGGGAATATGTTCTGTTGCAGGGAGGAATGCTTCAGGCAAAGTGAGATTCAGCATTGTGTATCCATGCTTGAAATCTTCGGTATAAAACTTTGCGATTTCCCATGCATTTTTGCCTTCACGAGCCTTGGCTTTTTCCATGCGATCTTCACCGGTATCTGCGTCACCACTATTGTCGCCAGTCAAATGACCGACATCGGTAATATTCATGTAGTAATTGACCTTGTACTCGTTGTAGCGAAGCACACGAGCTACGAGGTCGCCGAGCGTGTAGGTGCGCCAATTGCCGATCGTTACATAGTTGTAGACAGTCGGCCCGCAGGTATACATACCAACACCGTGTGCACTTGTCGTACGAAACGGTTCGATTTTGCGCGTGAGAGAATTGTAGAACGTTAAAGCCATTTTTTAGAGCGGAAATAGATTATCAAGATGAGACAAGTGAAGACCATGCTTGCGAGGACGGCAATGAGGCGCTTCGGATCATCAAGATACAGGTATTTTGAGTTCATTGCAAATATCCATGAAATGAGCCCGAGAGGAAGCAATACGACGTTGATCGCAGTGAGGCGACGCATTGTGGCGTTGGTCTTTGCCGAAAGGAGAGAGTCGTTGGTGCGGCGGAGGTCTTGCACCATTTGGCGACTTTCTTCGAGCGCTTGCGTAACGTGTAAGCATTCGCCTTCAATCATAGATGCGTAGTTTGCGAATTCAGGACCATACATCTTTTGGGCTGAGGCACTGAATGATTTGATCATTTCAGTGTGAGAGCGAAGCGCTGATTTGAGATCGATGATTGTGCGGGATACACGTGAGAGGTGACTGACCATTGCCGTTTCTTGTCCAGCAAAAATTTTGTGTTCAATGTCACGAATGTCGTGTTCGACTGATTCAAGGAGGAAGAGTGTGTGCTTGTAGAGCTCTTTCATTTGGGCAAAGAAAAGGAAACCAGCATGCTCGCCGAAACGTGCGCTAGAAATATAGCTATTTGCTTCAAAAATCTTTGCAAAATCGTGGAGTGGATCCACAAGTTCATAGTGAGTCGTGATGAGCGTGTTTTCAAGCAAAACGAAATCGATTTCCGTTTCGCGGATTCGTCCTGTGGTGCGGTTGCGGATAGGGAAATGCAAAATGACATAAATGCCATTTTCGTAGATGTCGACTTTTGCGCGTTCAGAACTCGTCACGAGTTCATTTGTGATTAATGGATGAAGACTATATTCTTCTGAGATTGCATCTGCTTCTTCTTTGGTTGGAGATTCAAGATCAATCCACGTGAGACCTTGGCGTGTTGTGTATCGAGATATCATGCGTACATTATACTTGTTCTATTTCCAAAATGTAAGTGTATAGAGTATACTTTCGCTTAGTATTATGAATATGAAAAAAACGGAAACGGATGGACTTGAAGAAGCATTCGAAGTCCCCGCAAAATTACTCGAAGAAGGGATCGAATTCGTGGAAAAAGAGGAAAAAATTCTTGTGAGCAAGAAGCCGTTTAAGCTTGCCGAAGAATATTGGAACACACTTGGACCAGGACTCACGTCTGGTGCCTCTGACGACGATCCTTCCGGAATTGCCACATACTCCCAAACTGGAGCTCAATACGGATTCAAACTTCTCTGGCTTTCATGGTTTACCTTTCCACTCATGGCCGTCGTGCAAGAAATGTGTGCGCGCATTGGTGTCGTCACTGGCCACGGACTTGCAGCGAACATTCGTCATCGATATCCACGCTGGGCGTTGTATATGATCACATCACTTTTGTTTGTGGCGAATACCTTTAATATTGGCGCTGATCTCGGTGCAATGGCAAAAGGAACACAGTTGATCGCTCCACACATGAGCTTTATGTTGCTCATCATTGGCTTTGCTGTGTTGAGTTTGTTGCTTCAAATCTTCACGACATATGCTCGTTACGCAAAATATCTCAAATATCTCGCGTTTATTTTGCTCGCATATATTTTCTCCGCACTTATGAGTCATCTTGACTGGGGAGTACTGATGCGAAATACAGTCATGCCAAGTATCACGTTCAGCAAGGACCAAATTTTTCTTATCTGTGCCATTCTTGGTACAACGATTTCACCATACCTGTTTTTCTGGCAAACTTCACAAGAAGTCGAAGAACAAAATTTGCAAGGACGCGATGATGAAAATAAATGGATTCAACCTGTCACCAAAAAAGAGATCCGTCATATACGCGCAGATGTTTGGAGTGGAATGTTTTTCTCAAACATCGTGATGTTCTTTATCATTGCAGCGTGTGCCGCGACTTTGTATTCCCATGGAGTTACCAATATCGCGACGGCAGCTGACGCTGCCTTGGCTCTCCGTCCATTCGCCGGTGACCTCGCATTCTTTCTCTTTGCGATCGGTATCATCGGCACAGGAATGCTCGCCATACCAGTACTCGCCGGATCAACTTCGTACGCAATCTCAGAAAGCTTTGGTTGGAAGCATGGTTTATATCGCAAATTGAAAGAGGCGTACGCATTCTATGGAGTTATCATCGTCTCGGTCGTGCTTGGTATTTTGCTCAATTTCTGTGGCATCGATCCTATCAAAGCTCTCATTTATTCTGCGGTAGCAAACGGTGTTATTGCCCCTGTTATATTGATTTTCGTGGTGCTTCTGAGCTCGGAGAAGAAAATAATGGGGGATTATACCAACAGCAAGCTTGCGACACGTGTTGGTTGGCTCACTGTGGGCATTATGGCTGTGGCTGGTATTGCTGCCATTTTGTCCTTATTTTAAGGCACTTTCCACAGTTTGACTTCTATAAAAAATCGTGTAATATACTCTTGGTATGACTGAATTCGCAATTATAGCAACAGGGGGCAAACAGTATCCGGTATCTGTCGGAGATGTTGTCCGCGTAGAAACACTTCCAGGTGACCTCAAAAAAGGCGACAAGGTAGTATTTGATCAAGTTCTCCTCGTCGACAACGGCAAAGACACTTCAGTCGGAACTCCAACGATTAAAGGTGCTACTGTCGAAGGAATTTTTCAAACCGCAGGTCGCGGAAAGAAAGTCCTCGTCGTGAAGTACAAAGCAAAGAGTAAGTATCACAAGAAGAACGGACATCGTCAGGAATATTCAGAAGTGAAGATTTCAGCGATCAAATAATAGTTCCAATAACAAAAAACACTCTGAAAATCTCAGAGTGTTTTTTGTTATGCAGAATATGTATTAGTATAATTTCCCTCCAATTGTGGCGTCAGGAGATTCAGGAGTTATTAAAATTACTTTTCCATTAGAATCGGGTACGCCAAGAGTAAGGACTTCTGACTCGAATGGACCAACTTTTAGTGATGGGAAATTGACGACGCCGAGAACGAGTTTGCCAGCGAGTTCCTCCTTTGTATATCGCGCGACAATTTGTGCCGATGATTTTTTGACTCCAATTTCTGCGCCAAAATCGATAGTAAGTTTATACGCAGGTTTTTTAGCTTCAGGGAAATCGGTCACAGAAATAATTTTGCCAATACGAATATCAAGTTTCAAAAAATCTTCTATCGTTGCCATATGGTTATCTGTAATTATGAATAATCAATTACTCGCTCTTCGTTCGCGTGCGGAGCGCATTGCCGAGTGTGTCGGCGTCGGAGTATTCGATTTCCGTGCCGGTTGAGAGACCCTTGCCGAGGATTGAGACAGGGATTTTGGTTTCGGATTTCTGAAGCTGAAGCGTGACGAGTGCTTCGGTACGCTCGCCGTCAGGTGTGGCCGAGAGCGCAAGAATGATTTCTTTGAGTGTGGATTTTGATTCTGCACTTACGAGCCGAGACAATTCTTCAAGACGAATATGCGTGGAAGCATCTTTTTCAATCGCAGGCGCGAGACCTCCAAGCACAAAATACGTACCGCTATACGTTCGCGATTGCATAAATCGGTCACGATCGGCGTCCTTTTCGACAATGAGGAGCATACTTTTGTCGCGCGTGTTGTCATTACAAACCGGACATTTTCCATCGGCAATATTTTCGGAGAGGGCGTAGCATCGTGCACAACGACGAACATTTTTGCGAAGTCGGGTGACTTGTTCAATCAAATCCCGAGTGTAATTCTCATCTGCTGTCGCCAAGAAATACGCGAAGCGCATCGCTTGTCGTTCACCGATCCCTGGGAATCGTTTGAAGAGTTGTTGGAGCTGTTTGAGTGTTTCCATACGAACGAATTTAGAAATCTACATCAGTGCTACTGCCTCCACTCGAAGCGGCGAATGCATCAAGGCCAGAACCGGTATCAATCGACATGAAGCTCGAAGTTTTCTCGTCCATGTATAGTTCAATATCTCCAACAGGACCGTTACGGTGTTTTGCGATGATGATTTTTGCAATATTCTGTCTGTCGGATTCTTTGTTGAAGCGGTCTTCGCGGTGAATGAACATCACCACGTCGGCATCTTGTTCAATAGATCCTGAGTCACGGAGGTCGGAGAGGCGAGGTTCGCCACCACGAGCTTCCACGGCACGGGAAAGCTGTGACAGGGCAATGACTGGAACATTGATTTCACGGGCAAGTGCTTTGAGCGAGCGCGAAATTTCGGTCACTTGATTTACCATTGAGTCGTAGTTTTTACTTGTCGACATGAGCTGGAGGTAGTCGATGATGATGAGACCTATGTTGTGTTCGTTTTTGAGACGGCGAGAAATCGATTTGATGTGCGCGATGGTACTCGATGCTTGATCGTCGATGAAGATTGGTGCTTTTGAAAGACGGTCGAGACCTTCACGAAGAAGCGTAAAGTCCGAACCGCTGGTCGAAAGTCCTCCGGTGCGCAATTGCCATGCACTCACGCGTGATTCAGCGGCCAGCATACGGTCTACAAGCTGTTGAGAGCTCATTTCAAGCGAGAAGATAGCAACACCAACATTCTGCTTGGTCGCAGCAAGGCGAGCGAAATCAAGGGCAAGCGTGGTTTTTCCCACAGACGGACGAGCGGCAAGAATAATGAGGTCAGAATTCTGAAATCCAGACAACATATCGTCGAGCGCTTTGAATCCTGTTGCGACTCCACGAATCTCACCTTTGTTTGAGTGCAATCGTTCAAGACGAGTCCATGCTTCGCCGAGTGTGTCTTTGAGTGCGAGATATTTTCCACGCTTTGGACTTTCTGCGATTGCGAAAATTTCTTTTTCCGCTGTGTCGAGCACATCTTCAAGCGTGAGTTCCTGAGTATCGTATCCGAGCTCAGCAAGTTTGTCGGCAGATTCGATTAGACGACGAAGGATATATTTTTCCTCAACGATTGCTGCATAATGCTCGGCGTTGGTCGAAGACGGAACTGAATTTGTAAGCTCAGCCAAGAATTTTGATCCACCGATGGAATCAATCAATTTCTTTTCTTTGAGACGGTGAGAGAGTGTCAAAAGATCAATCGGCTCGTTTTTGGCCGAAAGCTCAAGCATGGTCTCATAAATCTTGCGGTGTTTGTCGCTATAAAACGACTCTGCAGTGATTCGGTCTGCAATATCGAGGAGCGTGCCCGGTTTCAACATAATGGAACCAAGAACAGCCTTCTCGGAATCGAGACTTTGGGGTGGAACGCGGAGTTTCTTTTCGCCAGACATGCACCGATTTTAGCACGTAAGAATTTGAACGGAAGTAGGCAAACAGGGAAACCGTGTTACTAACGTGTGAATAGTGAGCCATCGCGTTTTTTTCCTCGGTTTGGTATACTCGAACTATGAAAAAAGTCCTCCTTTCTGGCATCAAACCGACAGGTGATATGCACCTCGGCAACTATTTTGGAGCTATCAAGCAGTTCATCGACATGCAAGATTCGTATGAATCATATATTTTTATTGCTGATTTGCATGCGTTGACGACGGTACGTGATCGTGCCGAACTTCGAAAGAATATTTTTACTATTGCGGCAACATACATGGCGTGCGGACTTGATCCAAAAAAAGTCACATTGTTCCAACAATCTGCAATTGGTGGCGAGCTCTGTGAGCTTACGTGGATGTTTAATTGTTTGACGACTGTTCCATATCTTGAGCGAGCTGTAGCCTACAAGGATGCTGTTGCAAATGGCAAAGAAGCGACTGTCGGGCTTTTTGATTATCCAATCCTCATGGCAGCGGATATTTTGATGCAAAACCCTGACGTTGTTCCTGTTGGCTCTGATCAGAAGCAACATATTGAATATGCGCGCGATACGGCAGAAAAATTTAATCGCATTTGGGGCGAGCAATTTAAAATGCCAGAGCCACTTATTCTTGAATCAACTGGTATTGTTCCAGGGCTCGACGGTCGCAAAATGAGCAAGAGTTATGGAAACACGATTCCACTTTTTGCGAGTGATGCTGAAATCGAAAAGGCAGTGATGAGTATTGTGACCGATTCGTCAGGTGATGTTCCGGTAAATGTGTATGCGATTCACAAGCTCTTCAAATCGGAAGCTGAACTCGCACCGCTCTACGAAGCAAACAAAGGCAAGTACAAAGCACTCAAAGATGCACTCGCAAGCGATATCAAAGCATTCGTTACACCTATGCGTGCACGATATGAAGAATTACTTGCAAATCCGAAAATCGTCGAAGATGTATTATCCGCTGGCGCCGAGGTTGTGAAAACTCGCGCCGAACAAAAAATGGTCGCAGTCAAAAAAGGAGTCGGGTTACTCCTATAACGAGCAATATACTGTATGGAATTCCTCATTAATGCAATCAAAATTCTTATCATTTCGATTCTTTCGATTTTTTATTACCCACTTAATACGGCGTTCTTGTACCTACAAGAACATTACCGTGATTGGCAGGTGAACGACCGCGTGTCATTTTTTCTTGCTACACCGCTCTACTTCTTGCTCTTCCTTGTGACGTCGATTCTCTCAATTCCGCTCGAGCGTATGGGGGAGGCGTACCATCCGCCACTTGGAGGATTTCGATAGGTTTCCTGTTTATAATTTGCGTGGTATAGTGCGTATGCCGTCGACTCCGCTGACACGGACGAGGCAAAAAGAAGAAAACCAAAAGCTCGCAATAGATTTTGGCCAGTAGACCTTTTCGGGTGCGCCCGTCATAGCGCTCAATGAGTCGAAAAGTAGGGTGGCACCGCGACAAACATCGCCCCTACAAATGTATTACTAATAATACGTTTGGAGAGGCGATTTTTGTTTGCTCCTCCGGCGCAAGAAATATGAGAGATAGAATTTACACGAGTGAGTTGTCGGGTAAAGTTGGCGAGACTGTCGTACTCGCAGGATGGGTTGATGTGCGACGAGACCAAGGCAAGATGGTCTTCTTTGATTTGCGTGATATGAAAGGAATCATTCAATGTATCGTTCTTCCGATGCATACTGATGCGATCACTATCGCAAAAGAAATCCGTCCAGAATGGGTGCTTCGTCTCGAAGGCAAGGTCAACAAACGTCCGGAGAAAAACATCAATCCCAATATTCCATCAGGAGACGTAGAACTTGAAGTTACCGGAATTCAAGTGCTCAACAAATCTGAAACGCCACCATTTGAATTGAACACAGACACCATGCAGGTCGGCGAAGATATTCGTATGAAGTACAAGTATCTCGATCTTCGCAGTGAGCGCATGCAGAAAAATATTCGCATGCGCGACAAGATCATCACGTTTTTCCGTGAGTACATGCATCAGAACGATTTCATCGAAATCGAAACTCCGATGATGACCAAGGGCACACCTGAAGGATCACGCGAGTATGTCATTCCTTCACGACTTTCTCCAGGCAATTTCTATGTCTTGCCACAATCTCCACAGCAATTCAAACAACTCTCAATGGTTGCTGGATTTGAAAAATATTTCCAGATTGCGCGATGTATGCGTGATGAAGATACCCGCGGAGATCGCCAGCCTGAATTCACTCAGCTCGATTACGAATTGTCGTTCGTCGAGCAAGAAGACGTGATCTCGTACACAGAGGCGATGTATATTGCCATGGTACAGACGCTGTATCCTGAAAAGAAAATTCAACAAATTCCGTTCCCTCGTATTACGTACGCAGAATCAATGGAGAAATACGGTAACGACAAGCCCGACATGCGCGTCAACAAGGATGATCGGAATGAGCTTGCGTTCTGTTGGGTCGTTGATTTTCCAATGTTTGAAAAAGACGATGAAGGGGGAGTGCAAGCAGTGCACCATCCATTCACCTCGGTCAAAGTCGAAGATGCCGAGCTCCTTGACACTGCGCCACTCCAAGCGCGTGCAAATGCGTACGACATCGTGCTCAACGGATATGAACTTGGAGGAGGATCAATTCGTATTCACAAGCGTGAAATGCAGAACAAGATTTTCCAATTGCTCGGATTGTCACAAGATGCAATAGAGGCTCGATTCGGACACATGTTGCAAGCGTTTGAATATGGAGCACCACCACACGGCGGATGCGCGCAAGGTATCGATCGCATCGTCATGCTTCTCCAAAATGAACCAAACATTCGTGAAGTCATCGCATTCCCAAAGACTGGTGAAGGCAAAGATTTGATGATGGGCTCACCGAGTGAAGTGTCCGAAAAACAACTTCGCGAATTGAGTATTCAAATTAGAAAGTAAAAAACACACGCATGAAAACAATCGCTGATTATTTTGAATTGATCGACACTCGTACCACACCTCGTGCGGAACGTGAAGAAGTACCGGCACCCGGCCTGTCTCCAGAGGCTCCCGGTGGCGATGATTGGAATCGTCGCACAAGCGATGATGACGACGAGAGCGACGAAGACGACGAAGACAAGTACGTCGACACCGACGGCAATCCTGATACTCGTGATGTAGATGGATTTACCTTTCCGGTTCACAATCGTTAAGACACGCAGATTAAAACCCGCACAATTTGTATCGTGCGGGTTTTATAATTCAAAGCGTTCGTTTATTTTATCCATTTATTCGCAAACTTTTGCATTTGGGTATAGCCATCAGCTAGAGTTTGCTCATTTATCCGTCCTTCGGGGTAAAATATCCTAGTTTTTGCAAAGTCCTGCAATAAAATAGTGTAATTTTTGTTCAATCGTGATTGTTGATGTTCAGAATTGAATTTCGTAATCTGAAAAAACAAATCTTGAAACGTGTCCGGCAATCCATACGGGTATAACTCGCATAATTGAGAATTATAGATTGATGCTTCGTGACAACGAGAATACTCGTTAGGATCTTGGTCAACTTGTGCGATGAGTTGATGTACTGTACAGGTTTTCAGACTAAACTTGGCGATTTGATTCAAGTAAGGTAGCCACTGAAAGCTTGAATTCGTAGTGTCTACACGAATGATTCTATCAAAGTCATACGGCCGATTCGGAAATATCCAGTTTATAAATTCCTTCTCGTCCGTCGGGACATTCGAGAAGTCGTACACTTTTTCCTGAGCTATCGGTGACAACGATACGTTATCAAGCACCATCCTGGTCCGATGCTCAATGTCTTGATAATACTCGTGAATGTACTGCGTGAAATGCGTGCTAACGAGCATTCCACCGTACTTCATCTCGCTGAGTGAGTACCCGGTGCACAAGTAAGGCTTCATTACGAAGATTACCTCAGCTTGAGATATGTTCGAGGCGAGTCTCATTACTGGTGCAATGTAAGAAAGAACACTCAGCGGTATCTCAAACCCATACACAACTTCGCATGTAATGAGTATTTTTTCTTGCGGACGAATTTGTCCGATGACGTGCCTGACTTCATTGTTATCAGTGAAAAGCACTTTCATTGATTGGTTGAATTCCATATTCAGTTATAAAATAATTCATTCTTGCTGTTTTATTTTCGGTAAGACAAGAGGACGACCGGCTTTTTCAGCGGTGAAAAAACAAAAGCCTAACAATAGAATATAATAAACCCCGCGTTGTGCAGGGTTTATCGGTAATTTGTGCACAACTAGTGGTAACATCCTTGCGGATCAGCTGTACCATGACCAGTAATCGAGGGATGAATAATTTTTGTAAAATTATTATCAACCCAACGACTGTCCTTAATTTTTTCCGAAAGGAGCCCAGTAATTGACCTTTCTCGAATGGTACTCAACCATAGCGGTTGAATTAGTGCCAAAATTCTCCAGTGCCAGATAAAAAGATTTTCGTATTCGTTAACAAGAAAACTATCTGAACATCTGGGTACTGCTTGTAGCACAAATCCAGAAACATACTTGTAATCATCCTCAGTAAGCATATATGTGCGGGTATACTCAATAAGAAATTTTGTGACCATGTCCGCATTTTGCCCATTAAGACTATCGATTGATTTCAGCTCCGAGATTTCTTGGTTTTTTACGGACTGATTTAAATATTTCTGCAAATGCAGAAACCGATCGATTTGATTTTTCGTTTGCAAGCATTTTGTGCAATACGGCCCGACGGGTCTTGTTCTGTCGATGCTTGGACCGACTATGTATTCCTTCCACGTATGATCGTTTATGTTAGTTGAAAATTTACAACTTGTTGCTGTGTAACACATGTGTTTCTCTATTTATGATGTGAATGAATATTGTTTAAAGCCCTGTCCCGAGTATCGGGACAGGGCTAGCTTCGGCGCAGAGCTATTTTTTCTTGCGCAAAGACAATCCTTTCCCGACACGGGTTGGAGTATGATGGTGATGCTTTTTGTTGAGGCGAGCGATGACGACTTTGTAGCCGTCGCCGCCTGCGTTGAGCCATTTTGAGACGCGGGCGATAGTTGTCGACGACAAACCGGTCTCTTTTTCTATCTGCGTGTAGGGGAGCTTGTCGGTAAGCATTTCTGCGGCTCGGTAGCGATTGCCAAATTCAGCAATCTCAGGCTCGGTGAGCAGGTCGCGCAAAAAACGTTCCGCTTCTGCGGTCGTCTTGAGCGAAAGTACTGCTTCGACGAGTTTTTGTGTTTTCTTATTCTCGAAACCGTTCATACTGCTACTTTAGCAAACTACAGCACTGTCGTCAACAAAAGTTGTGTGGATTCGAAAAAGTTAGGACATCTGCGTGATAGGTGCTACGCTAAGCACCTTAGTAACTAACGAACGAAGTATTCTATGACAGACGAAACAACGACTCCAGTCGCTACACCGGTAGAGACACCAGAAGCGACACTTGAGACACCGACAACAGAAGCGCCTGTCGAGACAACTCCTGAAACAGCTGCGTAAGCATCTCGATCAAACGCAAAAATGACCCAAATGGGTCATTTTTGCTACGTATGTCGCAGTTACAGTGATTGAATAAGTTTTTGATATACTTGTGTGGCCTGTTCAACTATTTTAATCTCGCAATATTCATTTGGTTTGTGACTGATAGCCTGATCGCCAGGGCCGAGAATTATGCCGGGGATGCCAATCTCAGAGAAGAAACAGAGGTCGGTAGAATCCTTCGCAAGACCAATTTTTGATACAAGCTTTTTGGCGGACACAACAATTTTTGCTTTTGGATCTGTATGTCCGGGTGGTGATGGCGTGTAAATCACACGAACATGAGCACCTGATTTCTTGCAAAGATTCTCAACGATTTCAAACGCACTCTTGTGAAGGCTCGGCGTCGTGCGGATATCAACGGTGAACGAACAGGTATCGGGAAACTTGTTTGGTGCGATGGGGTCACCAGCTTGGATGGAAGTAATACCGATGGAAGGTTTGCCAAGCACTGCGTCGGCATATTTTTGACCGAGTTCGATTTCAAGCTTCTTCAATTCGTCGACAATTTTCATCGCTTCGAGGATTGCATGTTTCTTGATGAGTTCAGGTTGTGATCCGTGTCCTCCGTCACCGTTCACCGTAATTTCGGCGTGGACGTTACCACGGTGCCCGAGGTGAATTTCTTTCATGTTTGTTGGTCCACAAACAACGGCAGAAATTTCAGTGTATTTCTCGAGCCACTTTTTTTCAGTAAACCAAGCAAGGAATGATTTTGTTCCGTCTCCACCAGTTTCTTCTTTGCATGCAAACACAATCCAGACATCAATAGCTGGTTGTGAAGCCATGCACTGCTCACTGAGCACGAGCAGGGAAGCAAGACTACCTTTTGCATCACTTGCTCCGAGTCCGTAGGCCTTGCCGTCAATTTCGATTCCACCCTCCTTGCCGTAGGGAGGGAATTTCCAAAGCGAAAGTGCGCCCGGAGATACCGTGTCCATATGTGCATTAAAAATGACCGCTTGAGTCGTATCAACGCCTGCAATTCGTGCGTACACATTGCCTTCGTGCTTGATTGGTTTCAATCCCACAACAAGCAAATTGGTAAAAAGATAGTCCGCGAGATTGCGCTCATGACTTGAGAGAGAAGCGATTTTGAGAATATCTTTGAGTAAGTTTGATGTATTCATTTTGGTATGGAGAATACTGTAGCAGTTCTACCGTGCACGTCAATGATTTTGTGCATAATTACATTTAGTGACCTGTTTGTGAGAACGGTGGAAATAGTCTAAAATAGCAGATTATATGGAAGAAACAGCTGTCGCCTCAAGCTATACCGTCAAAACCAGCGCTTTCGAGGGCCCGCTCGAGCTTCTGCTCAATCTTGTCGAAGGAAAGAAACTCTTCATCAATGAAATCTCGCTTGCAGGTGTGACCGATGACTATCTCGCATTCGCGCGAAGTTTGCCCAAAAATGATCTGACTGAACTGACGTCATTCCTCGCCATCGCTGCGACACTTATTCTGATCAAGAGTCGCTCATTGCTCCCCGGATTCCTTGTAACCAAAGAAGAAGAGCAAGATATTCAAGACCTCGAATCACGACTCGCACTCTATGCAATGATTCGCGAGATTAGTGTGTCGCTCAGCGAACACTACGGAAAAACAACGATCCGATTACCTGTCGAGCGTGAACTATTCACCGCAGTGTTTGCACCTGATCCAAATTTGTCTTCCGCACAACTTGCAAGCTCGGCGCTTGAATGTATCGGACGTGTTCCAAAAGAAGAAGTTTTGCCACAAGTGCGAGTTCGCAAGATTATTAGTATCGATGAAATGCTCTCAAGTCTGGCGGAGCGTGTTGCGACTGCATCACGAATTTCGTTTCGTGAATGGCAAAAGACTGTCACCGGATCTGATCGTGAGGCGATGAAGAGTAACGTCATCGTGTCGTTCCTTGCCATGCTCGAACTTGTCCGCCAAGGAATGATGGACGCACTGCAGTCAACTGATTTTGAAGATATCGAATTACGCAAAGTAACTAATCAAGAAGTATAAGTATGAAAAATTCTAGTCTTGTTGAAGCACTTTTGTTTTCTCGCGCAGAACCATGGACGCTGGTGGAGCTTGCAAAGGCACTCAATCTCGGAGGACAGGAGACCGCCGATGCTATTGCCGAACTCGAAGCGTCGATGGACGGTCGTGGTATCGTCGTCATGCGAGCAGGTGATTCAATTACTCTCGGCACACACAAAGAGGCGAGCAATGTTCTGGAAAAAATTTATAAAGAAGAACTGAGTAAAGGTCTTTCAAAAGCATCCATCGAAACGCTCTCGATCATCATGTATGGTGATGAGGTGACTCGTGGCAAGATTGATTACATCCGTGGAGTAAACTCAGGATTCATTCTCCGTTCGCTCCTCGTGCGAGGACTCATCGAACGCAAAGTATATCCACGAGACAGAAAGCGATTCATGTACACGCCAACTGTTGCATTACTTGCAACGCTTGGTGCTGAAAATGTAAAGGGCCTGCCTGACTACGAACGTATCAACGGAGAGCTTGCCAAGGCATCAGTCGGCGCAGAAATTGAAACAAATGGAGAAAACGGGGAACAATCAACTACTTAAATATCTTTGTATTCTTATTTTTTTGGGATCAGTTGCGATACTCAACGTAAACGGTCACAAAAAAATCGAACAAGAAAATGCCTGCCGCGAAATGAAAACGATTCTTTCGCGCAATCTTCTCGACTCTATCTCGGGCAAGTTGCTTGCTCATGCAGTCAATGTGTTTGATTTCACAACGGATCGACCTATCTACACTGAAAACGATGCGCTGCCACTTCCGCTTGCCTCGCTCACCAAACTAATGACAGTGCGCGTTGCGTTGAAGTCGGTATCACTTGATGATACGTATCAAATCAAACCAGCAGACATCACCTTTGATGCGAATTCAGGTTTCGTTGCAGGTGATGTATTTTCTTTGAAAGACATTATCAAAGCAACACTCATCGCATCGTCAAACAACGCGGCGATGATGGTCGCGCGAAGTACAAAGCTCGATCCAAGTCATTTCATATCGCTAATGAATTTTGAGGCGCAAAATTTGCAGTTACCAACTTTGCATTATGACAGTGTGAGCGGTCTTGATACTGATACCAATCAGCCAACGGCGGTGGGGAGCGCTCACGACATACTCACGCTTTTGTATCGAGACGCACTTGAGATGCCCGACGTATTTTCTTTTGGAACAATCCCGTCGACGACGATTCGGTCACGAAGTGGACGCGCAATTTCGCTCACAAATACTGATCAGGTGCTTAATAAATTGGCACTTTTGAAGGCATCGAAAACAGGGTATACTGATACGGCTGGGGGCAATTTGGCCATTCTCTGGCAAGGCCCTACAGGGCATACCCTCGGAGCTGTTGTCCTCGGATCTACGGTTTTGGGCAGATTTTCTGATATTGTCACTTTGTACAACGCCGCCAACATCTATACGACAGCTGAGCAAGGATTACCGAATAACTGCAAATGAAATCACTCAAACAAAAGGCCCCAGAATGGTTGAAGCGCGCATATCATCGAATGCGCGGTTTTAGTGCAGCATTTCAGTATGGATTTCCGGCTGAAAAAATGATTGTCGTCGGTATTACTGGCACAAAAGGCAAGACATCCACCGCCAACTATACATGGAGCGTGCTTTCAGCTGGTGGATACTCAGCTGGTTTGATTTCAAGTGCGAATTTCCGCATTGGAGAAGTCGAAGAACCAAATCCATATCACATGACGATGCCTGACCCATTTTTGATTCAGCAAAAAATGCGCGAAATGCTTGATGCAGGCATCACTGTCGTGTGTATGGAAATGACATCTGAAGGAATGAAGCAATACCGTCACTTGGGCATTCCTGTCGACATTGCTGTATTTACAAATCTAACACCAGAGCATCTTGCGTCGCATGGAAATAGTTTTGAAGAATATAAAAAAGCCAAAGCACCGCTATTTCGTGACGCACTCAATCATCCAGCAAAAATAATTGGTGGCAAAACAATTACTCGCGTCATCATCGCAAACGCTGATAGTGAGCACTCAGAATACTATCTTTCATTCCCTGCCGATCAAAAAATCACCTACGGTATCACTTCAGGTGAAATCCGCGCGACAGCAATCATCGAGGAAAAAACAGGAACACGGTTTGTCGTATCAGGAGAAAAAATGCATTTATCAATCCCTGGATTGTTTAATGTGTACAACGCACTTCCAGCCTGTGTCGTAGGGACAGTACTCGGAGTCTCGGTCAAAGATATTCAAAAAGGGCTTGATACGCTTGCCGTTATTCCTGGACGAATGGAGCTCATTGATGAAGGGCAACCATTCTCAGTTTTGATTGATTATGCGCACGAGCCGGCAAGTATGGGAGCGCTCCTTACTTCTGCACGCAAATTGTGCGGAGCACAGGGAAGAATCATTTTACTTACGGGAGTCATCGGCGGAGGTCGTGAGTCGCGCAAGCCGTTGATTCGCATCGCGACTCAAAAATCTGACGTTCTTGTTATTACCAACGAAGATCCGTACGACGAAGACCCTGAAAAACTTATCAGTGAGCTTGTGTCGACGGCCGAAAACGAAGGATTTATTGTAAACAACAACCTCTTTAAAAACATCGATCGAAAAGAAGCAATCATGATAGCGCTCAAACAGGGCAAACCCGGAGACGTTGTGATTATTTCAGGCAAAGGTGCTGAGCAAACAATGATTACTGCTTCTGGCGCGATCCCGTGGGATGAACGTGCTATAGTGAGACAATCAGTTCGCGAATATCTAACAAACTAATTCCTATGCAAACGACTGCAACAATCATTCAATCACACGCAACAGTGAACGACGCGGTAAAAATTTTTATTCCGACTGTCATTGCCTTCATCATCGGAATGGGAATTACTCCGCTCGTGACTCATTTTTTGTACGAATGGAAACTCTGGAAAAAAACGAGTGTTACAAAAACGATTGACGGCAAGGACGCGACAATCTCAAACAAGCTGCACAACGATGAAAATCGAAAAACACCTCGTATGGGTGGAATCATCGTCTGGATGAGCGTGCTTTTGACGACAATGTTGCTCGCCGTTGTCGCGATGCTCATCCCGTCACAAAACGCAGTAAAACTTTCGTATCTATCTCGCAACCAAACATGGCTTCCATTGTTTACACTTATGTCCGGTGCAATCGTCGGAATGATTGACGATGTGCTTGTTGTTGGTGGTAAAGGAAAGGCAGTCGGAGGAGGATTGTCACTCACAATCCGTCTGGTATCAGTATTTCTCCTGTCGCTCATTGGAGCACTGTGGTTTTATTTTAAGCTTGGCGTTTCTGGTATCGATATTCCGTTCGGTGGATTTTTGCATTTGGGATTCTTTTTTATACCGTTCTTTATTTTTACCATGCTCTCGATGTACGCAGGAGGTATCATCGATGGAGTCGACGGACTAGCTGGTGGTGTCTTTATGGTCATGTTTTCTGCATATGCTGTCATCGCGTATGCACAAGGACAAGTCGACCTTGCCGCATTCTCGATGGTTGTCGTCGGGGGACTACTCGTATTTCTTTGGTTTAACATTCCACCCGCACGTTTTTTCCTCTCTGAGACAGGAACTGTCGCGCTCACCACAACACTGACCGTTGTCGCATTCCTTACAAAACAAGTGCTCCTTCTTCCAGTGATCGCGCTTCCACTCGTTCTTACGATTGTTTCAGTGCTTATTCAATTACTCTCGAAACGATTCCGCCATGGCAAAAAAGTGTTCTTGGTCGCACCACTCCACAACCATTTTCTCGCTCGTGGATGGCCAGCAGCAAAAGTCACCATGCGGTACTGGATTTTTGCAGTGCTGTGCGCAGTGCTCGGTATTGTGCTCGCACTCGTCTCATAGCTCATGGCTCAAGCAAAGAAAACAATTGATTACATTTTTTTGACGATTGCGTTGATCCTCATCATCGCGGGAATTTTTTCATTTTTCTCTGCGTCACTCGGAGTACTTGCTCGTAGTGAATCTGTTTTCTATAAAATACTCATTTCCCAGATCATCCTTGGCCTAGTCGGTGGAGTGGCAGCGCTTTATGCTTGCATCAAAATTCCATACTTGTTTTGGCGCAAACACGCAGGGAAGTTGCTCATAGGATCAATCATTCTTACATCGCTCGTGTATGTACCGCACCTCGGATTTGCACACGGAGGTGCTCGACGCTGGATTTCTATATTTGGTGTTTCGTTTCAACCTGTAGAGTTTTTGAAAATTGGATTCATTACCTATCTCGCTGCATGGCTCTCGTGGGCCAAAAAGAAAGTAGAGAGTCCTCTGTATGGTGTCCTGCCACTCGTCATCGTGCTCGGTATTATCGCAAGCGTCCTGTTGTTTCAACCTGACACAAAGAGTCTCATTCTGATGAGCGCGACTGGTCTCGCAATGCTTTTCCTTTCTGGCACTCCGTGGAAACATCTCCTCGCACTCGGTGGAGTCGTTGCCGTGGTGTTTATCGCACTCGCATTCCATACTCCGTACCTTAGACAACGCGTTGCTACTTTTATGAATCCCGCAAGCGACCCAACCGGTTCGTCATACCAATTGCAGCAGTCGCTTATTGCGATAGGGTCTGGTGGTGTTGGTGGAAGAGGTTTTGGGCAAAGTATTCAGAAATTCAATTATCTTCCAGAACCACAAGGGGACTCAATTTTCGCGGTAATCGGTGAAGAGTTTGGTTTTATCGGAAGCGCGATTATTATCCTGCTGTACATTCTTTTTGCGATGCGCGGACTTTGGATTGCTCGACGAGCACCTGACGCATTTAGTGGACTGTTTGCTTCTGGACTTGTTATAATCATATCGTTACAGGCATTTATGAATGTTGCCTCGATTGTTGGATTGTTTCCGCTCACTGGCGTTCCTCTTGTATTCATGAGCCAAGGTGGAACGTCACTCCTTCTCTCACTTGCAACAGTTGGAATCATTCTACAAATTTCAAAAGAACGTAAAGTATAATCATTATGAAAATCGTATTCACCGGTGGAGGATCAGGAGGACATTTTTATCCGATTATTGCAGTCGCAGAAGCGGTGCACGATATTGTTGATAAGGAAAAAATTCTTGATCTTGAACTGTACTATTACTCCGACGCACCGTACAACAAAGAAGACCTTTTTGAAAATGGTATTCGCTACGAATCGATTTCAGCTGGCAAGCGCCGTCTATACTCAAGCTTCCAAAATTTCATTGATCTTTTTAAAACTGGTTTCGGCGTTCTTCAGGCTCTTGGCTCGCTCTTTTTCTTGTACCCTGATGTTGTGTTTGGAAAAGGTGGGTACGCGAGTTTCCCGGTGCTTCTCGCAGCGCGCATCCTTGGCATACCTGTCGTGATTCATGAATCAGATTCCGTACCTGGACGCGTCAACAAATGGGCCGGACGATTCGCTCAAAAAATCGCAGTTTCGTATGATGAGGCAAGTGACTATTTCCCCAAGGATCGTGTCGCGCTCACAGGTCAGCCTATTCGGCGCGATTTGATTGAGCGAAAGCCCGAAGGAGCAACGTCGTTCCTCAAACTTGACCCAACGATTCCAACAATCCTCATCCTCGGTGGTTCACTTGGCGCAGAAGCAATCAATAATATTGTTATTGATTCGCTTCCACAACTTCTCAAAAACTATCAAGTGATTCATCAAACAGGAATCAAGAATTTTGCCGAGGTAGAATCACGCGCAAAATTTATGATCAACAATCCTGAACTCTACGAAAGTCGCTATCGACCATTCGCATTCCTCGATCCACTTGCCATGAAAATGTCTGCGGGGGCAAGCAATCTTGTCATTTCACGAGCAGGGTCAACTATTTTTGAAATTGCATCATGGGGTCTCGCCTCTATCTTGATTCCGATCACTGTTTCGCAAGACGACCATCAGAAAAAGAATGCGTTCAACTACGCGCGTCATGGTGCAGCAACGGTAATCGAAGAAGGGAATCTTTCACCAGCTATTCTTGTTGGCGAAGTAAATCGATTTTTCGAAGATGACATTCGCCGTCGCAATATGGCTGCCTGTGCGAAAGCATTTTCCACTCCGCTTGCAGCACACAAAATCGCTCGTCTCCTCGTCGATATTGCTCTCGAGCATATTGGGTAACCGACTCAAATATACCTATACATGCAGGCTTTTGCTTGCTATTGACTTTTTATATATAAAGTAGTATAATATAAAAAAATATATATACAATGTTTGACATACACATGAGCGACACAACCGCCACAGTAGTTGTGCTTGGAATTATTGTAGTAATAATACTTCTAGCGTACTGCAGTAATTTCACAGGCGGAACCCACAAAGAAGGGTTCGCTGATTGGGTCCATGAGTGTTTTGGGACCCAAAAGGTGAACCGAAGTGGTGAGGTTCACCACGATGGCGAGCACGACCACAGTACCGTTGGGTACTCTGGAGGTGTTGAGTACGACAAAAGCAACGAGAGGGGCACTGTCGTCGAATATGAAATTGAAGAGGGTGAATAGTAACGGCACATCAGGATTCGTACCAACGATACTGATGTGCTTTTTTTATTCCCAATACTTTGCTAGACTCCTAGACATGTCTACGAACGAACACGTCATCACCCGCATAGCACCGTCACCAACCGGATTCTTCCATATGGGAACGCTCCGCACGGCTCTTTTTTGCTACCTCTACGCCCGCAAAAACAACGGGCAATACCTCCTTCGAATTGAGGACACAGACAAAATTCGATCGAAGAAAGAATACGAGGACGATATCCTCGAGTCACTCAAATGGCTCGGGATTGAGCACGATGCATTCTTTCGCCAGAGCGAGCATCTTTCTGAACACAAAATATATCTCCAAAAACTCATCGACGAAGACAAGGCATACATTTCAAAAGAGGAGTCAAAAGAAAATGCCGGAGAAATGCGTGAAGTGATTCGCTTTCGCAATAAGTCGGAGACCGTCACATTCCACGATTTGATTTTGGGAGATGTCACTGTCGACACGAGCGATCTTGGCGACTTCGTCATCGCCAAAGATTTCGATACACCACTCTACAATTTTGCCGTTGTCGTCGACGATTGCAATGCAAACATCACACACGTTATTCGCGGACAAGATCATGTGCCAAATACACCTCGCCAAATTTTGCTTTATAAGGCACTCGACAAACCAGTCCCAGCGTTCGCACATATTCCACTCATTCTTGCTCCAGACAAACAAAAGCTTTCCAAGCGCAAACACGGCGAAAGCGTTGCTGTTTCGACGTATCGGAAGAATGGCTATTTGCCTGAAGCACTCATCAACTTTATGGCATTGATCGGTTGGAACCCTGGTACTGAACAAGAGATATTTACACTCAAAGGTCTTGTCGAAGCATTTAGTCTCGAACGAGTACAAAAAAGCCCTGGCGTCTTCAACCTCGACAAACTCAATTGGATCAACAAAGAACACATGAAGCTTTTGTCAAAGACTGAGCAAGAGCAAAAAGTGTTTGAGTTCCTTCCCGAGTCAGTAACACAATTGCCTCACTATACAGAAGAGAAAATGCGCACGCTTGTACCGAATATCATCGAGCGCATCGAGAAATTTGGCGATGTTCGCACGATGGGTGACAATGGTGAGCTCACATTTTTCTTTGAGACACCGACGCTCGTCAGAGAGTCACTCCTGTTCAAAGGTTCGACAGTAGACGAAGCTCGAACACACTTGAAACAAGCGCATTCTCTCCTCACGAATATCCCAGAGTCTTCATGGACGATCGACACGATCAAAGAAGCCGTAATGGCATACGCGGATTCACTTCCAAAACGTGGCCCTGCGCTTCATCCACTTCGTTATTCGCTGTCCGGACTCGAAAAATCACCCGACCCATTTACGATTGCAAGCTCGACTGGTAAAGGAGAGACACTCATTCGTATCGAAAACGCGCTCGCGATTTTAGCGTAAACACATTCGTCTGATACAATAGGTACATGCGAATGGCGTCAAAGCAGATTGCACTTCTAGTAATACTCATTGCATGTACGCCTTTTTTTGTACGTGCTGATACGGCGAGTGATCTGACGAACAAGATCGCCGATCAAAATACAGCAATTAGTAATCTTGAAAAAGAAATCGCGGGATACCAGCAACAACTCACATTGCTCGGCAAAAATAAAAATACGCTCGCAAACACAATTCAGACACTCAACCTTGAGTCCAAAAAATTGAACGCTGATATCAAAGTGACCGAAGGCAAAATTGCAGCGGAAAATTTGACGCTAGAGTCGCTCGGGTCATCGATTCAAAAAACAGGGGACAACATTGTCGATTTGAAAATTGCGCTTGCAAAAAGTTTGCATGAAATGCAAATCGATGACAAGAATTCAGTGATTCAGTCACTCATTTCCAAACAAAGTTTTTCGGCGTTGTGGCATTACAATGAGGCACGCTCGGCCTTTCGAACTGGCATCAGAGAGCGCACAGGTCAGCTCTCGACGACCAAAAACGCCTTGGTAAATCATCAGACCGAAGTACAAAAAGCCAAGAATGTACTCCTCTCACTTGAAGCTCAGCTTCAGGACCAGAAGGCTATCAATACCAAAACACAGTCACAAAAAAACGCGCTGCTCAAACTTACAAAAAATCAAGAAACAAACTATCAAAAAATTGTCGCGCAGAAGCTCGTACTGAAAACACAAATGGAAAGCGACTTGCATGACTATGAATCAAAACTGAAGTATGTTTTGAATCCAAGTTTGTTGCCTTCGTCTGGATCGACCACATTCATATGGCCACTCGACAAAGTAATCATCACTCAACTGTTTGGTCGAACTGTCTCTGCGGCTCGATTATATGTGAGTGGTTCGCACAACGGCGTCGACTTCGGAGCGCCAGTCGGCACGCCCGTCAAAGCCATGGCAATCGGGACGGTTATTGGCTCAGGAAATACCGACACTGCCTGCCCTGGAGCATCGTACGGCAATTGGGTCTTCATCAAATATGACAATGGTCTCTCGAGCGTATACGGTCATCTATCGCTTGTAAAAGCGGCAAGTGGTACTCGCGTACTTCCTGGAGATGTTGTGGCCTATAGCGGGGCGACTGGCTACGCTACGGGGCCACATCTCCACGTATCAGTCTTTCCAAACGACGGTGTCGCTATCCACAGTTTCCCAAGCAAGGCCTGTCCAGGCAAAACAATCACAATCCCGACAGCAGCAACGAACGCATATCTCGATCCGATGCTTTACCTCCCAAAAAGCTACAAAACGGCATTTTAGCTTTCTTTTTGGGCATTTTTAAGGTATTCTGTCAAAGCAATGTCAAAAAACGAATCTATCCTCCGATTTGAAGAGGTGTCATTTGAATATGGTCACAACAAGCCGATCCTCGACACGGTCAGTTTTGGTATCCGTCGTGGCGCAAAAATTACGCTCATGGGACAAAACGGTGCCGGCAAAAGTACCATTTTCGGGCTGATTAACGGCACAAATGAGCCTGAGAATGGTTCGATCATTATCGGTGACGGCGTTACGATTGCTACAAGTCGTCAGGTCATTCCTCGTACCGAAATGGATTTGACGGTACGTGAATTTTTCCAAAAACAATTTAAGCAAAAGGTGTATGACATCGATCCTAAAATCGACGACGCACTTGAGATCGTCAATTTGAAGGGGCACGAAAAAGTACACGACCGAATCATCAAAACATTTTCTGGAGGTCAACAGGCACGTCTCTTGCTCGCATCTGCACTCATTACCGATCCTGATATTTTGTTGCTCGATGAGCCAACAAACAACCTCGACAAAGCTGGTATCGAGCACCTGACAAAGTTTTTGATCGAATACAAAAAGACTGTTGTCGTTATTTCCCACGATGCAGAATTCTTGAATGCGTTTACTGATGCAGTCTTGTATCTTGATATTTATACACGCAAAGTTGAGTACTATGTTGGAAACTACAACAACGTGTTGAAAGATATTACGGCACGAGTAGAACGCGAGAACATGAAGAATGCTCAACTCGCAAAACAAATCCAAGCTAAGAAAGATAAATCGAACGAATTTGCTCACAAAGGAGGTCGTTTGCGTCTCGTCGCAAAACGCATGAAGGAACTCGCAGAGGATCTCGAGGAAGAAATGGTTGACGTCCGCAAGGAGGACAAGACCATCAAAGCTTTTACGATTCCACATCAACCTGACTTGATCGGTGAAATCATTTCTATTACATCACTCTCGATGATGAAGAATCACAAGCCAGTCGAGCGCAAAATTTCTGCCTCCCTCAAACGCAATCAACATTTGCTTCTCAAAGGGCCAAACGGAATAGGGAAGACGACGCTCCTCGAAAGCATCGCACGTGGCACAGCCAAAGGTGTCACGATTCAAAGTGGCGTGCGCGTTGGGTATTACCGTCAAGATTTCGGAACACTCAACTTTGAAGAGACGCCATTTCAAGCACTCAAAAATGTCGTCATGCGTATCACCGGACGTTTCGAAGAAGAACGCATGCGTTCAGTTGCTGCAGGATTCCTTATTACGGGCGAAATCATGAATACGAAAATTGGAGCGCTGTCTGAAGGACAGAAGGGGCTCGTCGCATTCGCAAGTCTCGTACTTGAACAGCCAGGATTGCTCATTCTCGATGAGCCAACAAACCATATCAACTTCCGCCACCTTCCGATCATTGCAAAAGCACTCGATCAATATCAAGGCGCGATGATTGTTGTTTCGCACGTTCCAGAATTCCTTGCACAAATTCGTATCGACGATACACTCGATCTCGATAAGTAATCCGAAATTTTTTAATCGAAGATATTCGCGAGGTAGGTATCAATATCTCGTTGATCCATCGCGTAAAAGTATGTACCTCGATTGTGAATTTCCGTCGCAAGTTTGACTCCGACGAATCTCCAATGCCATGGTTCAAATTGATACGAAGGATTATTCTCAGGGTAGGAAATGACGAATCCGTATTGGTATGCATTTGATTGAAGCCATGCGTATTCAGGTGTTTTTTCAAAACCAGACAGTGCACCATCGATTTTTTGGGTAGTGAAATCAACTGCCGTACCAAGTTGATGCTCGGAATATCCCTGCTCCGCAGAGAATGAATTTGCCGTACCTGCGCCGTAGGTCACGCGATACTTTGCTTTGAGTTGTGCTTGTGTGCCAAATGAGCGATATGCGGAATCAACTTCGAGTGTTAGTCCCGAATTTTGTGCAGCAGAGAGTAGGTTGGTGAGATATGGTAGTACGTTCGTATGAATTTGAAGATTTTTTGCTTGTGTAACAGCAAATCGAGGATCGATGTATGAAAGAGAGACAGGCACGTAATGTTCATTCAAAAAATATACTTTTGAATACTGTTTGAGAAGTTCGGGATCAGTTTTACTCAATTTTTCAAGATTACCGACCGTGCTTGTGACGGCACCGATTTGTTCAGTCACGAGGGCATTTTTTTGTTGTTCTGAGAGGAGCGCGTCAGTCAAAAATGAATTTGTTGTTTCGAGTGCTGCAAGTGAGTCAGACAAACTTTTGATTTTTGTTTCAGTTGCTGTCTTGTTTTCGATCAGATCGGCGTTTGCTTTTGTGATTGACGCTTGGAGTGCACGTACCGTTCGATGATAGCTAGAGATACCGTAGACTATGAGCGCGAGCGTAGCGAGCGCGATACCCCCGTAAATAATGCGTATGCGAAGCGAGATTGATTGCATACCGACAGTATATACGATATACACTACTTGATGAAGGATGTTGTCGTTATACAGGTAGACCCAGATCGCGCAAAGATTGTTTTAAATTTGATACTGTCGTGAAATGAACGCAGTTGACGCCGAGGCTTGAAGGCAACGATAGATTTTCCATTTTATCATCGATAACGACAATCTCACTTGGTCGAACCCCCGGAAATTTTTCGAAGAGACATTGGTATATTTTATTTGAATTTTTAACCACACCAACTTCATATGAAAAAACGCCGCCATCAAACCATTCCATAAATCCGAATTTGTTTTGGAGGTAGGCGATTCTTTCTTTTGTATTATTTGACAAGTACCCGACAAGAACATGGGGACGTAATCGTAGAATTATTTCGTACATGCCATCGATCAACCCGTACAACTCAAACCATACTTGCTCAAGTTCGCGAGAAGAGAGCTTCACCTCAGGCAGCCCAGCTTGTACAGTACTCCAGTATTCGCTTTCGGTAATTTCATTACATCGATACTGAATCGCATGGTAACCGTCAATAACTGCAGTTACCTTTGCTAATGGAATAGAATATTTTTTCGACAAGTATTCACAAAAGAGTGTTTTACCTTTTGTGAATACTACTCCACCAATATCAACGACAACGAGTTTAATTTGCATCGATTTACTTGGCAAGATATTTCTTTCCGTATTTCGTCATTTCATCAAATATCGATGCGAGTTTCTTTCCTTTTGCGCTAATCAAATAGTGCGGTTCGCGTTTTGTGATGATACCTTCGGCTTCCAATTTTTGAAGTTTGAGTGACAACGTGCGAGTACTGATACCAGTGAGCGAATCGTGCAGCTCAGAAAAACGCATCTCGCTCTTCATGAGATCGCGAAGAATAAGCATTGTCCACGTGTCCGAGAGCAGGGAGGCGACCTTTGCTATAGGACATTTTGCTTTACTGTGGTCTTTCATATGATTTGGGAGTATATCATACTTTACTTTGTAAAGCACCTCCTGTATACTTGGTGTCTTACAAGAAGTAATTTTATATATTCGCTAGTATGAATACATGGCATATTGACGCAGCGCACTCAGAAGTTGGTTTTACAGTGAAGCATCTCCTTATCTCGACCGTTCGCGGTCGCTTTGGAACCTTCGAAGGTGCGCTCACTGCAACAGACGAGACATTTTCTGATGCAAAGCTTTCGTTTAGTGCAGATACAGCAAGCATTACGACAAACAACGCAATGCGCGACGCACACCTTCAGTCACCAGATTTCTTTGATGGAGCAAACAACCCAAAAGTTATGTTTGTCTCAAAATCATTCACAAAGAATGGCGAAAATACATTTACCGCCGTTGGTGACTTCACAATGCGTGGCGTAACAAAGGAAATTGCAATCAACGCAATTTTGAATGGATCGGTCGTTGATGCATACGGAAAGAAAGTCGTATCATTCGACGTCAGTGGCACAATCAAGCGTACTGATTTCGGTGTAAACTGGAATGCAGCACTTGAGGCAGGTGGTGTCGCTGTAAGCGAAGATGTTACACTCGAAGCTACGATTGAATTGAAGCAAGAATAATTTACTTGATAGGTTTCAAAATGGCCGCGCGTACGCGCGGCCATTTTATTTCCTTTTTGTCCAAACTGAAATATACTTACATTACATGGCTCGCAAACGAATCAAAATCATCCATACATGGTACGCCAAAAACGAACGTATCATTTCCACCCTTTCGCTTGTTGGCGGATTTGTATTCAACGCGCTTACGCTAACTCGAGTGGACGAATTCATGGAGAATTTTTGGGTGATTGTACATCTTGCCGTTGTTGGAGCATGTATTATCCTTCTCAACCGACAAGAGAATCCTGAAACAACCGACACCCGCAATCCTGAGCGCCTTCACTTTTGGCTCGTAACAATACTTCAGTTTACGTTTGGAGGACTACTTAGTACGTTTATTGTGTTCTACCTTCGAAGTGCCGTGCTCGCAATCGCGTGGCCATTTTTCCTTGTACTTGTTATCGCTTTTATCGCCAACGAATCACTCAAGCATCACTACTCGCGCGTTAGTTTTCAAATCGGATTTTTCTTCCTTTCAATCTACTTGTTTGCAATATTTATCGTACCGGTGCTGATGCATCAAATCAGCACACAAGTATTTCTCATGAGTGGAGGACTGAGTGTTATCGCACTCATTGGGTTTATTGCATTACTCCGAAAAACGACACAGATTGAAATCACAAAGGTTCGCGCCGAACTCCTTTCAATCGTTGCTGGAATTTTTGTTATTGTAAATGTCTTTTATTTCCTCAACATCATTCCTCCACTACCACTCGCACTCACCGACGCAGGAATCTATCATTCAATCTCACGTACGACCGATGGTGCCTATACTGTCACACACGAACCCGAATCTATTCGAGAAAAATTATTGACCTACATTAGCGTCTATCCAACATTCCACACGGCGAGCAACAGTCTCGTGTACGCCTATAGTTCAATCTTTTCACCACTTTCATTCAATACGGATGTTACGCATCAATGGCAAAAATATGACCCCGTCACAAAAAAATGGTCGACAGAAATTGGCGTTAACCTTGCGGTTTCAGGTGGACGAGCCCAAGGATATCGCACCTATTCAATCAATAGCGATCTCACCGAAGGAAAATGGCGTGTGAATGTATTGACTCCAAGCGGGCAACTGCTCGGCCGAATGGCGTTTTCCGTTGTGCTCGATGGAACACCGACGACACTCGTGTCTGAGGTAAAGGAATAGGAGATTTTTGCAAAATTTTATTTCGCAAGTATACTGTTGACGCATGAAGAAAGTTCTGACCACTACATTCCACATATTTGTTGGTATTTTTGCAGTAATCGGGCTCACGTTCACGATTGTCTTTTTTGGTATGCGTTTTGGGCTCTTTAATGTACGCGGTTCGATCGCAAGTCGCAATTCGTTCTTTAGCACACCAACAACCAAAACAACCGTCGCTCCATGTCTCGACAAACTGTCAACATGCGACTGGAATCAAACCCCTGAGTGGCAAGCTATCCAAGGCGGCCTCACCAAAGATTCTGCTGTTATTGAACGTGTGAGCGCTGAGACAGGCGTATCAGCACGTATGATTGCCGCAGTCGTTGTGCCCGAGCAAACACGATTCTTCACCGCAAATCGTGAAATATTCAAAAGCTATTTCGAGCCACTCAAAATCCTCGGATCAATGACGCAATTTTCTCTCGGCATCTCTGGAATCAAAGAACCTACGGCAAAAGACATTGAGCTCTATGCGAATACGAAAACAGTAGATTCGTACGCGGGGGATGGGATGAGCGCACTATTCGCATATCCTGATGGACAAGATCACAACACCGTACTGTACAATCGACTGACTGACGCAAAAGATCACTACTATCAATACCTTTATACCGCACTCTTTATTAAAGAAATCGAAGCACAATGGCTGAAATCCGGCTTCGATATCTCAAAAGACTCGGGTACAATCGTGACACTGTTCAATCTTGGCTTCAACGCATCACACCC
Source organism: bacterium (assembly GCA_037143195.1). GTDB lineage: Bacteria > Patescibacteriota > Minisyncoccia > Phycocordibacterales > UBA9973 > CAITQP01. Next base: position 227,737 of record JBAWZD010000001.1, on the reverse strand, counting down.
AAACGCACAACCCAAAATCGGGGGAGCAACTATTGTATCTGGAGGCAAAACGTACGCATATGGCGAACTCGGTGCACTCTTCTACAACAGCACCGAATTGCCCGATCTCAAGCCGTAAGCAAGGTTCTGATTGAATATACAAGCATCAGAGATAAATATTTGACATTTTGTTAAAATATTGTTATATATACAGTATGAAATTTGAGCCGAAAAAGAAACCTGAACTTCCAAAATCGTCATCATGGGGAGGCGTAGCCGACTGGTATGACAATCACCTTGAGACTGACAAAGATAGTTATCAAGAAAAAGTCATTGCCCCAAACTTGCTTCGATTGCTCGATATCAAAAAAGGTATGCGCGTGCTTGATCTCGCATGTGGCCAAGGTTTTTTTTCTCGTAAAATCGCCGACAAAGGTGCTCTCGTGACTGGTGCAGATATTGGCAAAGAGCTCATCGCCGTCGCACAAAAACGTTCACCAAAAATACCTTTCCATGTGACACCAGCTCACAAACTTGGCTTCGCACAAGGCGAAACGTTTGATGTCGTTATCATCATTCTCGCAATTCAAAATATCGGCAACATGGGCGAAGTGTTCAAGGAAGCATGGCGTGTCCTCGCAAAAGGTGGGCGCATGATACTCGTCATGAATCATCCAGCATTCCGTATCCCAAAACGTTCGAGTTGGGGATTCTCAAGTGCTGACAAAAAACAATATCGTCGGATTGATGGATATTTGTCGGAGAATGCAGTTCCGATTCTCATGCATCCAGGTCAACCAAAGAGCGAATCAACTGTCTCGTACCACCGCTCGCTCCAAGACTATTTCAAATCACTGCAGAAAGCTGGATTCACTGTCTCCCGTCTCGAAGAATGGATCTCACACAAGAAAAGCCAGAATGGTCCACGACAAGAAGCTGAGGACACCGCACGAAAGGAGATTCCACTGTTCTTAATGATTGAGGCAAAGAAATAAAACGAAAAAACCACGCATTAATTTGCGTGGTTTTTTTGATATTCGCTGTAGTAGCGCACCATTGGTGGCAAACTTGCGGCAACGGGAAGGGCAAGAAATGCTCCGATAACACCAAACAATCCTCCTCCGACGACGACAGAAATGAATGAAAGAGCGGGTGAGATATCGAGTGCTTTGTTGTAAATCGCAGGAGAGATGACGACATTTTCCAACTGCTGGTAGATGAGGTGAAGAATGAGAATTAGTGTTCCCGTAAGTGGAGAAATTGTATATCCAATCACAAGCGCAGGAAGCGTACCGAGCGTGCCACCGATGAGTGGAAGGAGATCCATAATGCCTGCAAAAATAGCGAGTGGCAGTGCAAATGGAACATTGAGCGCAACGAGTACGATAAAGAGGTAGAGCGCGCAAATAATAGAAATGATAACGTTTCCGCGAATGTACTGACCGTTGACTCGTGCAACTTCCATCAATGTTGAGTGCATTCGAGCACGATCCTTGGTTGGGAAAACATCAAGAAAAAACCCAAGGAAACGTTCGTTGTCGAGAATAAGATAAAAAGCCATGAAGAACACAGTAATGACTGCCACAACACCAGACGCGAGTGTCTTCGTAGAAGTAACGAGATCGCCAGAGTGTTGTGAAAAATATGCTGCAGCATCGAATGAACGGAGTTCTGGTGGAAGAAACATCGCATGACTGAGTACTTGGTGCAATGTCGCAATAAGTGATGGAATTTCACTCACGATATTTGGAACAACAAACACACCAAATAATACGAAGGGGATGAGCAGAGCTGTAAAAACAACTATTGTAGCAGGGAGGAGTGGAATTTTTTTGTGTAGTCGTTTTACGTACGGATACACAGCCGTCGCTAGAATAAGAGAAATAACAATAGCGACAAGCACATCAATTGCTTGCCATGCGAGAAAGATACCAAGTGCGAGCACGGTGACTCGACCGAGTGCTTGCCATGAAAGTGTGTGTTCTTTGTTTGTCATATGTACTCTGTATTGTATACTAAAAATATATGAGTATCCATCCTGAAGTCACCATTGGTCACGTACACTTAACAGTTTCAGATCTTGATCGTGCGCTTCTTTTCTACCGCGACCTTCTCGGTTTTGAAATTACTACACGTTATGGTGATTCTGCTGTATTCCTCTCAGCAGGTGGGTATCATCATCACATTGCGCTCAATACGTGGGCAGGCAAAGGTGCAACACCGCCTCCATCTGGTCACACTGGCCTGTATCATGTGGCGATATTGTATCCAACGCGCAAAGAACTCGCGCGCATCGTTCAAAAATTAATCGACGAAAAATATCCAGTGACCGGCACAGCCGATCATGGTGTATCTGAAGCTATTTATCTCAACGACCCCGATGGAAATGGTGTTGAATTATACTGTGACCGTCCACGAAGTACATGGAAAGTAAAGAACGACGGCGAAGTCGAAATGGTGACCGAAATACTCGACGTCGACAATCTACTTGCCGAATTACTTTAGGTTGAGCTTTTTAAGAAGCGTCGTAATTTCTGATTTTGTGAGATTGCGATACGCACCATCTTGCAAATCTCCGAGTTTGATGTGCTCGATACGAAGACGAATGAGATCCATGACTTGGTCTCCCGCAGCTTCAACCATTTTTCGAATCTGACGATTGCGTCCTTCTTTCAGGATAATGCGAAATGTTTTGTCACTTTCACGTGTGATCTCTGTACTCATTGTACGGACACGATCAATGACCATTCCGTGTTCAAGCTTGTCGATGAATTTTTGGTTCACACCTTTTGCAAGCGTGACGCGGTATTCTTTTTCATGTTCGAATTTCGGATCAAGCAAGCGGTGTGTGATGCGACGATCGTTCGTCATCAAAATGAGTCCGTGTGATTCTTTGTCGAGACGACCGATAGGGAAGACGGGTGTGCGGAATTTTGTGTTGTCGAGAATATCTTCTTCGTCACCTTGAGCACCTGTCGTGACAAGACCCATTGGTTTGTTGTACGCATAATACACGTAAGACTGCTTCGCTCCGCGAAGCTCTACCTTGTCCATGATTGGGTCGATTTGCATACCAGGAACGGCCTTTGTACCGTTGACGTAGACTTTACCGGCAAGGATCATTTCATCGGCCTCACGGCGCGAAGAAAGGCCAATATCAGCCATGTGCTTGTTGATACGGACTGTCGTTTTGCCTTTTGGCTTCACAGAATAGCCTGCAGCTGCTTGTTTCTTGTTTGGAGTTTGCGTTCTCATGTCGATTTATATTAGAACATATTTTTTATAAAAAAGCAATCTCGCGCAAAATTAAGAACCTGCTACGATACACGTATGAATTATTGGCTCATAAAATCCGAAGCGGGTTGCTACTCAATTGATGATCTCAAGCGCGACAAGCGCACCGCGTGGTCAGGTATCCGCAATTATCAAGCGCGCAATTTTATGCGCGATGATATGCGTATTGGTGACAAGATTTTGTTCTATCATTCAAACGGTACGCCCGAGATGCCAAGCGGTATTTATGGTGTGGCAAAAGTTGTAAGTAAGGCGCACAGAGACGAGACTCAATTCGACAAGCTCGATGAGCACTACGATCCAAAAGCAACAGAAGCAAATCCAATCTGGGCCTGTGTTGACGTCGGATTTGTACGCAAATTGAAACGACCAATCACTCTCACTGAATTGAAACGTGACTCCAAATTGAAAGGCCTCGCCGTGCTTGAACGTGGCTCACGCCTTTCGGTCACACCAGTCGCACCTGAACATTTTGAAAGAATTGTCGAAGAACTTACGCAATAAGACACACCAAAAACACTAAATGCCTTGACACTTAGTGTGACAAGGCATTTTTATTTACTATGGCGCGGAAAAATATATTCCGCGTACTTTTTTTCGAGCTCTGCTCGTTTGCCTGCATCGTCCGGATACAAACGATTGGCAATGCCAAAAAGAATTTGCAATCTAAGTCGTTCACATCGAAAAGATGTTTCTCCTTGTAGGGTTTCAGTTGCACCAAATTTTGCATTTAATTTAGTTGCGCTGTTTCTAATTAACACAGAACAAATTGAATCAGTTGATGCAAATTGCGTTTTCTTGTTTCGCATTTCTGCGAGAGACTCATTGACTGCAAGGAGGACACCATTCTTGTATCCCGATACTGTGGCTGCAAACAATGCAGTTTCAAAATGAGCGATTTCTAACTCATTTGCGATTTTGTCTACATAACTACCCATATATGGGCGAATGTTGAGGTAGATATTCGCTTTGTACGCCTCATGGAAACACGCGACTGTGTTCCATGGTTCGCTGAATCCACGCGAGGGCAGGAGCAAAGTAGGGTAGCCGAGCATTTCAAAATAAAATGTGGGGCCGTGTATGAGATCCCACGAATTATTTTCAACAACACTTTTATCGGTGTCGTTATCGACAGGACACAACACAAAAAATTTGTGTTCAGGTTTCAAGGATAGAAACCTGAATCCTCCCAATGTGGGTGTTGCAAGGACACCGTCGCGCGCGACAAAACTAATTACTTTTTTTATTTCGTCGCTATCGCTTCTTGCGCGCTTTATTACACGCGTCATGCGATTCAAAATGGTATCCCGCATACAAAGGCGGGTATACCGATCCTTTTGCTCAAAGCTCTGACAGTGGCCGAGCATCATTGTAAATCCTGTAAGGATTATCACGAAGATTACAATCAACATTTTTTTTGTTTTCTTTTTCATCGCCTATTTATTTTTATGGTTGCTCCGTTCGAGGAACTTCCCAAAATCGAGTAACCATAAAAACATTGGTAATGAACGTTTTTTTCACAATATCACGATTTTAAGCACCTGTCAAAAAGGGGAGTTTGACTTCAGTGTGATATCGTAAAGGCACATGGAACTCGGCAACAAAAATCTTTCATTCGGGTATACGATTCGTACGACCGTTCGTGCTCGAAATCTGCGTATCAACGTCAAACACGATGGATCTGTCGTTGTTACCAAACCGCGATATATTCCAAATCTCGCTGTGCATTCATTTGTAGAAAAACATTCACCATGGATTGAAGCTCGCATCAAAGAATTCGCAGCAAAACCTGCGCCGTTACTCGGTAAACGTTCGCGACGTGACTATGTCGCACACAAGGAGCGCGCGAGAGCGCGCGTGCATGAGCTCGTACTCAAATGGAACATGCATTACAAATTACCAATCAATACGATAAGCATCGGAAATCAAACAAGTCGCTGGGGAAGTTGTTCGTCCAAAAAGAATCTCAATTTTAATTATAAAATTATATTTCTCCCAACTGAATTACAGGACTATATTGTCGTGCACGAATTGTGTCATCTCAAAGAATTGAATCATTCCGAACGATTTTGGAATCTCGTCACCGAATCAATTCCAAATCACAAAATCCTTCGTGCTGAACTCAAAAAATATTAATGTGTAAGGGGAGTTGTCGATTGATTTGCCCTTGCTCGTAATGACACATATCCATAAAGACTAGCGCAAAGACACGCAACACCTCCTACAACGAGACCATATCGTGGACCGAGCACCTGACTGACCCAGCCAATGATTGGTCCGCCGATTGGTGTTGAACCGAGGAATGCCACGGCCCAGAGCGCCATAACACGACCGCGCATTTCTGGACTACTTTCTATTTGTAAAAGCGAATTGCTACGCGACAAAAAACTAATGGAGAAAAATCCAGTAACAATCATTGCAAAAAATGCAGTCGTAAGAGTCGGCATCGATGCGACAACGAACATTGAAAGTCCGAACAAAAATGCCGCTGTATAGATCATCTTTTGAGTGATTTTCTTAAATTGCGCCGTGTAAAATCCACCAATCATAGATCCAATTCCGATTGCCGTATTGAGGAGCGCGTACGTGCCAGCATCTCCGTGCAAAGTAAATTGTGCGAAGAGTGGCACAACAACCGTAAACTCGTACGCAAGTGTACCGATAATCGCCATCATGATAAGCGTATCGCGCAGCGCCGGTGTCGCACGTACATATCGAAGACCTTCACGAACCTGTCCGCGAACAGTCTTGATGCGATCGGCTACATGCAATTCATGTTCGCGCATCATAACGAGTGCTATCACAACAGGTATAAACGAAATCGCATTTACAAAGAAGCAGGCGCCAATACCAAGCGTCGCGATAATGATTCCGGCAATCGCAGGACCGACAACGCGAGCCAGATTCACTTGAAGCGAGTTCACCGACACGGCATTGTTCAAATAGTCAGTACCAACCATTTCAGAAATAAACACCTGACGAGTTGGACTATCAACTGCGTTTACAAACCCAAGCGCAAGGGCAAGCAATTCAATAGCCCACAAATGAGCGTTTCCAGTCAGAACCAGAATCCAAAGTATCAGTGCAAGCAGTGCCGAAATGCTTTGCGTGAAGTACAAGAGTTTGCGTTTGTTAAACCGATCAGCCAAAACGCCGCCCCAAGCCCCAAAAACGAGCACAGGCAGAAACTGAAGGGCAGTCACAACACCAAGTGCAGTACCTGAACCCGTGATTTTGAGTACAAGCCACGACTGACCAATAACTTGCATCCATGTACCAGACAGGGAAATCGCTTGGCTAAAAAAATACAATCGAAAATTGTATATCTTGAGCGACTTAAATGTTTTTTTACTGAAGTGTTTGAGTCTCGACATCTAAATCCATCATACCAGATATTTGAAATGAATTAAGTTTGGTCGAAACGCACAAACCACGGCCTGCCCCTCTAGGTTAACGTCGCAAAAGATATATTGTGCGACGTTAGCATAGGAGTTCCCCTAGGGGAAAACGCTACTTTACACAGTCATTAAAGACCGCGACCTGATTGTTGTACTTAATACGAAGTGCGTCTACGGATGCAAATTCTGTCGTATATTGTTCAACTCCTTGATTATAGATTGCGACGATCGAATCCATATTTTTGAATCGAGCCCTCCCCTCGTCAATCGATTTTCTGAGACCGTCGAGCTTGGTCGAAAGACTCGCAAGGTTTGCTTCACCTGTATCAACCGCAGCTTTCAATGTGCCATCAACCATCGGACAATCGGTCAGTGGACGACCAAAGTGTTGTACCAAAACTGAAACTTCATATCCTTGATAAGTACCATGAGCCACGCCGACACCGATTTCGGTATATGTAGTATCCAGAATATTTGCGCGGTGACTGGGGCTATTCATCCATGCTTGAAGTACGTCTTTGTTGTCTTTAAAATTCCCGAGCGCAAGATTCTCGCCAATTTTGATATATGCATATCCTTGATCCTTTGTGAGATCGCTTACTGTACGACCGTCTGGCGATGTGTGCTCGAAATATTGTCTTTTCAAAATATCGTCGGCCTTTACTTGAGCTGATGCATCGAGGTTTTTGTTTTCAGTTAATGCTTTTTCTTTTTGTTGCACACGTTGATTGTTTGTCTCATCGATAATTCCGGAAGCACTGATTGCAGACGCGTCTATTACGCCACCTTTTGGTATGAGCGTATGTGCATCGATCTTCGTAAGTGGTTCAGGAAGCGTGTTGTCTGCGACGACATGAATCTTCGGCTGAACATACGTATCAAAAACAGTACTATTATGAAGCAATACAAAAAAACTTGCTCCAAGAACAAATACGACGGTGATGATATTGATGACTGTTGTTTTCATGAGCATTGTGATGCGAGCGAATATCCGGCAGATTCAGCTTCTTTGGATGTTTGGAAATAAACCCGATTTGTGGCTTTAATCTTGCTTGCACCGGCACAGCTTGCGGGATAGTACTTTTTACCGTTTTTTGAGGCTATAAACGCCCCAGATTGAGCATTTTGAGTAGATACGTGACTTGATGAAATATCGCTTGAAATAGGGCTTATATAGGCGTTTAGGGGGCATTCAATAGCTACTAATGGCTCCTTGTGGGTCTCAGCACGAGCCACATAGCCAAGGTAGAAGGAGATCCCTGCCGAAAGGGCCAAAATCCCTATATATAAGAGCTTTTCTTGGCGTTCCCCTACCCAACCCTTGATATTTGTTTTAAAATCATATATACTCATTTCTGTTATTATATAGCACAAACTGATTTATGGCACATCGTAAAGCGGGAGGAACCGCCAGAAACCTAAAGGACTCAAATCCTAAATATCTCGGAACCAAGCTCTATGCAGGAGAGAAGGCACAGACTGGATCCATCATTGTACGTCAGCGCGGAACAGTGATTATGGCAGGACGCAATGTCAAAGTTGCAACAGACCATACTCTCTTTGCTCTCAAGTCTGGAGCAGTTTCTTTTGCAAACAAGCGCAAAGTAAACTACGACGGCACGAAGACAACAAAGAAAATCGTTCACGTCGACTAACACAAACAAAAAACGCCTCACTTATTTTCTGATCAGACTTCTGATAAAAAAATAAGTGAGGCGTTTTTTTGTATTCGTTATGCTTTTGAAACAGTCACGACGATAGATTCCTTCATACCCATTGCCTCGATTGAGACGGAGTATTCGCCCGTGTGTTTGATTGGCTCGGCGAGACGGATGAATTCTTCGGCCATGGTGATTTGGTGTTGCTTTTTGAGCGCTTCGGCGATGTCTTTCTGATGGATAGCTTTGAAAAGACTACCTTGTTCGTTTGCCTTTGCAGAGAGCGTTACTCCGACGCCCGCGACTGCGCGGAGATTCTTTTTGAAGAGGTCAGTTTGGACTTCTTTGACTACACGCACTTCGTTTTGTGTGCGTTCGAGCTTCTTGATAGCCTCAGGAGTCGCAATAATAGCGAAACCCTTTGGCAAGAGGAAATTGCGGACATAGCCGTCAGGCTGTTCCTTGATTTCATTGATATTGCCCACTTTTGGGACCTTTTTGATGAATATAACTTTCATAGCAAAACCAGTATACCTGATTTTGCGACGTTCGACTACTTCCCTGTTTTGAAGTATTCGAGAGCTCGGTTGAGCACTGGATCGACGTGGTCGGCGATATCTTTGTCGCTCACAGTGACTGGGATGTCAGGTTTGAGGCCGTGTTCTGAGATCCATGAGCCGTTTGGAGTGAGCCATTTTGCGACAGTGATTTTCATTGTCGTGTCTTTGGTCACATCGAGCACTTCTTGGACTGAGCCCTTACCGTATGTTGTCTCTCCGATGAGTGGAGCGACGTTGTGTTGCTGAAGTGCACCTGAGAGAATTTCCGATGCAGATGCAGAACCTTTGTCGACAAGCACGGCAACTTTGATGTTTTTCATATCAAGCAAATCAAATCCTTTACTGCGGTAGATTTTTGGAGAACCATTTTTGCCAAAGTCTTCAGTTACGATTGTGTCGCCTTCGGGCAAAAAGAAACTTGCCATATCAACGGCTGCGTCGAGGTAGCCACCTGGATTGCCACGAAGATCAATCACGAGGTCCTTTGAACCGCTCTTTGAAAAATCTTCAAGTGCCTTTTCCATAAGCGTCGCAGATGTTGCGCTAAAGCTATAGAGACTAATCACATACACACCGTCGGAACGGAGCTTTGTATCAATAGTCGGAACGTCAATCACATCACGAGTCACAACAACATCGTTTGGCTTTGTCTTGCCTTCGCGATACATCGAGAGAGTAACCGATGTGCCCTTTGGTCCACGAATGATTGTGACCGCTTGGTCGACAGACATATCTTCAGTCGTCTTGCCATTTATTTTCAAAATTTTGTCACCTGGCAAAATACCTGCTTTCTCAGCTGGAGTACCTTTGAGTGGAGCGATGACGGTCAAGACTTTGTCCTTGATTCCGACCTCCATTCCGATACCTTCAAAACTGCCACTGATGGTGTCAGAAAAATTCTTTGAATCCTGTGGTGGGAAAAATACCGAGTATGGATCGCCAGTCGATGCTACAAGACCTTTGATTGCACCGTAGACACGATCTTGTGCACTAATCTTGTCTGCGCCTGGGAATTTTTGGTCCATAATGTTCCACACTTTCCAAAATGGTGCAAAATCAGCTTGTCCAAGAACCGCTTGATTGTCTTTGTTGACGACAGTCGTTACCTGCTCTTCATATGTATGATGACGAGAACCTACAAAAAAACCGACATAAAATACACCTGAGAGAAGCAGGACTGATACCGCACCAATGGCAATTTTTGCTCGTGTTTTCATAAATGTTTGTATAGTATACCTTGTTCTTATTGGTACTGTATATAGATTGGCTGTGGAGTAAGTTTCAAGAGTTCGGCTGGAGTGAGCATTCTCTTACTTGGCGGAAGTAAATCGTTTTTATAAAACAACTTGAATCCACTAAACTGCACCGGTTGCGGAGTGATAACAGTATTGTAAGTATTAATTTTTTTGGCAGCGAATCCCCATCCGTCCATATCCATCACGAACTGTACTTCAGGAAGTGGTTTGATAAGTTTGTAATTCGTCACCATCGGCATCGTAAAGCGGTGAATAATCAATATCTTTGGAGGAAGATTGTTGTCTTGTACAATCTTGGCGAGATAATTCATCGCCCAGTTGATATCAGTAGCATCCATTGTTCCAATTACAGAACCAGGACGCTCACCATGCTTCATGGAAAATTCTGGATCGAGTCCAAGATGCACGTCTGGCATTTTTAAATATTTTTCAAGTAGCGGAACTTCGGTCTGCACGTTGCTCAGTGCTACTTGAACATCAAGAAATACAAGACCGTGAATCTTGTGCGCAAGTTCAATCGCATGATCAATCTGAGCATCAGGCATACGCAAACGATATTTGCCGTCACGTCCGGCACTACCTTGGGCAGTGACAACAATATAATGAATTGCAGGTATCACAGGAGTTGTCGGGTCAGCAAGCTTCCATACCTCAACTTCCTTATTCAATTTATCAAGCATCACGTCAGTCGGATATTGACCGAGCACGCCCATGCCTTTTGAGTAGAAGTTGCCATAGTATGCAACGATACGATTAAACGGAAGTAGTGCTCCATAATTTGGATACACTGTTTTTGGTGGCCAAAGCGGTACTACCTTTGGAGTAATAAGAGTCCCCGTAACCTCGTCATCAGCTACTTTGCTCGATGGAGCAACGGGTTTTGGTACTGGATTGTTCGCGATTTGCAAATTTTTCTTGTCGTATGCCACTGTATCAAGTACCGGTTTTGGAACGGGTGGTATGAGTGCAGGAAGTGCCACTGTAAGAGAATCACTCTTAAGTGCGTTGCCCGTAGAACCATTCTGCTTGTAGGCGAAATGAGTCTTTTTGTATGCAAACAAAAAAATCAACGCGATAATCAATACAACAAAAACACCTCCTAAAATCTTGAGTATTCGTTTTTGTTTTGTGGAAAGTGACAATCGCATTATGATGTTTCGGTAAATGTTTCTGTTTTAATTTCAGCTACGTTGTTGAGAGCGCGCATGCGAACCTGTTTCCAGATAAGGGCACTCAAATACACAACGACGACACCCGTCGCTGAAATAAGGATTGTTTTCCAAAGATCAGGGAAACCAAGAAACGGAAGGATGATTAACCACACGCCCAAAATAAGCAAAACTTTTTCTTTATTCATATCACACTGATTATACTCGCTTCGTTACTTTTCGACAACGACAACGAACTCCCCTTTTTGTTTTTCAGGAGTTGTTTCGAAAATTGTGCGAAGTTCAAGTGGTGTGCCTTCAAGAACTTCTTCAAATTGTTTTGTGAGTTCACGTGCAATCCATACATGTGCTTCTGGATAGAATTCTTCGAGTTCTGTCATGAGCTTTACGATGCGGTGTGATGATTCGTAACACACTTGTGCATCTCGGGCTTCACGCATTTCTTTGATGATCGTTTGGCGCCCTTTTTTGTGTGGGAGAAAACCGAGAAATGTAAACCGGCCACCTGATACTGGGATCACTGAGAGTGCAGTCGTCAGCGCCGAGGCTCCCGGGATTGGAACAATGCGAAGTTCGGATCCAAATCGTTTTCGGAGATAAGTAAGGAGTGGCGATCCAGGGTCTGAAATGAGTGGTGTTCCCGCATCGCTCACAAGCGCCAAATCCTCACCGCGTTCAAGCTTTTCAGCGATTGAGTGTAGTTTTGCTTCGGTTGAATGAGCGTGATAGCTTTCTGTTTTTGCGTGGATATTGTGTCGCCCAAAAAGGATTTTTGTATGACGGGTATCTTCACACAGCACAAGCGAAACTTCGCTCAAAACACGAAGTGCTCGAAGTGTAATATCTTCAAGGTTTCCGATTGGCGTTGCTACGATATAGAGTGTTCCAAGTTGGATGTTCATAGATTACATGAGGCGCATGAGGCCTGTTTTGCCATTCCATTCATACATTACATCTTTTCTTTCTATTACGATAGTCCAACCATTTTCTCGCGCAACCTTGGCAAGTTTGGCATTCGGATTAAAACAAATCGGATTCTCGACTATAGAGAGCATAGGAATATCTCCTTCTGTGTCCCCTACTGCATACGAACCTTCGAGCGAAAGACCATGCTTGTCGCAGGCGCGCTTCACAATAGCCGACTTGTCACTGATCAATTCTTCGCTCACCACATTGCCCGTAAATTTCTCTTCGCTATCGAGCTCATAAAATCGTCCGTAGACTTTGTCGAAACCAAGCATCGTACAAAAATCATGCAGCACCGCCCATGGAGACTGAGACACCGCGAGCAAAAAGTATCCTTGTTCCTTCAAATCTCGAATCAATTTACTCGTATACAAATAGCGAATATTCTTATCCTTTGCGTTGACTGTTTTGGCCGCATCGTGGAGTGCAGTGTACGGCAAACCTTTCATGTGCGAAGTGAATGACTCGACAACCTTCATAATGTAATCTTCATACGAACCTTGTCGTTCAATCCATGCTTCTTCGTATCCTTTATACAGCGTACGCGCACTTTCTGGAAAATCTCCACGCGCGACAAGTTCCTCCACAAGTTTGATGAGGAGACTCGAACGGAAAATAGTTCCGTCGATATCGAATACTGCTACTTTTCGTACGTGAGAATTTAATTCCATATTAGTTTCCTACCATTCCAGCGACTTCGCGGACAAGCTTTTCCGCGATATCTTTTTCAACTCCAAACATTCGAACAAGGTCGCGTGCTTCATAGGTGAGCAAATCTTGCGCGAGGATAATATTTTTCTTTGCGAGTTCGGGCAATAATAGTTTTGGAAGCGATGGAAGCACCGTCACCGGATAGAGTTTTTTGTCGGCAATAATATCTTCAAGACTTGCGCCACGTGGATAATTCCAGCCAGTCAATCGAATACCACGACACTTTGCGTATTGAATCGCAGCATCGGTAAACTTCGTATTCGTTACGACCCACATCGCATATTCAAAATTCTTTTGATTCTTTTCCGGTTCGTTTTTGACGATATCAATCAAGCGCGCGTCGGCATACATAATGACATCGACATGTGTTTTGATTCCTTGTTCGTTATGATACTTGGCCTCAACCAAAAAACGTTTGCTTCCTTCAGCTGCGATGACGTCGATCTCGTGCGACACACATTTGCCTTTGAGTGTGACATCGCGCTTCGTGGTAAATCCATATGCTTGAAGCACAACTTCAAAATATTGCTCAAAGATAAATCCAGCTGGGCCAAGCGCCTCAAGTCCGCGACGCAAACTATAGCGAGCGGCAACATCCGGCGCTTCCTTCATGAGATATTTGAGTGACTTACGAAAGATGGAGTTGGTCGAATCATTTGGGTTTACTTTCGTACCCACAGTACGACAAATCGTATCAGCCACATCACGCGGAGCACCTGCTTTACGCATCGAAAGACACAATTTCGAGGGGCTGAATTCTTCGCGGACACCACCAGTCTTTACGATTTCCATACCACCTATTCTACCACGACGTCACAAAAGGTGGAAAACGCGTCTGTTTTTGAGCCTCGTTGTGGTAGGATAGGTGCAACTCACAACTCATTAAAATGAACAACGCAGCACAAATTTGCTCTACTATTAGCTCAGGTTTTTCGATTGGACTTTGCCTTATAGGAGTCCCCTCTCAAATCAAACTAATACTAAAGCAAAAATCAGCAAACCAAGTCTCCGAGGCTAATACCTACATGACTGCAGGATTTTCAATATTCACCTGTGCGTATGGGTACTATGACCAAAATGACTGGTATTTTTGGTCCGAATTTCTAGGTTCGATACTCGCGATTATACTTTCTATTCTTGTTTTTTATTACAAGATAGTAAGTCCACCGCGAGCACTCAGTTCGCAAAAAATTCCGATCAAGAAAAAACCATTTGGAAAGAAAAAGAAAACTCACCGGCGATAAGTCGGTGTTTTTTATTTTTCCCACGGAGTATTCGCGTGAATGAAGTGACCATGAGCTGCGACATTTTTGTACACCGCATTTCGAAGTCCGAGTTTTTCGATAATCGCTTTTGGCGCAAAATCAAATCGTCCTTGTATTGCACTTGAAATATCTTCACCATTTTCGTTTGTGACAGTGAGCATCACCGGTTCTGCTACGCCGATTGCATACGCGACAGAGACGAGCGCTTCTTTTGCTGTGCCTTCGCGCACGAGTGTCTTTGCGACGTATCGCGCCATGTATGCAGCCGAGCGATCTACCTTGGTCGCGTCCTTGCCACTGAAACATCCCCCGCCGTGCGGAATAATTCCGCCATAGGTATCTACCATTATTTTTCTTCCCGTAAGTCCAGTGTCTGCATCAAATCCACCAATCGTAAACATTCCGCTTGGATTAATAATCACTCTTGCAGTTTCGAGAATATCACCAAAAATTGGTTCAAGTACCACTTCACGAATTCCGTTTTCAATCTCTGTGTGCGTCACAGCTTCTGTGTGCTGTACACTCACGACAATAGTATCGACTGCGTCATCCACCATCGTGATTTGTGTTTTGCCATCAGGAAGAAGCCACGGAAGCCGCGCACTCGTCTCGGGCGTGTCGAGTAACGCAACAATTCGTGCAGAATACACCACACCGCGCGGAAGCATTTCAGGTGTTTCATTCGTCGCGAATCCGTACATGATACCTTGGTCCCCTGCTCCGTCATTATTCACACCCATCGCGATCTCAGGCGACTGCTTCACAATCTGTGTGCGAATTTCGATGTCACTTGTGAATCCAATCGAGCGATACACCTCACGTGCAATACTTTCAACATCAACATGTGCCGTCGAAGTAATTTCGCCACCGAGCGTGAGTAGTCCATGCGCACCAAAAGATTCAATCGCCACGCGTGCGAATGGATCGTGCGCGAGGTACGCGTCAAGAATCGCATCGGAAATTTGATCACACACTTTGTCTGGGTGACCGCGACGAACATTTTCGACTGTGTATTTTTTCGGTATATACATAAAACGTAAATAAAAATAGTAAGGAGAAGAATAAAAAAAATACTCTTCACCCGACAGGTAAGAGTACGACGTGTATCTTCCTTTCGGAATTTGGATGAAGCACCTTGCTTTGCGTAGGTTGCTGGTGGGTCATCGAGCCAAATCTCTCGCCACACTCTTGATACAAACGATATTCAGTTGTGTAGACACACTACCAGAACTGTCCTAAAAAAGCAAAAGCCCGACGCAGATAGGCTACGTCGGGACTCTTACTTTTTGTCGACCACTTATACCTGCATTATACCTATATGTCTATACGATATCAAGCAAGTGAGCTGTGGATTTTGTTTTTTAAATGCGATATTTTTTTCCGCGCCACTTGTCGGCGACTTTGACACGCGTGAGTGATCGCTCGAGCTCACTTGCGAAGTGCTCGAAGTCAACAACTTCATCGTTCTCTTTCATTTTTTTCAAAGCATCGGCGCGATCTTGCGCAACTCGAACTGCATCTTCAGAAATTTCTTTGACGTGTTCGGCGAAGTCTGCGAGCACGGCGACTTCGGTCACACCATCGACTCCTTTGACTTCGATGAAGCCGCCAGAAACTGCCATTGGGACAACATCGTCACCGACACGCGCCACGATATCTCCAGAAGCGAGTCCTGACACGAGTGGAATATGGTGTGGAAGAATCGTGATTTCCCCTTCTGTCGCAGGAATTGTTACAGAATCTACCATCTCTTCAAGCACCGTTTTCTCGGGCGTGATTATTTTGAGTTTTATTTGATTACTTGACATAAATGATATATTAATCTATTCTACTAACAAACCTTTTTTTATGAAGCAGATACTGTTAAAAGTTCCGAGTGATCAGCCTATCCCATGGCTGCTGATAACCGTTGTAATATGTTTATTACTACTCACAGTTTTCGGCGAAAAAATTAGGAGATCGTTACTCAGAAAATTTAGATCGTCGAATGACACTCCCAGACCCCACAAAACTTAATTTTGTTGGGGTCTAAATTTTTATATAGCCCCCTTCATGTAAAAGTCTTTCTCCGCCTTGTCGTCATGCTTTCCTTCCAAAATCTCTTTGAATGATCGAATCGTTTCTGAAAGTGGAACGTACATTCCCGGTGCACCAGTGAATTGTTCTGCAACGAAGAATGGCTGTGAGAGGAATTTCTGCACCTTACGAGCACGAGCAACGAGTTGCTTGTCTTCGTCTGAGAGTTCTTCCATTCCAAGAATCGCAATGATATCTTGCAAGTCCTTGTAACGCTGAAGCATACGTTGCACTTCACGCGCTACTTCGTAGTGTTCCTTTCCAACGATGTGTGGATCAAGGATTGTAGACGATGAGTCGAGTGGGTCAACGGCTGGGTAAATACCGATTTCGGTGAGCGAGCGGTTGAGCACCACAGTCGAGTCCAAGTGTGCGAATGTTGTTGCAGGAGCTGGGTCGGTAAGGTCGTCGGCTGGCACGTACACGGCCTGCACAGACGTCACGGAACCATTGTTGGTTGAAGTAATACGTTCCTGCATGTTTCCCATTTCTGATGCGAGCGTTGGCTGGTATCCCACCGCTGACGGGATACGTCCGAGGAGCGCTGATACTTCTGATCCAGCCTGTGTGAAGCGGAAGATGTTGTCAATGAAGAGAAGCACGTCCTTGTGTTCTTCGTCACGGAAATATTCAGCCATCGTGAGTCCAGAGAGTGCAACGCGAGCGCGGGCACCTGGTGGTTCATTCATCTGTCCGAACACCATGGCGACCTTGTCGAGCACGCCTGAATCTTTCATTTCGTGATAGAGGTCGTTTCCTTCACGAGTACGCTCTCCCACTCCAGCAAACACGGAGTAGCCACCGTGATTTGATGCGATGTTGTGGATGAGCTCTTGAATGACGACAGTCTTTCCAACTCCAGCTCCTCCGAAGAGACCCACCTTTCCTCCTTTGAGCACAGGACAGATGAGGTCGATGACTTTGATACCAGTTTCGAGAATCTCAACCTTTGTCGCTTGCTCGGTGAATTCTGGAGCTGCGCGGTGAATCGGAAGATTCTTCTTGACCTTTGGAGCTTCTTTTCCGTCAATCGCTTCACCGAGGACGTTGAAGATACGGCCGAGTGTTGGAGCGCCGACTGGTACACTGATTGGTGAGCCGGTGTCTATGACTTCCATACCACGAGCGAGACCGTCAGTCGTGTCCATGGCAATAGCACGGACAGAGTTGCCACCAGTGTGGTATGCGGTCTCAAGCGTGAGCGTGCGACCTCCGTCGAGCTTCACTTGAAGCGCGTTGTAAACTGCTGGGATATGGCCATCGAAGAATTCGACGTCGACGACCGGCCCGATGATTGTTTTAATTGTTCCTTTCATAATAATTTGGCTACTAAATTAATAATCTTATAAAAATATTTTTAACTGACACTTGCCATACCTGCGGAAATCTCGGAAATTTCTTGCGTGATTCCAGCTTGGCGAGCTTTGTTAAATGCTAATGTCAGGTCATCGATCATCTCTCCTGCGGCATCACTCGCGTTCTTCATCGCAAGCATTCGAGCAGAGTGTTCACTTGCGGTCGATTCGAGAATCATCTGGTAGACACGCATGCGGGCAATCTTCTCGACAATCATACTCATGAGCGTTTCATAATCTGGCTCGAATGTGTAATTGATTGTTGCTTTGGATGCGTTCTGTTTTGCTTCGGCAATCGTTTCGATGAGTTCTTCCTTCTTGACCGGAAGCAGTGTCGCTATCTGTGGAGTCTGAGTAAGTGCTGAAACAAAATCGGTATACGCGACACACACACGATCGTATCCGCCTTTTTTGTAAAGATCGAGAATGTAATTGCCGATTGGGTAGATGTCGTTGAGCTTCGGCGCATCGGCGATGTCGTTGAACGACGCAATGATGTTTTGACCGAGGCGGCGGAGGTTGCTCTCCCCTTTTGCGCCGATAGAAATGAAATCAAGCGTCTGACCCGCGTGTTCACGAATGAATGCAATCGTCTTACGTGTGACTTGTGAGTTGTATCCACCACAGAGTGAGCGATTTGATGTCACCAGTACGACAAGGATTTTTTCTTTTGATTTGTCGGTGCCTGCGCCCGCAATGAGTGGGTTCTGTGTTTCCGAAACGTACTCGGCGAGTGACTGCAGGACTTCCCATGAGTAGCCGGCATAAGCTCGCGAAGCGAGCGTCGCAGAGATTGCGCGCTTCATTTTAGAAGCCGAGACGAGTTCCATCGCCTTGGTGATCTTCTTCGTGTTTTTAATCGATTTGATTCGACGTTTGAGTTCTTTTCCAGCTGCCATATAGTAATTAAAATTTAGTCGTGTAATTTCTTGATTTCATCTCGCAAAGCTGGGATATCATCATGAATAATCTTCCACAGAATATCCTCGTCTAAGCCAAAGTAATCATGAGCTATTCTGTGACGCAATCCGATAATCTGCTCCCACGGAATGACGCTATTTTGTTTCCTTACAGAGTCGGGCATCTTTGACATTAGTTCTCCGATGAGAAGGAGCGAGAGTACGGTGGCTTTGTATCCTTGTACATTCTTGATAAATCCGGGCAAATTAAAGCCTGCTGAAAAATCCTCGATATCTTTAATCGCCGTGAGAATTTCTTGCTTGTAAGCTTCAATACTTTTTTCCATAACTAAATAATCGGGATAATAGTAGGCAGGATGTATTTCTGAAATGCAGGACGAATACTTTTGCGAGTCATAAGGTCGACCTTTCTGCCGAGTATTTTCTCGAGGTACACTGCGAGACTCATAAATTCAAGTCCAATCGGTTTACTGAACCCCACAATCATATCGATATCACTCGTGGCTGTTGCTTCACCACGCGCAACAGAACCGAAGATTCCTATCTCCTTTACCCCGTAAGTCTCGGCAAGATATGCCTTATCTCTGGTGATTGTATCTTTAATTGTTTCGAGTTCGCTTGACATGTTTTTAATTTATCACAAAATCATTATATTTGAAAGCTGAGGTGTATTGTATTTGTTTTTTCAACAGCCGTAATTATTTCTTATCTTCCTGTTCGTGATATTTAAACACGACCAATGCAATATATGGGGCGATTAAAAAAAAGAGAAACTCTTCGATTGGTAAACCGAAAATTCTAATTCCAATTAACCCATTACCAGGGAATATCCAATGATGCCGATATGTAGCGAAGTAGTCCCAAGCAAGTCCAAACAAAAACATGGTCAGCATTACATGTATCGCCTGGATTTTGTTTTCGTATATTTTTAATTTATATTTCAATTGGATGAATAAGCCAACGGAAACAAAAATTACTAGTATCAAGAGATATTCTGGCATATGTATAATCACTAATTAACAAACACCTTCTTGAAATCCTCGATAGCCTGTTTCAATTCTGCCTCACCATCGTCCTCCCACATTTTCTTTTCGCGAACTTGTTTGAGGAATGTTTTTGCGTTCTGCTCGACATATTCGACAAGTCCTTTTTCAAACTCGCCGATCTTCACGACAGGAATACTGTCGAGATATCCCTTCACGAGCGCGTAGAGCGCAACAATCTGGTGTTCAACGAGCATTGGTGAGTACTGTGGCTGTTTCAAAAGTTCAACTGCGCGCTTTCCACGTTCGAGCTGAGACTTCGTCGCTTCGTCGAGGTCACTGCCGAACTGACTGAACGCTTCGAGCTCACGGAATTGTGCGAGGTCGAGCTTGATTGTTCCCGCAACCTTCTTCATACCTTTAATCTGTGCTGATCCTCCCACGCGAGACACGGAGAGACCGACGTTGATCGCTGGGCGGATACCCTTGTAGAAGAGATCTGTTTCCAAGAAGATCTGTCCGTCCGTAATCGAAATCACGTTTGTAGGAATGTATGCTGACACGTCACCTCCTTGTGTTTCGATGATTGGAAGTGCAGTGATTGATCCACCACCGTACTCTTTGTTCTTGCGACACGCACGCTCGAGGAGACGTGAGTGCAAATAAAAGACGTCTCCAGGATATGCTTCACGACCTGGTGGACGGCGGAGCAAGAGCGAGATTTCGCGGTATGCCACAGCGTGCTTTGAGAGATCATCGTAGACGATCAACACATCCTGACCTTTGTCCATGAAATATTCTGCAATAGAAACTCCAGCGTATGGTGCAATGTATGCGAGCGCTGCTGGATCGGATGCTCCCGCTGAAACGATGACTGTGTAATCCATCGCGCCACCTTCGCGGAGACGAGTTTCGAGTTTGCGGAGTTTGGAATCTTTCTGTCCGATTGAAACGTACACACAGATCATGTTCTGACCTTTTTGGTTGAGGATTGTGTCGATTGCGATTGCAGTCTTTCCTGTCTGACGGTCACCGATGATGAGCTCACGCTGTCCACGACCAATCGGTACGAGGGCGTCGATAGCTTTGATACCAGTCTGCATTGGCTGGTCGACTGACTGACGAGTGATCACGCCTGAGGCAACACGTTCGATTGGATATGTCTTTGAAGCCTTCACTGCACCCATGCCATCGAGTGGCTTGCCAAGCACGTCAACAGTGCGTCCGATGAGTGCCTCGCCAACTCCGATTTCAAGAATCTTTCCTGTAGCTTTGACTTCGTCACCTTCTTTAATCGTCGCGTAGTCACCGAGCACGATGATACCGACTGAATCTTCTTCGAGGTTGAGCGCAACACCCATAACGCCCGATGGGAACAAAACCATTTCTGAAGATTTGATTGTCGTGAGTCCTGATACACGAACGATACCGTCAAACACTTCGGTGACGGTTCCAACACGTTCAGTCGTCGCATCTTTTTTGAAGTGTGCGATTTCTTTTTTCAGATTTTCGATGATGAGATTTTTTGTAGTCATATATCTTTATTTGAGTAACTCTGTTTGTAATTGCTTCAGTGAGTTTTGTATCGAGCTGTCGTACACTTCATCTTCTATTTGTACTCGTATTCCGCCGATGAGACGTTGGTCAACTTTTTCGAGCATGTGTACTTCGCGAGCGTTGTGTTTCTTTTTCAGTGCTTCTCGAAGTTCAACTCGTGTGTGTTCGGAAAGTCTTGACGTCAGAGTGACCGTCGCTTCTACAATGTTGTGCTTCTTATTGTAGAGTCTGCGGTAGTCGGCGATGATTGCGTCAGCTTTTCGCAAGAGACCTTTTTTCTTGAGATATGTGGCGAATTCCTTGAGGGTTTTCTTCACATGGGCCTCCTCGCGCGATTCAGGATTCTCATCCGTCATTTCAAGCAAGACTTGAGCTAATTCTTTTGTCTCTCGGGCGCTCATATATTAAATATTCTTTATACTCTCCTCGACCAATTTGGTTTCGACTTTGCCAGTAGCAACTTCACCAAGTACTTTTTCAGTTGCTTGCATGACGATCGCAACGATTTCTTTCTTTGCATCTTCAATCATCTTTGCCTTGTCAGCTTCAATCTGTTTTTTGCCGTTTGCAACAGTATTTGCAACATCAGCGAGTGCCTTTTCCATCATTTCTGCGCGGTATGCCTCTGTATCTTTTTTTGCTTCTCTGAGCATCACTGCAGCTTCTGCGCGAGCGGTAGCGAGCGCGTCTGCGTATTCCTTTTCTTGTGCAGCCAAAAGTTCCTTTTGTTTTTCCGCATTGTCGAGACCACCTTTGATTGTCTCAGAACGCTCATCCATGAGCTTCTTGAGTGGCTTGAGCGCAAATACATAGAGCACAGCAAACACAACCGCGAAGTTTATAAGCTGCGCGATGATGATTTTCCAGTCGATATGAAATGTGGTGATGAGTGAATCCATACGTTGTAAGATTGATTGATAACTGCAAGCGAGCAGTAGTGAAGATTCAAGACCGAAATCTCAAATCTTCAAACTGCTTACTTGATTGAGAAAGCGATAACGAGAGCGTAGATGGCAACAGCTTCAGCGAAAGCTGAAACGATAAGCATTGGAACAAGAATCTTGTTCGCTGCTTCTGGGTTGCGACCGATCGCTTCCATTGCCTTTGAACCGATCATACCGATTCCGAGAGCCGGAGCGATAGAACCGAGACCAATAGCAATAGCTTTTGCAAGAGGAATGATTTCCATAGTGATACTTGTGTGCAACTTAACTGATAATACTTGATCTCGCTTACGCGGACCGGATTTTCCGAGAAGATACTTCTCGAGAAATCGGGTCAGCCTACGCGGGAACTTTAAGCGTGAGCTTCGACCTCGGCATGCTCATGCCCTCCTTCATCATGCGCGTCGTGATCTTCTGCCGCAATGGTGAAGTACACAAGCGTGAGCATACTGAAGATGAGAGCCTGAATGAAACCAACGAGGACTTCGAGGAAAAGAAACGGAATCGGAAGTCCATATGCAAACAATGCTCCCATCGATGCGAGGAGCACTTCTCCAGCAAATACGTTTCCAAAGAGACGGAACGAAAGCGATGCGATTTTTGCAATTTCTCCGACGATCTCAATCAATCCGACGAAGAACATGACCGGAGCCATAATGACAACTGTTGGTTCTTTACGAACTTTCGTGACGATTTCACTCAACGCTTTCAAATTGATGTATTTGTTGATAGCTTTCCAAAGTCCAATCACAATAATACCGAAAATGTTTGAAGCAATGACCGAGACAAGCGCTAGCATGAGCGTCGTGTTGATGTCTGCAGTGCCCGAGCGAATAAACGGAATGAATGATGCACCGTCTGCACCACGCTCAATAACTCCGAATCCTCCAAGTGGAAGAATTCCAAGCCAGTTGTTGATGAGAATGAAAAAGAAAATTGAAATCGCAACAGGAAACACGCGCTCACTCACACGACGATTGCCCGTGATTTGGTCAGCGAGCGACAATCCCCCTTCGACAACATATTCAAAGAAATGTTGGATCTTAGATGGGATTTTTTTCATGCGCAAACGAAGCACAGTAGAAAGGACAACAATGACGAATACGGCAACCCAGCTTGTGATGAGCGAATTTGTGACTGCAAATGTACCGATATGGAAGACAGGTTCAGCATAGAGCGTGCTCTCATGCTTTACCTCTTCGTGTGTTACCAGTTTAGTTGTCGTCGCGAGGGTTTGTTCCATGGGTATTCTTTCCTGCCTTTTCTTCTACGCTTCGTAAATAGCTTTTGCCTTCCTTGACGAGCCCAAACATTGAGAGAATGAAGGCAATTCCAGTCAATGCCACAAAAATAATAGGCCATGTGCCGAACTTCGCATCGAGCCATTTTCCGAGGAACAACGACACAACGATTGGTCCGACCACCCATCCCGACATTCGGCCAAACGCCATGAGAGCGTCATGCCAATAGGATTGTGGGGTGTGGTCACTCATTTTATAATAAAAAGGGTCAAACACGGCGTTTGGCCTCCCTTTCGCACAAGAGTATACACGAAGTTCAATAGCATTTCAAACCGTCTGAGTGAATAAGCATTTCTGCTCTTTGTGCGTGTGGTAGGAATCGAACCTACGACCTCTGTCTTATCAGGACAGCGTTCTACCACTGAACTACACACGCAAATAGAAAACGAGCCCATATCGGGCAAAAACACTATATCAAATAAAAACTGTTCCGGCAATGCAAAACCACCCGAGCGTGTTACCGCTCGGGTGGTTTTGGTGCTTGGAATCAAAAAGAGATTAGAAGCGGCGCTCCTGCGGACGTGCTGGAGAAACCGTAAGCTTGCGTCCTTGGAAATCAGTGTTGTTCAACTGATCGACAGCTGTATCAGCATCAGCATCGTTTTCCATTTCAACGAAACCGAAGCCTTTTGAACGGCCTGTCATCTTATCCATGATAATAACTGCGGACAAGACTGGTCCGACTGTCTCAAAGTGAGCTTTGAGATCTGCATCTGTCGAAGAGTAAGGTACTCCTCCAACGTAGAGCTTCTTTGCCATACTATTGTACTGTGCGAAACATGCGTCGCACGCGCGAAACTTTATAAATGAAAACCTCGATGGTCTTCAAGTAGAGCGTTCACCGTACACTCCCTGCGTAACAAGGCGCACATGAGAAACAATACTACTTCATATAGAGTACCACGAATACAAAACACAAGCAAAGTAACGAGAAAAAATTTTCGTGTTTGCCAGGCAACTCGTCGCGCGTGCTCGCGCGCGGGCTTCTCGGCGCCAAGCGCCTGCGAAAGGCCTGTTCAAACACGAAAATTTTACTCGTTACTCTTCTTCCGATTCAGAAGCGTCGCCTTCTTTGCCTTCTTCAAGTGCATTGATTATCTTGTCGAGTTTGCCTTCCATGATGCCAGGGATGTTGGACCATGATTGCTTGATGCGGTGGTCGGTGATGCGGTCTTGTGGATAGTTGTAGGTGCGGATTTTTTCTGAGCGATCGGCGGTACCGACTTGGTTTTTGCGCTCGGCAGAATACTTGGCGTGCTCTTCTTGTTCTTTGAGCATTTGGATTTTGGCCGTGAGAATTTCCATTGCACGCTCACGGTTGGCGAGCTGACTGCGCTCACTTGTACAACGAACATCGAGACCGGTAGGTTTGTGAATGAGACGAACAGCCGTCTCAACTTTGTTGACGTTCTGTCCTCCCTTTCCTCCCGCGCGAGAATATTCCATGTCGAGGTCCCCAGGGTTGATTTCGAATTTTACTTTTTTGCGGATGGCAAGGACGGCGACTGTTATAGTCGAGGTGTGAATACGGCCGTTCTTTTCGGTATCTGGAATGCGCTGGACGCGGTGAGTGCCTGTTTCGAAGCGGAGCTTCTTGTAAACGTCCTTGCCACGAACCTCGAACGACGCTTCGCGATATCCTCC
The DNA here is from genome assembly GCA_037143195.1 of bacterium. Classification (GTDB taxonomy): domain Bacteria; phylum Patescibacteriota; class Minisyncoccia; order Phycocordibacterales; family UBA9973; genus CAITQP01. The sequence goes on along the minus strand of JBAWZD010000001.1, from coordinate 202,701 downwards.
AACTTCTGAACTTGATGCTTCGAGCTTCTTCCAGCTCCAGTGCATCATTTCTGCATATCCCTGATATGCTCCTGCGAGTTCTGCTGCAAAAAGACTTGCTTCGTCTCCCCCTGCACCTGCACGAATTTCAAGCACGATTTCATTTGGAAATTGCTCTTCTTCCTTTTCTGAATCTTCAATTGCCTTGATCTGTGCTTCGATACCATGCTTTTGTTCCTCTACGATTTCGAGTTCTTTGACTGCCATATCGTGCAATTCACCATCTCCGGTAAGCATCTCACGTACCTGTTCTTCCTCACGCAAAAGCTTCTCGTACTGTTCGGCGAGGTACGAGGTCTTGTGATCTTTTTTGAGTTCGGGGAGTCTGTCGATGAGGTTCATAGGATTAGTATACTTTTGTTTGTGAAATGTTCCAATGGAAAGAAAAGTGCGCGGTCGCCCGAAGGGCGACCGCGCACTTTTTCGAGTAGCTACGCAGCCTTCTTTTTTGAAGAAGCGAGGGCGCGACGCTTGTTGAAACGATCAAGACGTCCTGCTGTGTCGAGAATGTTTTCCTTACCAGTATAAAACGGATGGCAAGCGGAACAGATTTCAACGTTGAGAGTATCCTTTGTAGATCCTACAACGTATGTTGCTCCACAGACACAAACGGCCTTTGATGTTGCGTGGTATGTTGGGTGAATATTTTTCTGCATAGGTAGACAGATTAGCACGATTCATTTATTTTGGCAAATTGTCGATTATCGCCTTGAAACACCGTATTGGTTCAGGTAATCGATATCACTCTGGATACTCAATTTGAGCGACTGAACATTCCTTCCATACGAGCATGTTGAGCCTCCTGAGCCATAGTATTTGCACGATGCACGAAGTTGGGCACTTGCACTGCTACCGACTCCCCCGAGGTCTGTGAGATACATTGATGCGGCCATAAAGGCGTCTTGCGCCATCCATGGGTTTGGAGTTTGCTTGCCAAGAGCGCTGATTAATCGTTTTTCAAAAATCTTCCATGTTGAAGGAATGAACTGAGCTGGACCCATTGCCCCACCGTAACCAGCAACTCCAGCGATTGGACATGAGACGACAGTTTTCATAGGGTCATATCCGAGACGTGACGTGATATCCAAGAACGGCCCAACATCACGTGAGGCTTTCATAACGTTCGTGAATACTTTTCCGGAATTCACGCCCACACCTGCTCCTGACGAAGTATCGGTCAAATAACATTTACCGACGTTTGCACCAAGGTTCGATTCTTGGGTAAGTTCGGCAAGCAAGAATGCGGGATCAATTCCAGTTGATGAAGCAGCTTGGTTGGCATACTGAAGCGCTACATCAAATCGAATTGCTTGCGAACCTCCGGCAAGCTGGAAGAGTTTTGCCTTGATCGTAGCTACTTTTGCTTGTTGGTCAGCAATCAATTTTTGATATTGCACCTCTTTGTCTTTACTGATTCCAAGCAAGGTTTTTTGGGCTGATTGCTTAACCGCCAAATTATTCTGCGTCTGTACAAGCGCCTGCTTCTCATCGATGGTAAGATTTTGTTCTTTTTCAAGTTCGGCCTTCTTTTGCTCTGTAACTCCTTTGATTGTTTTGATCGTATCAACAGACGCTCTAACTTGCACTTTCAACGTATCAAAACGACTGACGTCAGAAGAAAAATCAGACAATGTACTCGAGGAAAGGAGAAAATCCGTGACCGTATTTCGATCCATTTCATTTGTCTTTCGAAGAAGCTGCGCAAGTGAATCCTTTTGGTTTTGAATCTTGTCCGCAAGTGATTGAATCGCAACTTTCTTTTCTCCGATCGAATTTGTGAGTACTGCGATGTGTGCAACTTTTGTTTTAATTTCTGTCTTTTTAGCGTTGATTTGTGCGGTTACTGTCTTGATATCTCCAGACAATGTTCCAGAGACACTTTTTTGATTTGCGAGATTTGCTTGTTGCTGTGCAAGCTCGGCGTAGAGGCCGATAAGACTCTTACACTGAGCGCCCTTGCTTGCAGGATTTGAAAGTTCTGAGGCAGATACATTTGAAAGATAGTTTTGACATTCAGTTACCGCAGGATCGGTGTCGGCGACAGCCACACCATCAAAAAATGGTGAGAATGTGACAGCTATGAGGGAGAGCAGAAGGAAAATCGGTGTACTGCGTGCAATAAAATGGCCCTTTCGCATAGGTCTTTTAGTATAGCATGATTTGGGCAAGAAAATACGGGGCGCGCCATTGGCGCGCCCCGTATTTTGAAAACCGAATGATTGAGTATTAAGCAGCTTCTGCTCCTTCTTCCTCTTTCTTTCCTTTCTTCTCCACTTCGATTTGACTGAAGTCGATTGGTGTAGCAACTTCGTCTTTTTCTTCTTTAACTGCTGCGATAGAAACAACGATATCAGTAGCTTTTGCGTTTGCCTTTACTCCAGATGGAAGCTTGAGGTCGCCAACTGAAACATGACTATCAAGAACATCGAGTGATGAGATATCAACCTCAACTGAATGTGGGATGTCTTTTGCAAGACCAGTCACTTCGATTTCGTGAAGCTGTTTGACGAGCGTTCCGAGTGAGCCCTTGACTGCAGGTGATGTTCCAACGAATTCGAGTGGTACAGAGACAGTGATTGGCTTTGTAACGTCGATCGCGAGGAAGTCTACGTGCTGTGGGAAATCCTTGACTGGATCAGCAGTGACCTCGTGAATGAGGACAGTGACTTTTCCTGTAGGAAGTTCGAGTTCGACTGTGCCAGATTCACCAGCCTCCTTGTGAACTTTCATAAAATCGCGGAGTGAAACTGCGATTGAGAGGGTTTCGCGACCAGCGCCGTATACGACAGCAGGTACCGAGCCCTCAGCGCGGATATTGGTAAGATTTTTGCCCGCGTCGCGGGTTGTTGCTTTCAGACTAAGTGACATAGGACCCTATTATACATAAAAATAACCTTAAGGCAAGATGCCGTAAGGTTATTTTCCCCATGCACAAAACTAACGAGTCTTTTGAATAGCTTCTGCGAGGAGTGGTGCAACAGAAACGATGTGGAGATTTGGGAATTTGTACTCTTCTGGGAGTGGAATCGTATCGGTAACATATACAGCATCAAGCGCAGTACTTGAGAGAATCTCCTTCGTACGGTCGATGAATACTGGGTGTGTCACACAGGCGATGACTCGTGGAGCACCTTCTTCTTTGAGCGCAGTTGCCGCCTTTGCGAGTGTTTGACCAGAAGTGACGAGGTCGTCGATGAGGACAGCCTCCTTGCCTTCTGAACTACCGATGAGACGCATACTTTCGATGGTGTGCATCTTTGAGAGATCGCGTTTCTTTTCGAGGAGAATCATTGGAGCACCGAGGATTGAAGCGAAACGCTGTGCACGCTTGGCAGCACCAGCGTCTGGAGCGACGATAACGGGATCTTTGTTTTCGTTTTTGAGCACATCAGCAAAAATAGAGAATGAGAACAAGTGATTGACTGGGATATTGAAGAATCCAGCAGACGCATCACTGTGAAGATCGATCGTGATGACTTTGTCGTATCCAGCACTTTCAATCATGCGTGCAATTACGCGAGCAGAAACAGCTTCGCCTTCGCGATGAGCCTTGTCTTGACGCATGTAGCCGAGGTATGGAAGCACGGCAATGATCTTCTTGGCATCGGCACCCTTGAGTGCGTCAGCGATGAGACAGAGCTCAACGAGACGACTGTCGACAGGTGTTGCGATAGACATGAGCACAAACACTACTTTGTCACCCACATCATCAAGCACACGAACACGCTGTTCGGTGTCTGCAAATGAAGTAATCTCGAGTCGGCCGATTTCGCACCCAATAATAGCTGCCACTTTTTCGCCAAGGGCGTGGTCGTGGCTTCCACAGAAGAGCATTCGGTCTGTCATATGTGCTACAGAGTATACCCCACTACTTGCCGGAAATCAAAAACTTTCCAATATCTGCCTTGGTAAGTCCGACTTTTTTACCAGGGTTAAAAATCGTTTCTGGGTCAAATATTTTTTTGATTTGAGCGAAAATATTTGTCATCTCGGGGCCAAACATGTCGAGCAAATACGGTGTACGGATGATACCGTCGTTATGTTCGGCTGTAATTGAACCTCCCATTTTGAGCACGAGGGCGTACACTTCTTCAGATACATCAAGAATCATTTTTTCGGCGAGACGTGCGTCGCTATCGATGAGTGGAATCAAATGGAAATTGCCATTTCCAGCGTGCCCGTGAATGTTGTACGTGAGATTGTGCTTCTCAAGGATTGCATGAATCGCTGGGATGAATTCTGGAAGTCGAGCTGGTGGGACGATGACGTCATCGATAAATGGTGCAGTGCGCTTGCCTTGGAAATGTTCTCGCAAGAGCGCAAAACTATCTCGGCGAATCGTCCAATATTTTTCTGCGGCGGCACGATTCTCAACGACGCGAGTTTTGAGATTTTTAAATCGAGCGAGATTTTTCTTGAGTGTGTCGATTCGTGTGAGTACTTCAGTCTTGTCATCGCCAGCACACTCGACAAGGAGCACGAGTTTCGGCATTCCTCCGAGCATCATTTTGAATTCAGGAATAAATTGGAGACCAAGTTTGATTGCACCAAAGAAGCCGAGCTTCTTGATGAAGCCTGCCCAGAAACGCACGGCGAGCATGATCGTCTTGTCGTCGTATGCCTCAAGCGTCTCGGGAGAAACTTTGAGCGACTCAACGACGATATCGGCGAGCTCAGTGAGGTCCGTGAGGAAAAGTACGAGGAGCGCAGAATCTTTTTTGATTTTGACGAGACGAAGTGTGACATCTGTCGCAACACCGAGCGTGCCTTCAGCACCAACAATGAGCTGACTCATATCAATGATTTCATTGCCTTGTGCATCTTTGCGTGAGACATTCCAAATATTATACCCAGCGGAATTTTTGGAAACATGGGGCATCTTTGATTCGATGAGTGGACGATTTGCATCGATGAGTGCGAGCATGTCGCGATAGATGTGCCCTGCAAATGTATCTTGCTGTGCTTTTGCTTCAGCTTCGGCGCGTGTGAGTTCACCAAACGTCTCTTTGGACCCATCGGCAAGCACGACTTCTACACCTTTCACATAATCTTGCATCTTGCCGTATTTGAGTGAAAGTTCACCGCCAGAATTGTTTCCAATCATGCCTCCGATCGCATTGATACCTTTGGACGCGGTGAAGCATGGGAGAAGCAAATTTTGTTTTGTTACTTCTGCTTCAAGATCACGATAAAAAATTCCAGTCTGAAGTCGTGCTTCACCTGAAATAGTGACAGGCTGTGCTCCATAAAAATGTGGCAAGTATGAATAGTCTGCAACAGGCTTCACCTCACGGATCTGATTGAGATAGCGCATGCCATCGAGACTGATTGAGTCAGTCAACGAACCTCCGGCCATACAGGTGCCGGCTGAACGTGGAGTGACGGAAATGTGCGCGCCGAGTTTTTTTTGTTCGGAAGCGAAACGCACGAGCGAGGCAACATCGTCGCTATCTTTCGGATATGCAACGAGCTCGGGCTTCATTTCAAACAAACTCGCATCATGACTGTACTTAGTAATTGTCTCTGGAGAATCATCGAGGTCTCCTTTAAAAAATGCTTTGATTTTGTCTTTCATAGGTTGGTAAACGCATTGTACCAACAATGCGATTGCTATGCTAGAATTGGCGTATGAATACTTATGATTTCCTCTCAATTGGCGATGCTGTAGCCGACAACTTTATCCGCATTACTGACGCAGACGTCGTCGGTGAACCTGATACTAAAGATTACAAATTGTGCCTTCGTTTTGCCGACAAAGTCCCCTTTGAATCAAGTGAAGTTGTGTATGGAGTGGGCAATGGACCAAACGCGGCCGTCGCTGCAGCGCGCCTCGGCTACGCCTCGGCGCTCTCCGCCATGGTCGGCAATGACGACCTCGGCAAAAAGTGTCTTGAAGCACTCGCCGGAAACAACGTCGCCACAGAATATGTCGGCACCGACCTCGTCGCACCGACAAACTACCACTATGTCCTTTGGTATGTTCCCGAGCGCACGATTCTCATCAAGCACGTACAGTACACTCGCACGCTTCCTCCAAATCTTGTTGCTCCAAAATGGATTTATCTCACGTCGCTCGGCTCAAACACCGAACCATTCCACCAAGAGATCATTTCATGGCTCGAGCAGAACCCAACGACCAAACTCGCCTTTCAACCTGGAACATTTCAGATGAAGCTCGGCACAGAAAAATTGAAAGCCGTCTACCAGCGTGCTGATGCATTTTTCTGCAACATGGAAGAAGCGCAACGCATTCTCAACGTCGTTGAAAAAGATGCGAAAAAATTGATGGACGCGATTCACGCACTCGGACCAAAGATAGTGGTCGTCACTGACGGTATTCGTGGCGCATACGCACGCGAAGAAGACGGCACAAGCTGGTTTATGCCAATCTATCCAAACACCCCACTTGAGCGCACGGGCGCTGGTGATGCATTCTCCTCAACATTCACCGTCGCACTTTCGATGGGCAAATCTGTCCAAGAGGCACTCCTCTGGGCACCAATCAATTCAATGTCAGTCACAGAACACGTCGGCGCACAAAAAGGACTCCTTACTGTCGCACAAATCGAAGAGTATCTCGCCAAGGCTCCAAGCGATTACAAACCAACGCAGATCTAAACGAAAAAGCCCCACATGTGGGGCTTTTTTACTGTGACACAAAAAATTATTTTTGTTTTCGGTCGACTGCACGGCGAATCGCTTCGATGATAGCTGTCGTGCCCATACCGAAATGTTCAACGAGTTCTGCGGGTGAACCTGATTCTCCGTATTTGTCTTTCATACCGACGAATTCCATTGGAGTTGGGACAGTACTTGCAAGACATTCTGCAACAGCACTTCCGAGACCTCCGGCGATTTGGTGTTCTTCGACAGTCACGAGTGATTTTGTTTCTTTTGCGAGTGCGACAATTGCATTCACATCGAGCGGTTTGATGGTGCCGATATTCATGACCTTCACACGAATTCCCTCTTTCTCGAGTTTTTGCGCAGCACGCATTGCGCCGTGCACGAGTGCGCCACAAGCAATGACACCGACGTGTGCGAGACCATCAGTCTCAAACAATACTTGTGCCTTCCCTATCTCAAACGGAGTTTCTTCTGTCGTGATGACAGGACTCTTTTCACGAGCGAGACGAATGTATGCTGGCTTGCGGAGTTTTGCTATCGCGAGTGTTGCCTTGCGGGCCTCGATTGCATCACAAGGTGTGAGCACAATCATATTTGGGAGGACGCGCATGAGTGCAATATCTTCGAGTGCTTGGTGCGTACCGCCGTCTGGTCCGACCGAAATTCCGGCGTGGCTTCCCGCGACGACGACAGGTACATCGTTGTAACAAATCGTTGTGCGAATTTGCTCCCAGTTTCGTCCTGGACTAAACATTGCATACGACGAAACGAATGGGAATTTGCCCATCGCAGCCATACCTGAAGCAACAGTGACAAGATTTTGCTCAGCAACACCAACTTGCACAAAACGCTTTGGGAATTTGTCCGCAAAGAGATTCATTTTTGTACTTTCGGTAAGATCGGCACAAATACCAACAATACTCTCATCGGTCTCTGCTGCCTTGAGCAAGCCTTCGCCAAATCCGTGACGGATTGGAAGCATTTCGACATCGTCGTTCCAGATTTTTGGATTGAGTTTTAGATTTGGATTCAACATATATTATATCTTTAAAGCTGCTTCTTTGAGTTCGGCGATAGCTTGTGCTGCTTGTTCGGCATTTGGTGGATTGCCATGCCATTTGTAATTGCGTTCCATGTATGAGACGCCTTTGCCTGGAATGGTGTGCGCAATGATGACTGTCGGCTGAGCAGAAATTGATTTTGCTTGTTCGACAGCTTCGTCGATAGCGCGGAAATCGTGACCATCAACTTCAATTACATGCCAGTTGAAACTCTTCCATTTGTCTGCGAGTGGTTCAAGTGGCATAACATCAGAGACAAGACCTTCGATTTGAATATTGTTGTAGTCGATGACAGTGATGAGATTGTTGAGCTTGTATTTGCCAGCAAACATGATGCCCTCCCAACTATTTCCTTCCTGAAGTTCTCCGTCGGAAATGAAACAGTAAATGTGACGAGTGGCGGTCGCGCCATAATCCATTTTGTCTGAGAGCGCCATACCTGCCGCCTGCGAAAGTCCTGATCCAAGTGGACCACTTGATGTTTCAACACACGAAAGCCACTCACGGTGTGGGTGACCTTGGAGACGGCTACCGAGTTTGCGAAGCGTCTTCAATTCCTCAAGCGGAAAATATCCCGCGTGCGCGAGTGTGGCATAAAGCCCCGGACAAATATGTCCGTTTGAAAGCACAAAACGATCACGCTCTGCCCAATCTGGACGCTTTGGGTCGTGGCGGAGTGCGTGGAAATAAAAATACGTAAAAATGTCCGTCATGCCGAGCGGACCTGCGGAATGTCCTGATTTTGCAAGGAGCAATTCCTCTATTGTCGACTGGCGGATAAGGTTAGCTTGTAATGTAAGTTCCCGAACTTTTTCATCAGTAAGCATATGGAGCTATTTTAGCACAGATTCGAATTCTTTGATTCTTTTGGTGATATCGGGGGCTGCAAATATGCCCGAGCCTGATGCGAGGCGCGTAGCGCCGGCTTCGACGAGCTTTGGGGCTGTTTCGAGGGTGACTGCTCCGTCGACTCCGAGTGGGAGATTTGGATAGCGTGCGCGGAGCGCGCGCAAGTTTGCAAACACACGCTCATCAAACGGCTGTCCTTGATATCCAATCTTCGCAATTCCCATACACTGCACACTCGTGATGAGTCCTGCATCAAGCAACTCAAACAAGACCTCAGGATTTGTATCGGCATTGATTGCAATCCCCGGCTCAACGATCGTCGGCATCAATTTGCAGCATTCTTCAATCTCCGTGTAGAGATCAGTAAACGCTTCCGCATGAAAAAGTACACGTGATGGTCCAAGCGTCATCAAATCTGGAAGTAGTTTTTTTGCATCAGCAACCATAAGATCAAGTTCAAAATCAAAATCTTCCCAATGTGGCATTTCTGTCTCATCGGCAACAATCTTCTGGTATCCCGCATCGAGATTCAAGGTCTTGTCGTATTGTGCAGGACTGATGAACGGCCATGTCACACTTGGAACGAACACTCCATCACAAATATCAATCTGTACGGTCTTCACGAGACCAGCTACCTGATCGAGGCGCTTCACAACATCAGTGTAATTTTTTTCGAGAACGGCAGGAATAATTTCAGTCATAGATTAGAGATCAAGTTTGGTAATGCGACGAACATTTCGTTCGGCTTTTGGAAACACTCCTTCGACGAAGAGCTTCACTGCGGTTTTGGCATTTTCTTCGGTAAGAAATCGAGAACCAAGCGACAAGATGTTTGCATTGTTGTGTTCACGTGCGAGCGTGATCAATTCAAACGGATCCGTGGACTCACGTCCACTCACATCCGTCGCACCGACCGGAAGCATCGGTCCATAAAATACCGCTGCCCGAATCCCCTTCACGCGATTGGCACACATGGCCTCGCCCTGACCAGACCCGCCGAGCACGACACCAAGACTCTCAGTATCTGCCGCAACTGCTTCAGCACATGGGCGAACAAAGTCAGGATAGTCATCCTGTGCATCAAAGGTAAATGCCCCTTTGTCGACAACGTCGTGCCCCAAAGTACCCAAGTATGCCTTGAGTGTTTCCTTCAGTTCAAACCCTGCATGATCTGTGGCGATATAAATTTTCATAAATTATTTTTTTACTTTCGTGTGGTCCTGAATATATTTTAGCGTATTTTGATAATTCTCACTAAGATCCTTTATTTCTTCTTGAAGCGCTTGCTGTTTCATTTCTGCAATTCCAACAAGCTGTTCGTAGGTTTTTGTTTCGTTCGCTACTTCTTTATCCAAAATTTCTTTTCGATTCTTAAGATAACGATCGCGAAGTTCCTTCATCTCTCGTATTTCATCAGTTCGCTTGACTTCGACGGGTTTCTGATTCTTTAACTCATACACATCACTTGAATCTTTTTTTACCATATTACCTTCCGTAAAATGGTCAGTGCTGTTTGAACCAAAAATCGACACCTTAAACTCAAGTTCTTTTATTTTTTCATCAAGACCCTGAATGTATTCTGTGTCCACTTTTTGTCGAAATGCAGGAGTTTTCTGGAATTCAACTTGCTGTTTCGCCCACACTTCCGGATTCGCATAAAACGACGCTTCGGTTTCCTTTTGTGCAAGCTTTAGTTTTGTTACTTCGGGAGGATCAATCGGTAATTGATCCTCTGTCGTATAGGTAGCAAATGAGTATGAATTCGTGTCCTTACTACCTTTATAAATATTACGCGTGAAATGTTCAACAAATCCAGGATATTTTTGAGAATTGTGAGTAGCAAAATCTTTGCCATCTTGATACGCCCATTCAGTCCTCGGATGCAGTGCTGTATCTTTTTCAGAATAACTTTTTTGAGCACGTGACTCGTGTGGAGTAAGAGAAAGTGCCGTGAGTGCAACTCCGGCAACAAGCTTGCGAGTATTTCGCCCAAGCCAAGAACCCTCATTTTGCTTATTTTGCTCATCTGACTTCTTATTTAGATCAAATGATTCTCGTGGGGGCATAGGTTACTTGATTGTCTTTCCAGTCTTGATGACATGGTCGACGAGTGTGTGCGTGTACCCCATTTCGTTGTCGTACCAGCCGAGAACTTTGACGAGGTTGCCTCCGATGACACGAGTCATGGCGAGGTCGGCTATGGATGCGTGTGATTCACCGAGAATGTCACTTGAGACGAGTGGCTCGTCACTTGCATCGAAGATTGCGGACCATTTTGGATCTTTCGCTGCGGTGCGGAGAATAGTGTTTACTTCTTCGACTGTCGTTGGGCGCTTTGCGATGAATGTAATATCAACGATTGAACCTGCAGGTACCGGCACGCGAAGTGAGATACCGTCAAAGAGTCCTTCGAGTTGCGGATATGCTTTTGCAACGGCGATAGCAGCGCCGGTTGAACTTGGCACAATGTTCTGGGCCGCTGCGCGGCCCTCACGCAAATCTTTTTTGCTTGGTCCATCAACGATAGCCTGAGTACCGGTGTATGCGTGTGTCGTTGAAAGTACTGCTTTCTCGATACCGATTGCAGCATCGAGGATACCGATGAGCGGCGAAGCCGCATTGGTCGTACATGATGCATTCGAAGTGATATCACACGTACCAAATTTCTCTTCGTTCACACCAAGGAGAATAGTCTCACCAGGGAATGATCCATCACCTTTTGAAGGAGCCGAGATGACAACTTTCTTCGCACCGTCATCAAGATGGAATTTACATTTCTCAAATGCAGTAAAGAGACCAGTCGATTCAACAACAACGTCAACATTCAAATCCTTCCATGGAAGCTTGGTGGTATCCTTTTCTGAAATGAAGTGAACCTGTTTGCCATCAATCCAAATGTCTTTGCCATCATGCTTCACCTCATGGTTCCAGCGATGATACACTGTGTCGTATTTCAAAAGGTATGTAAGCGCCTCGATCGAACCGAGATCGTTTACAGCGACGATTTCTAATTCAGGTTTCTCCCAAGCTACTTTTAAAAATGCTCGGCCAATACGACCGAATCCGTTGATTGCTACGCGTGTTTTATTCATGCGCGTATTGTAGCAAAAAAACAAAAAAACGATAGTGCCCGCGGGCTACTCCTTCTTTGTGGCAAATTCATATTTCAAACCACTTCCACCAACCGTCGTTTTCGATTTCCCTTCAGCCTTGTGCTCACGCGCGAGTCTCATTCCGAGCATCGGCATGATTGTGTCCCACACAGGCATGATTTGTTCCTCTGCTTGTCGAGCAATACCTTCGGTGCGAGCATGTATGTCAGGATTACCAAGCGCAACACCTCCATCCGTATTAAACAATTCCCCTTTCACTTTGATATCGAACGTAAGAAAAAATCCTTTCTTTGCTTTCAAAAGAGCACTACAGCTCAAGACATCTCCCTGCTTTGTAATATTGAGTGAGTGTAGCGTCGTTATTACGTCTTTTTTTATGACCTTTCCCTTGGCGTCATACTTCACTTCTTTCTCGGCGTTTTTCAAACCTTCATTCACAATATCGCGAATATATCGCTCAAGCGTATCAACGCTAACTTCAATCTGTTTTTTCTCAAGCGAAGTCGGCACTGCTCGCTCTTCTGAATGTGTCGTAAATGTTTTTTGAATATCAGATCGCACCGTATCAATCGCAGCACTTTGCTGCGGAGCATTCGTATCATTCGTACGCAGAGTATCAGGGCTGAGTTCAATTTGACGTGGAAGCTCTTCTATAGGGACCAAACGCGGAGCTTTCGTATCAAACTGTGCGTTTCGTTCAATTATTTTTTCTGAACCAAACGACGTGTTATGCGGAATTTTTTCTTTGCCAAGAGCGACAGGAAGCACAGTCGCAGCAGTCACAAGTACCGCTTGCTTCAGTCTACGCCCGATTTTTTTAGATTTCGGTGGCGTCGCGAGAGGATGTATTTCTCCTTCAATCATGCCGTCTAGTATACATTGGACAGCCCAAATGCAAAAACGACCAGCTCCGATGTGAAGCTGGTCGTTTCTTAATTTAAATCCAGAATGGCTTCCCGGATTCATACATTGCAATCTTGTCTCTCCATTTATCCTCAGCATGCTTCTGCATATTAAGAAGTGTGCAAATTTTGATTTGCATGTGTTCTCGGCAGGAGACTTTCCTGCCTTCGAGGACATGAGTGCTATTGAGATATAGCACTACAATATCATTTGAAAAAAGCCATAATTTCTCCAAATCTTGGGTAAGTATAACCTGACTCCCAATATTTGTAATTATCTCCTTTGGCAACTGGCAAACGAGAACACCGTCGCACTCGGCGATGACCGGAGAAATCTTATCATGGTAAACCACAATGCGTTTACCAGGGAATTCTTGTTGCAGTTCTGTTATTTTTTCCACGAACCGCTGTCCGTACATTTTTGAGGAATCCATGATTCCGAAAGTTTTTAATAGCATAATCTTTGGTTTGACACCAATATACACCAAAACAACACAAAAAGCTAATTTGTGCAAGTTTTAGTGGTATGTTGTGCCGAAGACCAGGGTCGAACTGGTGACCTATCCCTCTTCAGGGGAGCGCTCTACCAACTGAGCTACTTCGGCATGGTTTTATTTAATTTGGCCTTTAAACTGCTGGAGAAGACCCTGAATTTGGGCGGTATCAGAGAATTGGAAATTCGCTGACTTCCCTGTCGTTGCAGAGTAGATCCCCGTGAGTGTCTTGAAGTATGGTTGTACATAGTAAAACCCTCCAAGCACAAACGTGATTATCACGACCCAATAGATCGCCTTGATCATTTGAGACGTCTTTTGTGAACTACGGACCTTCCGAATGTATTGATTGTTCTCTTCCGCGAGTTCAAGTATGCGGTCGAGTTTTTTCTTGTCATCGGCGTCCATGTCACGTACTGTAACACAATTCTACTCGATTCTCAAATAGCACATGCAGGCTTGTCACCTACCGTATAACTTGGATATACTATACATAATGCAGTTTTCAATTGAACAATTTAATCAGATGAAACACAGTGCTGAAGATTTTTACAACAGTATCGACAAAATTCGATGTCCGTATTTCGCTGAAGATGTACATTTTAATGCAAAAGGATTGGAACACCTTATTTTTAAAGGATATAACAAAACCCGTCCGATCGAAGACCAATTTAGCCGTTTTCGTCATCTCAAGCTCGCATCTGCCATAATTCAAAACTCAAAAACACTCCAAGGTTACTGGCGTACACAAAAGATTGAACGTATCCGCAGGAACCAAAAATGGGAGAAGGTCCTGCGCGTCGTTTCCTACTACGAATTCATCGCTGTGATGGACTCACACGATTCAAAAGTTCGTGTGAAAGTAGTCGTTAAGCAAGTTGAGGGTTCCGAAAAACATTTTTTAAGTATTATTCCATTCTGGGGAAGCGACAAAAACACCGGTGAAAGAATCATACATAGTGGTAACCCTGAAAAAGATTAGGTACGAAAAAACCGCCACAATTGGCGGTGTTTTCGTGGTACTTGTCTGCAGTTTAATTTGAACCGCGAGAGATCCATAGACCTCACAAGCACCACACATATACTAGCGTCTGTGAAGACATTTTGCAATACGTGGTTACGTATTTTATGTACGGTGCCCTCGGCCGGAATCGGACCGACATCTATCCCTTAGGACGGGACTGTTCTATCCATTGAACTACAAGGGCGAAGCGACAGCAAAAAACACCCCGAAGGGTGCCCTTAGCATACATGATTTCTGATTAGTCGGACAGTCCGAGGAGTTCCATGAGTCGTGGCTTGTTGAATCCAACGACAAAAGAATCGTCGATACGAATGACTGGCACACCGAGCTGTTTGGTGAGGTCGACCATTTCCTTGCGCTTTGCAGGATCAGCGGCGACGTCGATATCGGTGAACTCGACTCCTTTTTCCTTAAAATAATCTTTGGCCATATGGCAGAAGTGACACGATGGCGTTGAGTAGACAGTAACTTTGTGCATAAAATAAATCAATTAACTAATAATGATTTCTTCCTATTTGAAGTATAGCACACGAGTCAAGCGGTCTATTTACGAAAGTGAGAAAAAATGCTATGATTTTCGAGCCGTTTTCATCGGCTCTATCGTCTAACGGTTAGGACACGGCCTTCTCAAGGCTGTAATCGGGGTTCGATTCCCCGTAGAGTCACAATCAGGTCTTTGTTGACCTTAAATTCTTCAGATAGCTTATAGGGTAAAGATAATTTGGGTGTTCCACTAACAATTTCAGTATAGAGTGGCAATTCGTCGAATACTAAAGTAAATAAACTCTTCAAAACGGATAAATCCTTTTGTTTTATAAGCCTTTCCACCGGGTGTTCCATTAAATATTTTACGTACTTCAAAAACGTATGAATGTCGTTTTCTTGTACCTCGAAATTATTTCTCGCCTCCTGTGACGAAACAATTTGCTCCTGCAATGAATTGATTTGATTTTCAAGCTCAGCTCTTATAACTTCGTTTGGATTTGACTCTCAAGAGGACAGCTCTTGATGGCTTGATGGGCGCTCTGGCTGCAACGACTGTTGATTATATTTATATTACTCTCGCGATTTTTGGTGTCGGAAAATTGTTGGAAAATATAAAGTTTAAAAAAATATTTGGGATCACGAGTTCCCTCGTGCTGATTGTGTTCGGCTTATTTATCCTCAAATCTGTCTTCATGGAACATGTTGCGTCTGTGGTGGCCACACACACAACAAACCTATTCTCGAGTTATGTATCTGTTTTTTTCTTAACGCTTTCGAGTCCGTTGACTATCGTATTTTTCGCAAGTATTTTTACTGCAAAGACAATTGAATATAATTATACAAAGAAGGAATTAATTATCTTTGGTCTCGGAAGTGGGTGTATGACACTCATTTTTTTGGGAACGGCCGTACTATTGTTTTCTTTCCTGCGAGGAAGAATCCCCTCCTTGCTAGTCAGCATACTGAATGTAATTGTCGGAGTTCTCCTTATTGGATACGGCACCGCGAGATGTATCAACAATTTCAGTTCCAAACAAGAAAGACCACCGAGATGATCTCTCAAGTGGTCTTTGCGTTTTAATTTTTTAATGATTGACTGATTACAGCAATCATCTTTTCTCCCAAAAATAAGAGGCCGACACTGTCAGCAATTTTTTGCTTGTTGACAGTACCTTCGTGAATGAGCTGCTCTATACCCCTACTTTTGTGATCCCAATAAAAATTGGAACACATCACATAAATTTCAACTTTTGGATAATTGCGTTTGAGGCCCCGAAGAACCGTTTGGATACCGTACCCAAAGCAGTCTTTTCCGATTTGAATGAAGACATAAGTCGGGAGACTCATATCAACATATGTTTCAAGGTTGGAAAAGATTCTTTCAGTCTCGCCCTGAATTTTCCTAGGCTCGATGAGTTGTGACCCGACCAAACCAGCAACGATTATGTGTTTCGTCATTTTATTTTGGTAATTCGAGGTTACAACCACATTCACTTTTTCCTTGTCCCGAAAAAGTTCAGGTAGCAATTTTTCAAGCAAATCTTGGTTACTTAATCGGCTGAGCTTGTATTCAGACTCAAGCTTTTTGTACCTACCCAATTCTTTTTTTTCCTTTTTGAAATTTAAAAAGGTTACTACTGCCAAGGCATAAACCAATCCAAGTACGAACCCCGTACCAATGATCCAAATACTAAAATCCTGCTCTAGAATTGTTGTGCTTACATAGTAACTAATTGCACTGAAGATGGTCACTGAAATAACTGTGATGAGAACATTTCTCTTTGTCATGTGTTTGTTTGATTGGTGACCCCAACAGCCCATACAGTCGCTCGGGTCACCAATCAAATTAATCCATTGGTTTTTCAAAGAAATTTTTTTTACTATACCATAAATTAGAAATTAATCAATGTACCGTAATGGTTCAATACCTTGGAATCACCCCAGTGGTTTAAGGTATTGAACCATTACGCATACTTGACGTTTTTAAATATTTATGTATAATGTTGCAAAACCAAAATAGTACTTTTATGAAAAAAATGTTTTTGTTACTTGTTTTGCTTATAGCTGTTGAGCTTGCTCCGGCATCTGCACAAATATATGTCGTTCAGAATATGACATATACAACCCAAACTGTTACTGGACCAACAGTAACGAACGAAAAAATTGGGTCGTTTAGAATCCTGAATGCTACGACAGACACCATCGTCGTATGCAACATTATCTCTGGACTGGAAGCTGATAGTTTCCACGTGTTGTTCTCAAATTTGCGTTTTCGTGGCTACGGCTACGGTCGCTACTACGGCACCGCCTACGCGGTGCCAGACTGCTATGACACAATAGGTATAACAACCGGAATAACACCGGTTTCAAACCTGACATGGTCACAGTTTCGCATAACCCCAAACACGTACGTAAGCATGGACGTATTTGGAGATTTATTAAAAACGTCGTCGACACCGACGTCGTTCAAAACAAAAATTAAAGTTTTATATCTTCGCGGCACGACAATGACGCCCGGAGAAACAACCTTTGTAAACGGGCAATTAATCCGTTTAAACTAAATCAAAAATCCCTATCCGTAAAAATCTCGGAAGGGATTTTTATGTTATACGCAGGCAATTAGCTATCCTTCCCACTCAGTCTCCTGACGCACGAGCAATTTGCTTGCTTTCTCGGGTTCGGCCATGAGCATCTTAACTGCGTTTTCCATGCGCATACTTTGTGATCCTTTGATGTAAACGATATCACCTGCTTTGCGCATTTCTGCGTACATTTCGGCGGCTTCTTTTGCGTCGGTACATTCGATGATTTTCTTTTCGCTCATCTTTGCTTTGCGGGCGCCGACGGCAAATTCTTTTGCGCGAAGCCCTACCGTAATCAAAACGTCGGCGCACTCTTTGGCGACGTGACCCACCTCGATATGGGCATCGTTCGTGTGTTTGCCGAGCTCGAGCATGTCGCCGAGCATCGCAATTTTGCGTTTGCCAAAAGGAATATCACGGAGCATGTGAAGTCCAGCTTCACATGCAGTCGGTGACGAATTGTATGAGTCATCAATCAAGACTGTTTCGTTGATACCAGGGATCAATCGTACGCGTCCAGGTGGCGTCTCGTAGAGTGCGAGGTCGCCTATGGCAGCGATCATGTTCACATCAGACACATTTGCGACAGTGAGCGCTGCAAGCGCAACCGTAACGAATGTTTCGGAATAAATATTGGGAAGCGTGACTGGCAAACTCTTGCCATCGAATTCAAGTTTAAAGGTGAGGCCACCTTCGGCAAAAATTTCACCTGGGGCGAGCAACTGTACGTTACTTGCACGAATATCGGCATCAGGATTCAATCCATACGTGACAGTCTTTGCATGCATTTTTTCTTTCGCTGCGAGTACACGATGATCGTCTGCGTTCAAGACGAGCGTGCCTTCTTTGCGAAGTCCTTTGGCAAGAGACAATTTCTCATCAATCAAAGATTCAAGCGTTGGAAAAAATTCAATGTGTACTGGAATTTCTGGGAGTCGCGTGATGACGACGACGTGTGGCTTGATCCATTTTGCAATCGAACTAATATCTCCAGGGCGATCTGCTCCAACTTCAAGCACGAGTGTTTTTGGATAGCTTCCGCGTGGCTCAAGAATTTGAAAAATACCACTCATGATGACACCAAGCCATGCAAACGGATTATTCCAGCCACTCGATGCGCCAATGATTGAAAGTGGAACGCCAAGCTCACTATTGAAACTCTTGTCACTACGACGCACACTGCCCTGACCTTTGAGTACGGTATATATCGCGTCTTTGGTACTCGTTTTGCCGACTGAGCCAGTGACTGCAATGACGCGTGGATTGTGTCGCCACAAAATACCTTTGGCGATGAACGTGAGGATGACGGTGATGAGTTTTTTGAAAAATGATTTCATATATTTGAGGGATTATTGCATCTTCTTCGCTTGCGTCGAGGCTTTGGTCGTCGTTACATTCGGTACCGGCACGGACGGTCTATCTGGTGGGATTTGATAATAGTTTAGAAGAAAATTAGCAATATCGGCCATGCTGTACGCGACTGTTCCTGAGGAGAAGAGCGTGCCCGCGTTCCGAGGATTGTAGAGATAAATCAGGACAATGAACTTCGGATCGTAGGCTGGGAAATACCCTACCATACTGTGGAGATACCTGTCACTGTAGTACCCACCACCATTTTCCATCGATATTTGAGCGGTACCAGTCTTCGCCGCGATACTCCACATTCCATTTTTGCTCTTGCCTGCCTTGCCTGCTGGACTCTGGTCGAACGCAGTGACAAGCATCCGGTCGATTGTGGTCACCGCATCAGGTGTGATTGCAGGCGCAAGTGTCGGCACTGTAATCGTTTTCGAAGTTCCCGCTGGATAGCGAATCTCACTTGCGACGTGCGGAGTCACGGGCACGCCGTTGTTCGCAAGCGCACTGAATGCACGAATCGCATCGATTGGAGTGAGCGCAATACCCTGACCGAATGAGGCCGTCGCATATTCAAGATCGCGCGGACTCTCCAGATTTTTCACCAGACTTTGCGCCTCGTCCGGCAAATCGATTCCCGTTTTTGAATTCAAACCAAATTTATAAAAATAATTTCGAAACGCATCTCTTCCGAGTTTTTGTTGCACATATACAGCACCAGTGTTGAGCGACTCGTTCAATACTTCCTGCATCGGAATAATACCACGTCCCTTGCCATCGAAGTTTTTGACTTTTGCTTTGTCGATTATCAAAAATCCCTTGTCGTCATAGGTCGTTGTAGGTGTGACCACTTTGGCATCGAGTCCGGCAGACATCGTCAAACCTTTGACGATCGATCCAAGTTCATACACGTTTTCGACGAGAGGGTTGTTGTACGCACTTACGTCAGCGACTTTGCCATATTCGTTGGGGTCAAAATCAGGGAGCCCCGCCATCGCAATGATAGCTCCGGTGTGAGGATCCATTACGATTCCCGCAGCCTTGTCTGCGACAAATTTATTTTTTGCGCTTTGAAGCGATTGCTCAAGATATGCTTGGACTGTCGGTTCGATCGTCGTGACGACATCGCCCTGCCCTTCACTACTCGTGAATGTATCTTTCAAATTATCAAACACTTCGGCAAAAAAATTCGTATACAGACCACTTGAAGTTCGCGACAATACATCGTTGTATTCTTGTTCCAAACCATATCGTCCGGTGAGAATGTTGCCCTTGTACCCGACGAAGCCAACTACCTGTGAAGCAAGCGTGCCTGCTGGATATGAACGCCAACTATCTTGATACAAATAAATACCTTTTATCTTGAGCGCCTTGATTGCATCTGCATTTTCTTTCGAAAGATGCGTTGTAATTTCTTCGTACGGATCATTCGCCTTGTTTGCATGCATCATAAACGTGTCATGATCGAGCGTAATGATACCCGAGAGTGCTTTGTATGTACCTTCTTTGTCGACAAGTTCATTCGGAACAATCGCAAGTTTGAATCCTTGCGTGACGCTTGCGAGCTCAACGAGACTGCCGTCTTTTGCTGTTGCAAAAATTTTGCCGCGATCAAATGATGCAGTTGATGATGGCGCATACTGACGATTGGCACGTTCAGAAAATTGCTCTCCGTGAATAATTTGAAGTGAGAACAATTTTGCAATGATGAGTAATGCAAAAAGTCCTATTGCTGATAGGACGATAATGAGTCGTGTGTGACTGATAGTATTACCCGAAGATGCCATGCGCTTTATTCATGCGCCATAGCCACACTCGCTGTTTTGATTGATGCGAGCGCACGTGTAGCGTAAAGCGTGTCGTTTGATACGGCGAGACCGAGTCCAGCTGCTTGCGCGATATCAACATCTTTCATTTTAGCAAAATACTTGGCTGAATTGGCACTGATTTCACTTTGTGAAGCACGAACACTTGCCTCTGCCGTACGACGACCAACGACATCGAAAACAATTTTGCCGACGAAGTAAACATACAGACTGATTGAAAGCGCGAGAACTGCGAGACCAAAGTACACAATACGTTTAACGTACTGTTGTTTTGGAAGTGCGAACTCTTGGATTTTGTATGCGGTATTCATGATATTATTTTTCGATTATTCGTAACTTTGCACTACGCGACCTTTTGTTTTCTTCAATTTCTTTTCGAGTTGGAATGAGAGGTTTTTTGGTGATGATCTGTCCGCCGTCTTCTTTGAGTTCTTTGAACAAATTTTTGACCAGCCTATCTTCGAGACTATGGAATGTGATGACTGCGATTCGTCCGCCTTTCTTGAGCAATTGCCATGCACCACGGATACCTTCTTCTGCGGCGCCGAGCTCGTCGTTTACATAAATGCGGAGCGCTTGGAATGTCTTTGTGGCTGGATTGATTCGTCCGTTGCGGTATGAAGCTGGAACTGACTCGGCGATGATTTCTGCGAGTTGGAGACTTGAATCAATCTTCGCTTTGCGTCGAGCCAAAACAATGGCTTTGGCAATCTGACGACTGAATCGTTCTTCTCCATACTTGTAGATCATGTCGGCGAGTTCGTTCTCGCGCATGCCGTTCACGACTTCTGCTGCAGTGAGTGTCTCGTCGGTGATAGGATTCGCGAGTGTCATGAGCAGTGGTTCATCATACTTGAATGAAAATCCACGACCAGATTCGCCAATCTCCATTGAGGAGATGCCGAGATCAAACAATGCGCCATCGATCTCTGTGAAGCCATGCTGTTCGCACGCATTCACGATTGTGCGAAAGTTCGCATGAATCGGAACGAGTGTACCACCAGACTTTTTGACGCTCGCTCCCGCGAGCTCGAGTGCCTCTGCGTCAAGATCAAATCCGACGATAGTCACCGCTGTGCCAAATCGTCGAGCAATCTCACTTGCATGTCCCCCTGCGCCAAGCGTGCCGTCAACGACGACTGCGCCATCGGATAAACGAAGACCATCTATACTCTCGTGTAAAAGGACTGGGACGTGTTCCATACAAATTACAGAGCACCGACGTTTCCGAGTTTTTCTGCCAGTGTGTCCGCCTGACTCTCGACGCCTGCCTTGTACTTTGCCCACGCCCTCTCATTCCAGATTTCTGCACGATTTTGGATACCAATGATGGCGACCTTACCGGAAAGCTTTGTACGAGCTTTCAAGAAATCGGGAATGAGAATGCGCCCGGCACTATCGACCTCTACCTCTTGAGCACCTCCGAACATAAAACGGTTGAAACTACGATTGTCTGCCTGAAGCATGGAATTCTCGGCGAGCTTGGAAGAAATCTTTTCCCATTCGTCGAGACTGAACATGAAAATCGAATTATCAAGCCCTGGAGCAAGCACGACTTTCTTCCCGAGCTCGGTCTTAAATTTGACCGGGAGTGAGACTCGGTTTTTTTCGTCGATGCTGTGGATGTATTCTCCGATTAACATTGTATTTTCCAGCTAAAATTCGATTTCTTCTTTTCTCCCACTATTCCCCACTTACTCCATATTTTACTCCACTTTGTCCCACTTCGCAAAGCACGTGAATGGTGGATAACTTTCGATTGGATCTGCCCTTCGAATGGCTCAAAAGTTTGAACCATCGTGCTATTGACATTTCTATAAATTATATATAATCGATTTAAATCGAGAATTATGAGCAATGTAAAAACAGTTTTGCACTACCCAGGCGGTGTGACGATTCGCCTGAAGAGTAGTGTCTATGATGAGAGCCAGACAAACACTGTCGGCGTGAATACAATTACGCAATATCTCACAGACGAGCACAGCGTATCGCCAGACATGGCATACGCCATCGCCCTGCTTTGTTACCCAGAAGACGTCTGGACAAAGAAAATGGCTTCGGCATCCTTGGAAATAAGCCACGAAGATGCTGTCGACCAGCTCAATATGCTGGAAATCGCAAACCCTGAACTCGTAGTGGGCAAATGGGTAGACTAATCGCTGAAAAATCAGCAAATAAAAGAAACCACGCATTAAACGTGGTTTTCTTTTTATATAAACGAAAATATCGAGCCTGAACAAGAATTTTGACAAATAGTAAAAAAATTATAGAATTACAAAAAAATACATTATGGGAAATTTTTGTTTACTAAGCGATACAGAATATACCGAGCTGATATATGGGCCGGTCAAGCCGATAAACGCTCCTGAAGCAAATTCGGAAAACGACGAAAAACCTGATGAAAATCAGGTCCCAGAAACCGAGAAAGATACCGACCCTTTCGGCGGATATTCTTACAATGAAATTGTTAGCCGTTAGCGGGATTACATATCAATTATGTAATCCCCTTTTCGTTTTTGTGCTTGTTATTCCTTCGGACGCATCAGAGGGAAAAGTTGAGTTTCGCGGAGTGGTTTGTCTACCATGAACGCGAAGAGTCGCTCTCCAAATCCGAAACCACACGTTGGTGGCATACCATGTTCGAGCATGTCGACGAATTCCCATTCTGGCATCATTGCCTCTTCGTCACCTTCTTCGAGGAGTTTCTGTTGGAGCTCAAATCGGGCGCGCTGATCAATCGGGTCGTTCAATTCACTGAAGCCATTCCCCACTTCGCTACCAGCGAGCAATACTTGAAAACGCTCCACCGTACCTGGACGCTCTTTTGATTCCTTGGCGAGTGGCGAAACGAGTTTCGGATGATGCACGAGGAATGCAGGACCTGCGATATTCTTTCGGCAATATTTCCAAAGTGTATCAGTCAAACGTTCACGATTCGTACCTTCGTATTTTACTTTGAGTATATCAAGTTTGGCTTTCATGTCTTCGACACTTGCCGTGAGTACGTCGATACCAGTTTGTTTTTGTATTTCAGCTACGTATTCAACGACAGGCCATTCTCCGGCGAGATCAAAGGTGTGACCGCGGGTGGTGAATTCAGTTTTGCCGAATACATCGAGCGCGATTTTCTGGTAGAGCTGTTGTGTGAGCTTCATGCCATCTTTGTAATCAGCGTATGCCCAATAGAATTCCATGTTGGTGAATTCCTGCAAGTGTTCTGGACTCGTACCTTCGTTGCGATATGCGCGTCCAATCTCAAATGTCTTTGGAAATCCAGCTGCCATGAGACGCTTCTGCCAGAGCTCGCCAATGGAGATACGGAGGAACACACTCACATCAAAATCTTTGTGATATGTCTTGAATGGATTTGCTTCAGCTCCGCCTGTGGTGAGTTCGAGTGTTGGAGTCTCAACTTCAAGGAAGCCGTGTTCAAGCATGAAATTGCGCGTAGCCTTCCAGAATTCTGCTTTTTTGTAAAACAAATCACGGAGCTCAGGATTCATGACAATATCAAGATATCGTTTGCGAAAACGCTCGTCTGGGTCTGTGATACCGTGCCACTTTTCTGGAAGCGGAAGCAAACTCTTTGTAGCCATTGACCAATCAGTCGCAAGCAGTGACGGCTCGCCACGCTGAGTGGTAAAAAATGTTCCTGAAACGGAAATGAAGTCGCCCATGTCTACGGTCGATTCAAAAAGCGAAAAGAGCTTCTCGTCGAGCGTGTCTTTTTTGAATACACATTGGAATTTTGCCGTACCGTCATCGAGTACGACAAACAAAATCGCGCCTTGTCCGCGAATCGCCATAACACGTCCCGCGATTGAGAATGTTTTGCCCGAAGTTTCAAGTCCAGTAAATTCAGTGCGAACATAGTCGAGCGGATAGTCGCGCGCTACGCGCGCTGGATACGCGTCCATACCAGCCTGTGCCAATTTCTCAAGCTTTCCAAGTCTCTCTGCGCGAAGTTCTTCGATTGATGCCATATACGGCGAGTATAGCAAAAACCACCTTCGAATGAAAGGTGGTTTTTGCTACTATTCAATACTGATAACTTTGTAGACAGTCTCACCTTTTGGAGTCTTGAAGTGAGCTTTGTCCCCTGGCTTCTTGCCGTGAAGCGCGATACCGAGTGGAGAATTGTTTGAAATGCGTCCTGATGCAAAATCTGCTTCTTCACTTCCGACGATCTGGAATGTTTGCTTGTTCTTGTCGCCTTCTTTTTGCACGGTGACTGTTGATCCAACATCGACGATTCCTGAGTGATGCTTTTTGATGACGATTGAATTGCGGAGAATGTGTTCGATTGCAGAAATACGTTCTTCGAGTTTGCCTTGCTCTTCGCGTGCCTGATGATATTCTGCGTTTTCAGAAAGGTCACCAAGTGATTTTGCGAATTCAAGCGCTTCGAGAATTTCCTTACGCTTTTCGGTCTGAAGCAAGTGAAGCTCTTTTTCGAGCTCAGCGCGCTTTTCGGTTGTAATGTAATTTTTTCCTGAGTCCATGTGATTCTAGATTAGTGATTCGTAAAGGGAACTTCAGCCAAATGAAAGCCCACCGAGCGACGGATCGCAGGAGGGCAAATTTGAGTGACGACAAATTATATTCGATATGGAGAACGATGTCAAAAACCCTTATGCCATCACACAATTCCGCCCTTCCAAATGAGCGATCGAAGTGTGTACGCAAGCGAATACAAACGATACAGTAGTCCATAAATCACCTGATCCGTGCTTGGGTGCATGTGCACAAAGCGTGTTCCAAAGCCACTTTTGAACAAAGTGAATCCTGCCCATGCGTGCTTCTTGTCGTATGTCTCTGGTAAGCTCCCCCATAGGTCGAGCGTTTCTGCGCCCCACTTTTTGGCTTCTTGGACGACATACCACATCAAATATTGTGTCGCGGGAATATGCCTGTCCGTCGAGGAACTTCCGCTGTACGGATAGTACGCACGGTTGTGCCAAAAAAATATTTCATACGCGGCATGTGGTTTACCTTCGTAGTATGCAACAAAAATTCGTGCGATTCCCGCACGCGAAAGTATTCGCCAAATCGTTTCGTGATATTTTCTCGTGTGTCCGTGATATTTTTGGCGATTAGCAGTAGAGAAATATAAATCGCTGAATATGCGAAATCCTTCGTCCGTGCTCATCTCGCAAGCAGTCACGCCGACTTGTTCGGCATGGCGTATCGAGTAGCGAGTATTCTTTTTGAATCGTTTCAAAATCTCATCAGTTGTACCACGCAAATCGATCTCCTGATTCCATTCCGTAAACAATGGGTGACGCGATACACGCATTGTGCTGAATCGATTCGAGAGTGTCTCTCCACCTGCAGTCGACCCGATTTCTTGGTATGGCTCCCATTTTATAAAAACAATTTTTTCTTTGCGTGCCCACTCTGCAATCCACGAAACAGTTTCGGCATCAGGAATTCCTGATCGTGGAATATACCCGATAAAAAATGAAATTTTGGGAAGCTTATGCACCGTCATCTGATATGAAGCGACGAGTCGATCTCCATGGTAGCGACCAAACCGCACGACTCGAATACCAGTCGTCTGGCGAACATCACCCCATGCCCATGTTTGCATTGGATGAATCGCAAGCGCATCAAATGCCTCACGCTCGTTTTCGTTTTCAATTATTCGGACCAATGTATGCATCTATTTTGTATATTCCGGCGCATTCTGTGCGACCCAGCTCAAGAAATCATACGCGACATGTTGCGATGCGCCAAGTCCATTTTGGGGACCACGTTCTGTCAGGATGACCAAAGCATAGTGCGGATCTTCATATGGGAAAAAAGCATTCATCCACGCATTGACGTATTGCGCATTCGATCCGACCTGAGCCGTACCAGTCTTTGACCCTGCCGTAAATGGAAGTCCGGCAAGGATTTTTCCGGTACCAATCGTCGCTCCCATGCGCATACCTTCATGCACGACGGTATATTCTTCGGGAGGTACATCAGTAATCTTGGTTTCCGTCGTCGGCGTGTCTTTCAAAACATGTGGCGTGACGAGCACACCATTTCGCGCAACGGCGGCGACAGAACGTGCCATTTCAAGCGGAGTGACCACTACGCCGTATTGTCCGATCGCAGTGTTGTACGTATCTCCAATACGCCAACTTTCCCCAGCGAATTTCTGCGCCTTCCATGCCGGACTTGGAATATTTCCGGACTGTTCTCCGCCAAGATCAATACCCGTTTTACTCGTCAGGCCAAAACGCTGGAGTGCGATATCAAGATTGTCGATACCAATTCCCTTTTGTGCATGATATCCTCCCGCAACTTCCATAAAAAAAATGTTTGAGGAAATAGCGATCGCTTTGCGAATATCAACGATACCGTTATTCGGATTGTAGTCACGAAACACACCAGGGTGCGCTGGATCATACGGGTTTGGAACCGTAATCGATCCACACGAACAAATGAGTGTACTCGGAGTAACGACGCCTTCTTTGAGTGCCTCAAGCGCGATGTATGGCTTCACAATTGAGCCTGGAGTAAACAAACCCGAGATTGCTCGATTCAAAAGTGGTGTGCGCGGGTCATTGAGATATTCATGGATTTTTGCAGAGTTGCTCCCATTCGCCATTATATTCGAATCGTATTCCGGAACATTTGTCATCGCAATGATATCTCCATTGCGCACATCCATCATAACAGCAGAACCACTTCGAAAGCCTGCGCGATTCACATAGTCGGCAAGCACTTGTTGCATTTTTGCTTGCAGTCGTGAATCAATAGTAAGCGTGAGATTCTTGCCCGCGATTGGTTCGTCGACAATCGTGCCACCTTGAACTTTGCCGGTGATATCACGCTCGACAATCGTCGAACCATTCGTACCGTCGAGCATTTGATCATAAGCTTTCTCCACACCATCTTTACCCGTCATTTCTGTCTGCCAGTAATTGCCCGACTTGTCTTTTTGTGGATACCCGACATAGCCAAGCAAGTTTGAAAATCCTGCACTTGCGATATATGAACGCTTGCCCCACGGCGCATCGTCTGTGCGTGTGTCATTCCAAATGAGCGGTACATTGTTTCTATCGTAGACGTTTCCACGCGACGCAAAGATTGGCTCACTCGACAGACTATTGTTCTCAGCCAAATGTTTGTACGTCGCCGTATTTTTTATTTGGAGCAACCACAATTTGCCGGTGAAAATAATCGCAATAATCAAAAACGCAACTCCAACACCGAAGAGCGCTCGGCGCTCAAGCGGACGTTCCATCTGACCTTCAAACTGTTGTGTATCAAAATCTGGAAGATTTTTGGAATCGAGAAAAATCTCGTCCGGTTCAATCATCGGATTTTTGTATCGTCGTTTGCCCGACGTCGCTTTTTGAATTTCTTTGATGACTTTGTTCATTCTAAATATGGAGCACGGTATCGTCTGAAAGATAGCGACGAATCAGCACAGAGAGAAGCACACATCCAAGCGCAATGAGCGTCGTCACGTATGGGAAGAATAGAAATCGGTGGAGCGGTACTCCATACAATACATCGGAGAGAAAGACGATTGGGATAATCTCAAAATATCCTCGAAACCAAATAATCGCGAATAGGCCGATGCCTGCAGTGAAAAAAAACGGAAATGCGCACACCGAAAGGATGAGAAATAGCGTACAGAAGAGGCGCAGTGACATATTCGTCCATTATACAGATATGCGCGGGAGTTCCAAAATATCTCTTTGTTTCGGAGCTAAATATTGACAAAACAAAATCAAAATGCTCTTATTGTACAAACCATTTTTTATGAATACATTGGCACTATGTATCGACGACGATAAAATCTCTTTACTCGTCATGAGAATGACGCTGGAAAACAGCGAGCAATACAATATTGTGATAGAAAATTCAAACTTCGATGAGGGGTTTGATAATTTTTTAGAAATTTTAAAGAAGGATACGTCACAAATTGACGTATTCATAAAATCCAACTACGAGAACTCTCCTGGTGAGCTGGAAAATGCATTCGATTTTGTTGAGCGGGTCACCGAGCTAAAAATTGAAGGAAACTTTAACTTGTATTTAGTGATCGGGTTTATACCCGAAAACTACAAAGTTCTGGACCTACTGGAACAGTGGCGTCTGGAAAACAAAGTTAAAATGGTGATTAATTTCCCCTTTAAATGGCCCCTATAAACACCTAGGGTAAACATGTCAAACGTCCTCTCATTCAAATGGGAGGCGTTTTTCATTTCGATAAACTACTCGTCGTGATTGTCGCGCGAAGAACTGCGACTTCCCTTCTTGCTCGAACTCGGTTTCTTGTTTCGATTGCGGATTTTTAGGTACAGATAACGAAGTATGAAATACACAATGAGAAGTCCGGTGAGATAAAAAATGACTGGCGATGAAAACAAAAACGAAAGAAAACTGAACAACAAATAGAGAAGATATGTGAACGGACCTTTGGGTGCGACTTTCGTTGCTACTTTTTTGGTGGGATTTTTGGCTTGGTCGAGTGACGCTTTTGCATTGTCGCGCACTTTGGTAAATGTATCAGCCGTATCGCTACGCCAATTGTCGACAGTATTCGCTGTCGTACTGATTTGCTTTTTTGTTGCAGGTGGCACAGATGAAAGTACGGCCGACTGTGCCTTGTCGACTTGCTTGAGGATTACTTTTGTCACATCTCCCACCCCGTTTCCGTTATTGGTTGAGACGATTGATTTCGGGATAAATTGTGGTGGAAGTTCAACGGTCGCAACAGGCACCGAGAGCACTTCGAGCGTACCCGTACTCGAGACCTGTGACAAATTTTTGGTCTTGGCAGAAAAAATATGTGCGCCGGCAGAAATAGTAAACGATGTAGTTATGGTAGCAACTTCGTCAGGTCGAAGCGTGATCGGCTTCTCAGACAGAAGTGTGTTTTCATCATAAAAAAGAATACTTCCTGAGATCGTTTCCGTTTCCGAATTGTGGAACACTGCCGAGAGTGTTACGTTCTGACCTTCGCTTGGCTTGTCTGGACTAATCCAAATCGGAGAATTAACGAAACCGGTCGTCGCATACGCAGGAATAGCCACAGCAAAAACGCCAAGCATACAGACACCGATGAGTATTCCAAAAATCTTCTTCATTGCTATGAATAGTATACCGCAAACACGGAATCAAACGCTATTGTATGGTCGCAAGGAGCGCACGCGCGTTGATGAGTACTTGCTTGTTCTCGGGAAAACGAAGAAGCTTGAGCGCTTCATCAAAAGAAGCAAAACGACATTCGTTGATTTCCCCCGCTTGCGGAGTGACTTGCATTGATCGTACAAAGCCAATGAAGTATTCATTTATCTTGTGAACAGGAATAATTCCGTCACGTTTGAAATCATATTCATCACGAAGTGTGTGATTGGGAATGATCTCCACGTCGGCGATTGCACATTCTTCAAACAGCTCACGTCGTGCAGTCTCAATCGGAGATTCGTTTCCTTCAACGTGTCCTTTTGGAAAGCTCCACTTGTCGTTGTGTTGGTGCACAAGCAAATACAAATCCTCTCCGCTGTTTCGATAAACGGTAACTACTCCATAGGAACGTTCTTCGAGTCTAGGCTCCATAGGTACCAAGTGATGCAGCACTTGATTCTGCGAGGCGCTTCATGTAAACGATTTTTGCTTCGGCAGTCTTTGAAACATCTCCTTTCCACAGATCGAGGACTGGCTGTTGGATACCGCGTGAATATGAATACGTGACGCCCCATGGATATGGTCCACACTTTGCGATTTCATTTAGGTTTTGTGTTGCTTCGAGAGACGATTGCCCACCGGAAAGGAAGACGACTCCGCCAACTTCTGCGGGAACGTTTTCTTTGAGGACGCGGGCTGTGCGGGTCGCGACGTCAGTCGCGACCATAGCTTCGCCACTTTTCTTTCCTGGCACAACCATACTTGTCTTCAAAATAACTCCAGGGAGGTAGACGTCGTATTTTTTCATTTCTTCAAAGAGTACTTTGATTGCGCGCGCAGTTACAGCCTCGGCTGTTGCGATAGTGTGTGCACCATCGAGAATCACCTCAGGCTCAAGCATTGGCACAATACCAGCCTCTTGTGCGAGGAGTGCGTACAATGCAAGGACGTCTGCGTTTGCACGAAGACATGCGTCCGTAGGCAAATTCTTTTCAGTATCAATCGTGACAACTGCACGCCATTTTGCAAAACCTGCTCCCATTGCTTTATATTCGGCAAAACGCTCACGCAAGCCATCGAGACCTGAGGTAACAACCTCACCCGGATGACCAGCAAGGTCAACTGGTCCTTTGTCGACTTTGATGCCTGGAATGATGCCCTTTTTCAAAAGTACTTCAGTAAACGGAGTGCCATCAGATGCCTTCTGGCGGATAGTCTCATCAAACAAAATAACACCGGAGAGATACTGTTCGTTGCCCTCAGTCGTCAAAAGCAAATCGCGCCATGTACGACGCATCTCCTCTGTCTCAGGAATACCGAGTGTGTTAAAACGCTTGTTACAGGTACCGTTACTTTCGTCGGCAGCCAAAATACCCTTGCCTTTTGCGACCATTTGTAATGCTGTTTGTTTGAGTTTTGCTGTATCCATAATTCGCGTATTGTACCCTATTCATTCGTCTCACTCAACCTCGAATATGGTAGAATGCGCAGAATGGAAAATTCAGATGACGAACTCATTCTCCAATATAGAGCAGGAAATCAAAGCGCTTTCGACGAACTGGTCAAGCGATATCTCAATCAAATCTTCGTATTTTCTCGGCGCATGACAGGTTCAGAAGCAAGCGCAGATGATGTCACCCAAGAAACATTCGTAAAAGTCTGGAAAGTGCTCGGACGATACCGAACGACAAACACATTCAAATCGTGGATTTTTGCGATTGCCCGAAACACTGCAATCGATTATTTGCGCAAAAAGAAAATGCCCGTCGTTTCTGACTTCGATACGATCGAGGGCAAAAACATGCTTGCCGAAACAGTGAGCGACCCCGATACGCTCCCCGACAATTTGATCGAAAAGGCAGAGAGTAAACAGCTCGTCGAAAGTGCCCTCGAAGTCATCCCAATCGACGACCGAGAAATCCTGATTTTGCACTATTCTGACGGTCTCACCTTTGATGCCATAGGCAAAATA
Source organism: bacterium (assembly GCA_037143195.1). Classification (GTDB taxonomy): domain Bacteria; phylum Patescibacteriota; class Minisyncoccia; order Phycocordibacterales; family UBA9973; genus CAITQP01. Next base: position 171,238 of record JBAWZD010000001.1, on the reverse strand, counting down.
CTCAAAAAACCACTCAATACCGTCAAAAGTCGACATCGTCGCGCAATGGCAAAACTTCGAGAATTCATCGAAAAATCACCCTAAGACCTTAGAAATATGCACCAAATTATCAATTCAGTTCGTATAAAGAGAGTAACCATGAAAGACGTCTCAACACTATTCCAAAACGCACACACGATCGAGATTCCAGACGGACTCGAAGAGCGTGTTTTTTTGAGCATTCACAATGCACAACAGCGTGAATATGCATTCCGCCGTACACTCTGGGGATCGTTGTCTATCGCTTCAATCGCCGTCCTCGCCTTCTCAAGTATCTACACTGTTCACGCCTTCGCCGTTTCAAGTTTTAGCAATTACTTCTCGCTCATATTTTCTGACATGGGCTCTATCTCACTTTGGTGGAAAGATCTCGGACTTTCACTCGTCGAATCGCTTCCCGTATTTGGAACATTGCTCCTTGTCGGAAGTATTGGCCTTGCGATTTGGTCGATGCGAAAATTTGCAAAACAAACGACTATTTCAATGCTCACTGTCGCCCACGCATAACATATAATTTTTATGAATACAGAATCAATCAAATCACAGCTTCGTTCGAAATCAACACACACCGTGCTCGCAACGCTCGCAATCACATTTATTATTGTCGTAGCGTTTTGGTCAGGAATGCAGGTTGGTTTCAACAAGGCAGCATTTAGTTACAAATTTGGAGACAATTATTATGGAACGTTCGGGCCTGGGAGCGGACATCATGGCCCTGGGGTTTTGTCTGATGACATGTCTCCGTCGCACGGTGTGTCCGGTAAGATCGTCAGTCTCAACCTTCCCACATTCGTTGTGGCAGATGATGACAACGTTGAAAAAGTCGTTCGAATCAATCCAGACACTGTTATCCGCAAGCTTCGAACAACGATTACTCCCGACATACTGCAAGCTGGCGACTTCGTTGTAACAATCGGATCTCCAAACGACAAGACCGAAGTCAGCGCAAAATTTATTCGAGTGCTTCCACCGCCACCAATAGTTCCAATCGACACTATCCAACAATAATTATTTATGAACACATTCATCACTCAAGTACGTACGTATATTAGTAGCCACAAAAAAACAAGCATCGCAATCACAGTTGCAGTCCTCCTCGTCGGATATTATGCGTACAGCAAAATCACGAGCACGGCAGGACAAACAACATACGTACTTGGAAGTGTTGAAACAGGAACAATCGTTGCATCGATTACTGGAAGCGGACAAGTATCGGCAAGTCGCCAACTTGATCTCAAGCCGCAGGCCTCAGGCACTGTGACGTATGTTCCCAAGAAAGCTGGACAATCAGTGTCAGAGGGTGACCTGATTGTTGCGCTTGACGCAACCGACGCAACGAAGGCAGTGCGTGATGCACAGGCCAATCTTGATAGTGCAAAAATAGCGCTGGCAAAAGTCCAGCAACCAACTGATTCACTCACGTTGCTTCAAGCACAGAATGCGCTCGATCAAGCGACAACAAGTCTCAAGAAGGCATACAACGATGGACTAACTGAAGTTTCAAGTAGTTTTATTGATCTTCCTCCAGCAATTACGGGGCTCGATAGTGCACTTCACGCCACGGACGCAAACGGGGCAAGTCCGGTTCAATCCAACAGTGATTATTATCAAACTGTTGCAACTTCATTCGAACTTCAAGCAGACGCTGGAAAGGCAGTGCAGTTTGAAAATGATGCTGAAGCAAAATATCTTGTCGCGAAAAAAGCGTACGATAGAAATTTTGCTGACTACAAAAATGCAGACCGCAACTCAAATACTGACACAATCGTCGCCCTCATCAATGAAACATACGCGACATCACAGACACTTGCAGACGCACTAAAGAGCTACGATAACCTCGTTCGTTATTATCAAAATACACTCACTGCACAAAACAGAACACCTAATCCAAAATCAGATACTTCACTTACAACGATTGATTCACTCATGTCCAAAATCAATACGCATTTGAGTAATCTCCTTTCGGTCAAAAACACAATCGATACAAACGTAACTTCGATTCCAGAAAAGCAAACATCTCTCAAAGAATTACAAAACGGTGCGAATCCGCTTGATATTCAATCAGCACAACTCTCAGTCCAAAAAGCCCAAAATGCTTTGATCGATGCAAACGCAACGCTCGCAAACTATTCTGTGCGCGCTCCATTTTCTGGCACACTCGCAAAAGTAAATGTACTTCCTGGTGACCCAGCATCGAGCGGTACAGCAGTCGCCACACTCATTGCTACCGATCAAGTCGTCGATATTCCGCTCAATGAAGTTGATGTTTCAAAAGTAAAAATCGGAGACAAGGCCACACTCACCTTTGATGCAGTTGACGGTCTCACACTCACCGGCAAAGTCGCCGCTATCGATACCGTTGGAACAGTCACATCAGGTGTCGTCAATTACACGGTCACAATCTCTTTTGATTCAACTGACCCCCGTGTGCTCCCTGGTATGAGTACAACAGCATCAATTATTACCGATGTTCATCCAGACGTATTGACGGTGCCATCAAGCGCAGTCAAAACAAACAACTCCGGTAGTTACGTTCTCGCCTTCGTTCCGGCTCTCACAAACACAACACCTGCAACCGGCCAAACTGGTGTGACTTCATCAACTACCCCCGAGCAAATCCCCGTCACCACAGGAATCTCAGATGATACGAATACAGAAATAATTTCGGGACTTACCGCAGGTCAACAAATCGTGACTCGTTCAATAGTTGCAACAACTACAACGACCACGAGTTCGGCACCGTCACTTCTCGGTGGTGGCGCAAATCGCGGTGGTGCAAGCGGCGGCACAGGAGCACTTCGCGGAGTGGCAAAATAAAATGATAGAAATCAAAAACATTACCAAAACATACTCGAACGGAGATATTACTTTTACTGCGCTCAAAGGTATCACGTTTACAATCAAAGACGGAGAATTCGTCGCTGTCATGGGTCCGTCTGGTTCGGGAAAATCAACATTGATGCATATTCTTGGTGCACTCGACACACCGACGTCGGGACAATATCTCCTTGATGGCAAAGATGTCTCTTCCCTTTCAGAAGTCGAGCTTGCAGACATCCGCAAAGACAAAATCGGATTCGTGTTTCAAGCGTTCAACTTGCTTCCGCGCACGACCGTCTTGCGCAATGTTATGCTTCCGCTCATCTATGAAGGTGTACCGAGCGCTGAGCGTATCACTCGTGCACGAGAAGCACTACTCTCGGCCGGAATGAGCGAAACACATTTCGAGCACAAATCAAACCAGCTCTCTGGCGGACAAATTCAACGTGTCGCGATCGCTCGTGCGCTCGTGAATGATCCATCACTTATTCTCGCCGATGAACCAACTGGAAACCTCGATACACGTACCGGCGAAATTGTGCTCGGAACATTTCAAAAATTAAACAAAGAAAAAGGGCGCACAATTGTACTCATTACCCACGAACGTGATGTCGCCGAGCACGCCGAACGCATTCTGTTCATCAAAGACGGTGAACTGATCGAAGATTCAAAAAATCACAAGCAACGTATCGCAAAGATCGACTAACACTTTTTATGAAAACAATTGATATTCTCGAAGAGACCTACGCTGCGCTCACTGCGAACAAAGTTCGTACAGGACTTACGATGCTCGGTATCATCATCGGTATTAGTTCGGTTATCGCCATGGTCGCAATCGGAAATGGTGCCAAGAGCTCGATTCAATCAAGTATCCAATCGATTGGATCAAACCTCGTCATCATTACCCCAGGAGCACAACGCACGTTTGGTGGTGGACCTTCAGCGGGACGCGGAAGCGCACAAACACTCACAGTGCAGGACGGACAAGCGCTCCAGACATCAATCGCAAACACCGCAGGTGTGTCGCTCGATGTTTCGACTCGTACACAAGTCACTGCAAAAGGAACAAATACAAACACGAGCATCGTCGGAACGACACCCACCTATTCAGTGATTCGCAACGTTACTATCGACGAGGGATCATTCCTGAGTGATAGCAATATTACAAGTTCGGCAAAAGTTGCAGTGCTTGGTCCGACGACACGTGACGACCTCTTTGGTGTTGGTTCTGAAGCGATCGGTCAAGTCATTCGCATCAAAGGTGTTGAGTTCAAAGTAATCGGTGTGACAAAATCAAAAGGGGGTTCTGGTTTTACCAATAGCGACGACACTGTTTATATCCCATACACAACAGCGCAACATTACCTGACCGGAAATCAATATCTCACCGAAATCGATTTGTCGGCAAGTGATTCTACGATGACGACGCAAGTCCAGACCGACGCTACAGCGCTTCTCCTCGCGCGACACCATATCAGCGATGCAACACAAGCAGACTTTTCCGTACTCAATCAATCAGACATCATCGCTACGGCATCAAGTGTTACAAGCACGTTCACTGTGTTGCTCGCTGCGGTCGCTGGTATCTCGCTGCTTGTTGGAGGCATCGGAATCATGAACATGATGTTGACCACTGTCACCGAACGTACGCGCGAGATCGGTCTGCGCAAAGCTATCGGTGCAAAACCAAGCGACATTAGTCTCCAATTCTTGACTGAATCAGTCGCACTTACGTTCACCGGCGGAGTGATTGGTGTCATCTTGGGAGCAGGTATCGCCTATCTGGTCACAAGTCTCGGCATCATCCAAACGCAAGTGTCCATTTCTTCAATACTCCTCGCATTCGGTGTGTCGGCTAGTATCGGTATCATCTTCGGATGGTATCCAGCCAGTCGAGCAGCGAAATTAAGCCCGATCGAGGCTTTGCGCTACGAGTAATTTTATTATTTATAATTGTAATTATTTTATGAACGAACAAAAATACAAAAAGCACATGATGGTTTGGATTGTCGTTAGTGTTGTTCTCGTCATCGGCTCATACTTTATTGGTAGTAGTCACGGACAAACTGTCGCCAAGAACGCCTTCGCACAGAATCGTGGTGGCGCGGGCATGAATGGTGGACGCATGGGTGGACGATTCGGAGCAGGAGGCGGAGTCGTGACTGGAAGCGTCCTCTCAAAAGATGACACGAGTATGACGGTCAAAATGCGTGATGGTAGCACGAAGATTGTACTCTACACTGGATCGACACAGGTCTCAAAGAGCGCAGCAGGTACGGCAAGCGATGTCACCGTCGGCACAAACATTTCAGTAATCGGAACACAGAATACTGACGGAAGCGTTACTGCACAGACAGTACAAATTCGTCCAGCTATGCCTGTTGGAGCAGGTCTACCTGCACAAGGTCAGGCGCAGTAAAAAACGAAACAGTGATATAATAAATATATTAATTAGTTAATCAACAAAAAATTTATGGAAAACGAAAAAAATGTATGCGGTGGACATGGTCAAATGTGTGGCGGGTGTGATCACGGGTGCTACCATAATCATAAGCACATGATGAAGTGGGCTATTCGAATCGCGCTTCTCGCAGTTGTATTTCTCTTTGCCTTCAAAATGGGTGAACTCAAAGGAATGCTCGAGAGTCGTGGTGATTTGTTTGGTCATCGCTACTACGGTGGTGGCATGATGGGTGTTTACCCTGTAGACGGCGGTTACGCAACATACGGCAACGATGTTGGCGCACCAGATGTCGGTCAGGCAATACCTCCAACAACACCTGCTCCAAAGAAATAATTCAAAATAGAGTGCACGAAAAAATGCCCGCGAAAGCGGGCGTTTTTTCGTGCTTTCCGAATTCCCCGTTTTGCTCTATACTCAACCAATGACAAGCCCAAACGCCGTAAAACTCATCAAATCCCTCCGAGAAAAGAAGTATCGCCAAGAGACCAAAAAGTTCCTCGTTGAAGGTACCAAAAGCGTGACCGAACTCCTCGCAAGCGATTACCCTGTCGAGGCAGTGTACGCGACAAAGGATTTCATCTCAAACAATCAAAAGCTCCTCGATAAGAAAAACATCAAAGCACAGGCCGTTGATAGTGCAGAGCTCAAGGCATTCGGCACCCTCGAACACAACGACGGAGCACTCGCGATCGCGCATCAAAAAGTAGCAGTCCTTCCAACCAAGATTGAAGGCATCGTACTTGCACTCGACGACATCCGCGACCCTGGCAATCTCGGCACACTCATCCGTATCGCTGATTGGTATGGCATCACCGACATCATGTGTTCTTCCACCTGTGTTGATTGGTACAATCCAAAAGTCATCGCATCATCAATGGGCTCATTCACGCGTGTCCGCGGTCACTATACCGACCTGCCGAGCTATATCAAAAAGCAAACAGTCCCCGTCCTCGGCGCTTTTCTCGGCGGCACGTCTGTGCACACCTATGCGTTTCCAAAAAACGGAATCCTTGTGATCGGTAGTGAGTCACATGGCATCAGTGCTCAAGTTGAAAAAGTCACCACTGAAAAAATCACCATTCCACGGTTTGGCGAAGCTGAGTCTCTCAATGCAGCAATAGCAGGAGCAATCATCCTCGACAGGTGGAAGGGCGCAAAATAAACACTGATACAAATGCAAGGAGTAGCGCAAAAGAGCGCACACACACTTACAAAAGCACCGGCGTAAAATCCTGAAGGATTTTCGCCTTATTCTCGCGCCGTCGCGCTCCGAAGATGCTTTTGCAAGTGTGTGTACGCTCTTTTGCGCCTTTCCTTACTTGAGTGAGAACGTTGCTTTCACTGTCACCATTATGCTCTTCTTGATACTTCCAGTATCGTAAGATCCGTAATCTGATACATCTGTTGAGTTTGGAGACAAAACCTGTACTACACCACTTGATGCAGATTTTAATTTACCGACTGCTTGGCCTGTACCAGAGACTATCTCGTTTGCACGTGCGCGAGCGTCTTTGACTGCATCTGCAAGCAAGCTCACGCGAAGGTCAGGAAGCTTCGAGTATGAATATTCGAATGTCTGTGTCGAAGCAACAACACCTTTCTGAATGAGTGATTCAGTATTTTTTGAAAGCGCAGTTACGCCGTCGATGTCAGTCGAATCAAGTTCAAATGTTTGAGTGAGTGTATATTTCTTGTCTGCACTTGCGTACTGTTCGTATACTTCATTCATCTGAACTGGCGAGATTGTGAGTGTTTGCGGATCAATTCTGTTGTCGGTGTAGAATTGCTTCACGAGTGTCGCGTCTGCGTTCATTTGTGCGTAGCCCGCCTTGAGTGTCGAGGCAGTGGCTGGTCGAGTGATTACCGTGACCCATTTGACTTGGTCACTCGTCACATCCATTTTGGCAGAACCTGTGACCGAGAGCACATTGTCGAGCGCACGCGCTTGGTAGAAGAAATATCCTCCGATGAGCGTACAAACGATAAGCCCAATGCTTAAAATAGTAGCTCCAAACGAAATAGCTTTTGTACTTGAATTTTCCATACAGTCAGTATACTCCTAATTTAAAATTATAATCCAAACACGTAGAGCAAGAGTGCCATACGAACATAGAGGCCGTTCTGAGCCTGACGGAAGTATGCGGCACGCTTGTCCGTATCGATCGCATGATCAACTTCGTTGATGCGTGGGAGTGGGTGCATGATGATTGCATCTGGCTTCATGTGGTCGAGGTCTGCTTTTGTCAGCAAGAACGCATCTTTGACTTTGTCGTAGTCTGCTTCGTTTTCAAAACGTTCTTTTTGAACACGTGTCATATAGAGCACATCAGCTTTTGGCAATACTTCATCGAGACTTTCAGATTCGACAAATTGTACACCCTTTGCAGTGAGTTCGGCGAGCTGCTCCGGTGCTACGCGCAATTCTTTTGGAGAGACAAAATAGAATGTATTTCCAGAATACTGCGTCATGAGCGGAAGGAGCGAGTGCAATGTTCGACTGTTTTTCAAATCTCCGACAAAAGCGACGGTGAGATTCTCAAGACGTCCGTGTTCCTTTTGGATTGTATAGAGATCAAGAAGTCCTTGTGATGGGTGCTCATGGGCTCCATCGCCAGCGTTGACGACGGGCTTTGAGGCGGCCGAGGCGAGAGCCTCGGCCGCCCCCGGAAGATAGTGACGCATCACAATAACATCCGCATAACACGAAAGAATTCGAGCGGTATCCTCAATCGTCTCCCCTTTGTATGCCGAAGAATTGCCTGCTGCGTCTTCTGCTGAAATGACCTGTGCTCCAAGACGAAGCGCCGCCGTTTCAAACGAAAGTCGAGTACGTGTCGATGGCTCAAAGAAAATACATGCAACGATTTTGTCTTTCAACAATTTGTCGACCGTCCCTGTTGAACACTGCAATTCCATATCCTTCGCACGCGCGAGGATACGTTCTGCGTCGACTTTTGTAAATTGCTTCGTAGTGAGTACGTGTGACATAGATTTCTATTATTGAGTAATACCGAGATATTCCTTGTACGACTTGATCTCAAGGTCATCAATTTGATAATTCGAAAGGGCTTTGATGAACGCTCGTCCAAGATGAAGGTCCGTAAAGAGTGGCACCTGATTGTCGACAGCTGCGCGGCGAATCTGGAATCCATCGGTAAGCTGTTTCGCCTCTTCTTTTTTCATACTTGCCGTCTGACTTAGGTTTACGACAAAGGCGACTTCTCGCGAATGCATCAAATCAAGGAAATTTGGTGAATCCTCGTACGCTTTGCGTACCAAGGTCGTCTCAACACCTTGCTCATTCAAGAATTCTGATGTGTTCTCTGTCGCGTAGAGTTTGTATCCGAGTGCCTTGAGCAATTTTGCTGACTCCAAGAATTTTGCTTTGTTGACGAGACCACCAAGCGAAAGCAAGACGCTTCGCTTTCGGAAATCAAACGTGTGCGCACTCATGATCGATTTGAGCAATGCCTCATCGTAATCTTTTCCAAAACAGGCCACCTCACCAGTCGAAGACATTTCAACGCGCAAGATTGGGTCAGCACCGAGCAATCGTGAGAACGAGAATTGTGGACTCTTCACAATAACACTCTTTGGATATACAAACGTGTGTTGTTTTGCCTTACCAAAGAAACTATCAACTGCCATTTCTGGGAAGTTCACATCCATTGCTTTTGACAGCATTGGGAATGTGCGACTTGCGCGAAGGTTCACTTCAATCACCGACGGCTTGTTGTCTTTGACGAGGAACTGAATATTGAATGGCCCTGTAATCGAAAGTTCTTTTGCAATCTTTTTTGAGATTTCACGGATTTGCGATTCAGTCGAGGCATACACACGCTGAGTTGGGAAAACGATTGTTGCATCACCTGAGTGCACTCCCGCATTCTCAACGTGCTCACTAATGCCGTAGACCATGACTTCACCATTTTGTGCCACAGCATCGAATTCGAGCTCTTTCGCATTCTCGACGAATTTCGAGATTGTCACTGGGTGTTCTGGTCCAAGGATCGCTGCCTTGCCAATGAAATTGTGCAGTTGTGCCTTTGTGTAGCAGACACTCATCGCAGCTCCGGAGAGCACGTATGAAGGTCGTACGAGGACTGGATAGCCTTCAAGCTCGGCGAATTTTTCTGCTTCCTCGAGAGTACTAAAGCTCTGCCATTTTGGTTGCAAGATATTGAGCTTGTCGAGCAACGCGCTAAATGCATTGCGATCCTCGGCTCGATCAATATTCTGTGCCGTTGTTCCAAGAATATGGAATTTTTCTTTCGAGAGCTTGCGCGCAAGATTGTTTGGTCGCTGACCTCCGACGGAAATCACGAGACCTCCAGAATTTTCAAATTCATAAATGTCTGCAACTGTTTCAAATGAAAGATTTTCGAAATAGAGACGATCACTCATATCGTAATCCGTTGAAACTGTTTCTGGATTACAGTTGATGACAATTGATTCTTTTTTGTGTTTCTTGAGTGCGAGCGCAGCGTTGACACATGACCAATCGAACTCAACGGAACTTCCGATGTGATACGGGCCTGAACCGAGCACCATGATCGCATTTTTGCCGAGCGGCTTCACGTCGTTGTGATTGCCGTGATACGTGAGATACAGATAATTTGTCTTCGCAGGCACTTCTCCCGCAAGCGTATCAATCTGGAATATCGATGGAAGAATTTTAAATTGCTTACGAGTCTTACGAACATCAAACTCAGTTTTTCCGATGACCTGTCCAATTTTTTTGTCGGAAAATCCAAGACGCTTGAGCGAAAGCATTGTTTCTTTGTCGAGTTTTTGTGTCGTGCCAAGCGCGAGTTCGGCGCGGACGATAGCCTCAAGGCGATACAAGAACCATCGATCAACACCCGTGATATCATGAATCGCATCAACACTCATGCCGTCTTTCATACTCTCGGTAATTGCAAACAAACGTTTTGGAGTTGGTGTTTCGAGAAATCGTCGCACCTCACTCTTGTCGACGAATCCATTGTCGGTCACACTTTCTGTCGCACCTGACTGCATGCGCACCGCCTTCTGCATGGCCTCTTCAAAATTTCTTCCGATTGCCATGACTTCTCCGACTGATTTCATCGCACTACCAATTTTGACGTCAGCACCGACGAATTTGTCGAGGTCCCATCGTGGGAATTTCACGACGACGTAGTCGAGCGCAGGTTCGAAGAAACTCTGCGTGACCTGTGTGATTTTGTTTTTGATTTCGAGCAAACTCTTGCCGAGCGCGAGTTTTGCTGCGACGTATGCGAGCGGATATCCTGTCGCCTTTGATGCGAGCGCACTTGAGCGTGAAAGACGCGCGTTGACCTCAATCACAAAGTAATCAAGTTCCCCTTCTTTTGGATTTGGATTGAGCGCGTACTGCACGTTACATTCTCCAACGATTCCAAGACTCTTCACGATGCGAATCGATGCTTCACGCAATCCGTGATATTCAAAGTTGTTGAGCGTCTGTGATGGCGCGATGACGATTGAATCACCCGTGTGAATACCGAGTGGGTCAAAGTTTTCCATATTACAGACAGTCACGACGTTGTTGAATCGGTCGCGCACAACTTCATATTCAATTTCCTTGAAGTGATGCAAATATTTTTCGACGAGCACTTGTGGTGCAATCGCGAGAGCACCTTCGACGATTTCTTTGAGCTCGGCATCATCATGCGCGATTCCAGACTTTTGTCCGCCAAGCGCGAACGCTGCGCGTACCATGAGCGGAAATCCGATTTGATGACCAATGCGAAGTGCGTCCTCAAAATTCGTCGCAGCACCACTTGGAGCTGTTGGAATACCAAGTGCGCGAAGATGATCGGCAAAGAGCTGGCGATCTTCAGTCAGGTCGATTGATGCGACTGGAGTACCGAGTACGGCGACGTTGTGCTTTTTCAAAATTCCTTTTTCTTCGAGCGCGAGTCCGCAGTTGAGTGCCGTCTGTCCTCCGAATGAAAGCATGATGCCGTCAGGCTTTTCTTTTGCAATCACCTTCTCAACAAAGTACGGATTCACTGGCAAGAAATATACTTCGTCAGCGAGTTCTTTTGATGTTTGGAATGTCGCAATGTTCGGATTGATGAGCACACATTTGATACCTTCTTCTTTGAGTGCCTTGATAGCCTGTGAACCTGAGTAATCGAATTCACCTGCCTCACCAATCTTCAAAGCTCCCGATCCGAGGACCAAGACCTTTTTGAATTTTGCTGTGTGGTTTTTTTGTGAGTCTTTTTTCATTGTCGTTGTTGCTGTTGCCATAGATTACTTCTTGAGGAGGTTAGCTTTTTCTAAGAAGTAGTCGAAGATCCAATCCGTATCAAGTGGCCCCGGTGAACTTTCTGGATGGAATTGGACTGACATGATTGGAAGTGACTTGTGAATGATTCCTTCGTTTGTGCCGTCGTTCCCGTTCACAAACCATTCACGGAAACCTGCAGGAATTTTGCCTACAGCAAATCCATGGTTTTGTGTCGTGAGATATGCCTGATTTGTACCCGAGAGCACTGCTGGTTGATTTTGACTGCGGTGACCAAATTTCAATTTGTAGGTATTGCCTCCAGCTGCAAGCGCGAGGATTTGGTTTCCAAGACAAATGCCAAGAATTGGAATTTTCTTTGCGAGAATCTTTTTGACGTTTGCGATTGTTGCCGTGACTTTTTTTGGATCGCCAGGGCCGTTTGAGATGAGTACACCATCGACTTTGAAGTCGAGCTTTGTCACGTCGGTGTCCCATGGGACGACGACGACTTTGACTCCGCGCGACGCGAAGCGTCGCGCGATATTCATCTTCGTACCACAGTCGATAACGACAACAGTTTTTTCACCCTCACCAAACGTGAGCATTTCTTTGGTCGAAACTTCCGCCGAAAGATTGCGCACATTTGGATCAACGAATGGAATATCCTTTTTGCCGACAATCATTTTGCCGAGCATCGCTCCGCCATCACGCAATTTTTCTGCGAGCGCGCGGGTGTCTTTGATTTCAAAGAGTGGCACGTTCTGTTTGCGAAACCATTCTCCGAGCGTCATTTCTGAAGTCGAGTGCGAAGGTGTGTCTATATATGAGGAGACAATGAGTCCTGCAACCTGAATTTCTTTTGATTCCCAGAGGTCTTCACGTGGCACACCGTAATTGCCCACGAGCGGATACGTCATGACGAGAATCTGTCCACGAAACGATGGATCAGTCAGTGCCTCAGGATATCCGACCATACCAGTCGCGAATACCACTTCGCCTGAGACAGCGGTGTCTGCTCCAAAACTTTTACCTTCGTATTCAGATTTATCTTTAAAAATTAATTTAGCATTCATATATTTTTCCTTTTACTATTGTTGTAACGACTTTGCCTTGGAATGTGACTCCTTCAAATGGTGACCACTTGCACTTCGTTTTCAGATTCTCTGCGCGGATTTCTGTCGGCATGTTCGGTGCGAGTATGGTAAGTGAACCTGTATACTCTTCTTTGATGAACCCGTACTTGTCTCTCTGAAATGCGTTCATGAATTGCCCTGGACCATTCGCGCACACGCGTGCGATATCTTCTGGTCGGAATGCATGTTCGTGCATGAGCCATGTCGTGAATGCTCCGTAGGTATCGAGATGCGTGAGACCTGACATGCCGTTTTTCTTTTCTTCGATTGAATGTGGTGCATGGTCGGTCGCGAGATAGTCGATGTCTCCACTTCTGAGTGCTTCGATGAGCGCGAGGCGATTTTCTTTGGTTTGGCGAATCGGTGGATTTACTTGGAATTGTGTTGGTACATGATCTCGGAATTGTGTCTCATCGAAATACAAATGGTGTGGCGTAACTTCCACCGTCACTGCGAGTCCGCGTGCTTTTGCCTGTGCGATCTTTCGAATCGCTTCTATTGTTGAGGCGTGACAAATCTTGCCTTTGAGATGGTATTTCTCGATGAGAGCGAGCGCGGTATCGACAGCGGAAATTTCTGCCGATTCAGGACGACGCGCTTCGTGTGTCGCATCACCTTTGTGTTCGTCCATTATCTTTGGGTCTTCACAATGAAAGCTGACAGACTGACCTTCGTAGCGAGCAAGCGCTGCCTCGAGCTCTTCGCGCGAGCGGAAGAAGAGATCACCCATCGAGTGACCCATGAATGCCTTGTATGGGACGGTGTGCGTGAGCGGACTCGTCGCAGGTCCAATACCTGCGTAGAGCAAAATTGTAACTGCAGATTTCTGTGTGAGTGCCTGACGCGCATCATATGAAGCATCGTCGACTGGTGGCGTTGGGCAGTTTGGCATATCGGCGAATGCGACGAGACCACCGTTTATCGCAGCTTCGCTTGCGGTGAGATAGTCCTCTTTGTAATCCTGCGAATGCGTCACATCTTCGCGCGCGTGCACGTGGACGTCGATGAATCCTGGGAATACGAGTTTCGTGCTATCGAGCACAATATCCGCGGAGCCTACCGGCTCCGCTACCTTGGTAATAACACCCCGCTCCGTATCAATCTCCACCCGAGCAAGTCGTGCGCCCTCAGGCAAAACCATCATTCCCTCAATACTAAGCATGGGCACTTCCCGAAGAATCGGACCCGTCGCAAGTCGAGGCAAAAAAATAACCCCAGCCCTCAGAATGAGAGTGGGGTTTAAAACCAAAAACGAAGTTGTGGATGGTTTTCGATTGCATGGGTATATCCAGACAAGAATAGCAAGTTTGTGTCCGAAAGTCAAAACCCTTTTTTTTGACCAATTTGTTTCCTTCGAATTATTAAGAAGATACTAAACAAAGCATTTACAATGACCCATGTTACCGGATAGAGCATAGTCAGAATATTAAATTTCTGAAGAGCAAAAATACTCAGGCCATGACGAAACGCTGTCATCTCCCAAGTAAAAAGTGTTTCTTCATATGGCTTATCCCACGACTTGCGGATCGTTGGAACAAATCCAAGCACATCAGTTAACACAACGAGAACCACTGACCAAACAGGTTGTTTTACTACTATCCACAAGAAGAGTGCAACAAATGAAAGTAACAAAAAGGCAATATCAGAGATCGTAATTTTCTTTTCTCCATACTTAAACGATAGAAGGAAAATAAAAATACAAATTACTGAAACGGCGAAGGTTACCCACGAGCCAACCCCTGCCCCCCCCATACACCTGAAGTGCCCACGTTATGGAACTCGCGATGCCCCAAATCAAAAACGTGAAAGTGTGAGGGACAGTTTTCCTCTTAAATATATCCCGCACATACGCACCATATCCAACAAACGAAAGTATAACTGCGATCGTACTAATTATTATTTTATAATCCATATATTTTTATTTTATTAAAATTTTTCCCGTCATAGCAGGAGGCACCGGCAAGCCGTAGAGCGTGAGGACGGTGGGTGCGATGTCGGCGAGCGTGCCGTGATGGAGTTCGTGACCTTTTTCGGTCAGGATTGCTGGCACGACGTTTAAGGTGTGAGCGGTGTGTTTTTCTCCGGTCTTCGGATCGATGTTCATTTCGGCGTTGCCGTGGTCGGCGGTGATGAATGCTATGCCTCCGCCGTGTGGGTGGCGCGCGGTGAGCGCGCCAATGACCCGACCGAGCTCACGGTCGACTGTCTCGACAGCAGTGATGATTGCAGGCTTGTTTGCAGTGTGTCCGACCATGTCGGCATTCGCGAAGTTTATAAAAATAAAGTCTGTCCCACTATCGATACGCGCAATCGCTGCGTCGGCGATTTCCTTCGCGCGCATTTCAGGGGCAAGGTCGTGCGTGAGCACGTCCTTGCGACTCGCGATGAGCACGAATTCTTCACCGTCGTGTGGCGTCTCCTGTCCCCCGTTTAGAAAATACGTCGCGTGCGGATATTTTTCAGTCTCAGCAATATGCGCCTGCGTCATTCCCGCTTTTGCGATTTCATTCGCAAGCGTTGTCTCGATTTTGGTTTGAGGAAATGCAACATTCGCCTCGAGTTTGGCATCGTATTCGGTGAGCGTCGTGAACGAAAGATTCATCGCAGTGCGCATATCGGCAATGACCTTACTCATTTCGCGCGCGCGGTCGGGACGGAAATTAAAAAAGATCACGCCATCATTCATTCCTATAGTCGACGCCTTGCCGTTCGTATCAAGAAATACAACAGGCTCAATGTGTTCATCAAAAGTGCCCGCGCCATACATTGCTTCGACAACACTCGAAGCGGATTTGGTTTGTTCAACACCGCTCGTCGTCGAGGTCGCGCATCCGACCCCATCACAGATCGCATGTTGTACTTTTGCGATGCGGTCCCAATTGTTGTCGCGATCCATGGCGTAGATACGACCACTCACGCTCGCGATGCGCCCGACACCGAGCTCTGTACACAATACTTCGAGTCGCTTGAGAGATTCTGCACCACTTTGGGGAGCAACGTCGCGACCATCGGTGAATGCGTGAATCGCGACATTCGTGAGTCCGACATCTTTGCAAGCACGAAGCAAACCATACAAATGTTCTTCGTGACTATGAATTCCGCCTGGCGATACGAGTCCCATGATGTGCAGTGTCGAGCCATGTGTTTTGACATGGTCGTAGACAGTTTTGAGTGCAGGATTCGTGACGAATTCTCCTGCCTTCATCGCTTTTGTAATACGTACGAGATCAGTATCAATCACGCGTCCTGCACCTATGGTCATATGTCCGACTTCACTGTTGCCGATTTGTCCCGATGGCAAACCGACGTTTTCTTCAGAAGCATCAAGCGTGGTGTGCGGATACGTGGCGATGAGCGAATCAAAAAACGGAGTCTTGGCTTCGCGGATAGCATTGTCGCGCGCTTCCGCGCGCTCGCCCCATCCATCGAGCACCACAAGCACAATTTGTTTTTTGATTGATGAGTCCATTTATTTATTCATTCGCTTGAGTGCATTCGCTCCAGCATATGTCGCCTTGTCTCCAAGCATTTCTTCGATACGGAGCAATTCATTGTATTTGGCCATGCGGTCAGTACGACACATTGAACCTGTTTTGATTTGGCCTGTCGCAAGTCCGACAACGAGATGCGCGATGGTCGTGTCTTCGGTCTCACCAGAACGATGTGAAATCACCGCAGTGAATCCAGCGTTCTCTGCCATTTGTACGGCATTGATTGTCTCCGTGAGCGAGCCGATCTGATTGAGCTTCACAAGGATCGAGTTGCAAGCTTTCTCTTCGATACCGCGCTCAAGGAATGCAGTGTTTGTGACAAGCAAGTCGTCACCAACGAGCTGGAGTTTGTCGCCGAGTTTCTCGGTGAGCATTGTCCATCCACTCCAATCTTCTTCGGCAAGTCCGTCTTCGATTGAAACGATTGGATATTCTTTGATGAGCTCGGCGTACCATGCGACCATTTCTTCGGATGTGAGTGTTTTGTTTTCTGTCTTCAAATGATATTTGCCGTTTTCATACAGCTCGCTTGATGCGACGTCGAGCGCGAGGTAGATGTCGCGACCGAGTACGTAGCCAGCTTTTTCGACAGCGAGCGCGATGAGCGTGAGCGCTTCTTTGTTGCCAGACTTTACACTTGGGGCATAGCCACCTTCGTCACCAACTGTCGTGCTGTACCCTTTTTCTTCAAGCACCTTTTTGAGCGCATGAAAGACTTCCGTGCACATTTGCATTGCTTTGGAAAACGTCGGCGCACCGATCGGCATGATCATGAATTCCTGAATGTCAGTCGAGCCTGCAGCATGTTGACCACCATTGATGATGTTGACCATTGGTACCGGAAGCGTGAACGGCTTGCGTGTACCCGAGAGCGTTTTGATGTGTTCAAAAAGTGGAATATTTTTTTCGAGTGCCGCCGCTTTTGCCACAGCGAGTGACACGGCGAGAATTGCATTCGCACCAAGACGCGCCTTGTTTGGCGTACCATCGAGCGCGATCATCGCATCGTCGAGACCCTTTTGGTCACGAACATCACGACCACGGAGCGCGTTTGCGATTGTGCTATTCACATTCTCGACAGCTTTGTAGACACTCTTGCCACCATAAAGCGACTTGTCGCCATCGCGAAGCTCAAGTGCCTCGTGAGTACCGGTCGAAGCTCCAGACGGAGCAATGGCTCGGCCCATAACGCCATTTTCGAGAATGACGTCAGCTTCAATCGTCGGATTGCCTCGTGAATCAAGGACTTGGCGAGCATGGATATGGTGGATTTTCATAAGTACACTGATTTTAGCATATTTTTCGTTCATTGAAACTCCGGTTCGGGCAGATTAAAAGACTCCGTTTTTTAGAGCCTTTTAATGCATTTAGAGTTTTGTTTCATAATGCGTTTCCGCATTGTCCTCGGCTCGTGACCAGTGTTCAGCTGGTTTAGCCGTTACACTTTCAGTTTTTTCCTGAGGCAGTATCTGAGGAACTGTATCCTCTACTTTGTTGGTAATTTCTTGGTCATTACCTGTCTGTTCATTTTCCATAATTCTGAAATTTAATTGTTGTTTAGTTGTAAATGTAGAATAGATTTTTTCGAGTAAGTATTTTTCTTGTTTAGAGTCACTTGCTCTCTTGAATGCCTCGAAAGCATACGTTTGAATATCCAAACTGGATAGCGTTGGATTTTCAATGAGTTCTAGCAGTCTTTTTAGAAAAAACTTTTTGTAATTATCGCTCAACTTTTTTTCCACTATTTGTGCTTCGATTTTTTTTAGTGAATCTAATTTGTCTGCTATCGCGATCCATTTACTCGCACAGCTCTCCCAATCATTATTTTCCAGATAACCAAATAGGAATATCTGCTCGAAATCATGTTCGGTTGTTGCACTACCGAGCGCATCTATGGTTTTTTCATTCCAAAATGAAATCAGGCTAGCCGTGTTTCTTTTTTTCGCCAACTCGTACAGAAATTTAAACGAAATTGTACTAGAGCGAATTCTGTAGAACGTAATGAGATCGATTGAATCACTATTGCCAGAATAATTTTGAGCGATTTGTGATTCGAACTGATTAATCCTCGTATCGCCAGCCGGAGTGTTCTTGTACTGCGGATTTACTTGAACTAATCTTTGAAATGTTACGAAAGCAATAGTTGCAACACGATGTATTAGTTGCCAAGTTTGTGAACCTAGAAGTGAGTTTACTCGATCAAGATGAGCACCCCACAGCAAAAAAATTTGATTTTCTGCGTCGCAAATAAATAACAGAGCCTTATATTTTTTATCGTAATCCTCACTCCAGAACTTTGTTAACGAAAGACACTCATACTTGTCCTCAAACGATGACGCAAACTTGTTCATCAATTCAGCCGCCTCCGCCTGATAGTTTTTGTATGTTTTATATACAGTATATGCGTCCTGAAAACTTGCAACCTTCTGCATAACCTTTTTTATACAGTCTTGTTTAACCTGACGATCGAACCCGAGAGTGTCTGGCTTCGAGATTAAGTTGCTAAGATAACAAATAGCTTCACTGAGGCCTAATTTCTCTACTTCAGCGTAAATCCTCCTGCTCGCCTCATGCTCAATATCAACCATACTTTCGCCTACAAAAACTTTCGTTTTTCTCGAAAGAGGTGACACATAGATTATACCGGTGTCTTCGCTTTGAAATAAGCAAACTCGAAACATCGGATACAGTTCACAACATTTTTTAAGACGTTCAATCCCATAATAACCCCTAAGTTTTACTCTTCTAGACAGATCATCAGACATTTTCGTCAACGAATCGGCATAGCCCTTTAATTCTTGATACGCAAGCACCAAATTTTCAGTGTTCAGCAGTACCTGATTCCATTTTTCAAGTGCTTGGCTACGCAAGTACGAAAAGTGATGAGTAATATCGCAATAAATCGCGACCTCAGCATAATCTTGAAGTGTCTGACTCATCTCAAATGCGGTTCTTAAAAAACAAAGAATTTCGCTGAAAATCTCTTCTTCGGTTTCATTTGAACCATACCTGCCATGTTTATCGTATGAAAAACCAAGACAATACTTATCTAATTGTTTCCATAGATCAGACATGGTACTTGCTTTGATTCGTTTGAATGGATGATTAATCACTACTTCTAACTGAAAATGATGCCACCCCAACTTATCAGCTAATTCCCTGATATCGTTTACTATTAGTTTATCTTTCATGATTTGTTCCCTATTTAATTTTTAAATAACTATTTTTATGGTCCGGAGTGATTTGTTTTAGAAGCTCTCCAGCTCCGTTCTGTACCCCCGCCACCAGCGGAGACACAACTACGGGTCTCATTTTCGGACCACCGTTTTGGGAGCGATGTGCTCACTCCGGAAACGGTGGCTCGAAGGGTGGTTGCAAAAGAACGGCCCCCTTTCGGGGGCCGTTCTTTTTGTTGTTTGTGTGTAATCGTTCTTATGCAACAAAATGGCCCCCTCGATGAAAGGTGACGACCACGACGACTGCTGTTGTGTTCTTTGTTGCGAACATAAACTGAATGTAGCAAATATGCATTTGGGTGTCAACACAATACCGCTTACGCGTTTGAGCCTGCGACCCAGCCACTGGTCCAGCAGAGTTGGAGTGAGTAGCCACCACTTGGGCGATTGATGTGGAGTAGGTCGCCGGTGACGGCGAGGTTTGGTGTTATTTTCGAGCGCATCGTTTTGGTATCTATCTCACTCAGCGACAAGCCTCCGTCGGCGACGACGGCTCTGTCGTATCCCATGAGATTGGTGATGGTGACGGGAAGCGCTTTTAACGTATCGACGATGATGCGACGCTCAGCTTTTGTAATACTGTGCACTTTGGTATCAAGATTGATTGCGGTGAGCAATTGCGCGATACCTGGGGCCATACCTTCGGGGACGATTTCTTTCAAAATATTTTTGAGCATTTTGTTTTTGTTTGCATCAAAATGTTTTGTGATCTGTGCATCAAGCGCACCGATTTCCGTATCTGGATACGCGTCGATACGGGCGCTCACGCGCCCTTCCTGCAACAAATCCCCCACCTTGCCCGCCGAATTCAAAATGAGCGGACCCGAAAGTCCAAAATGGGTAAACAAAATTTTGCCCGTTTTCGAAAATTGTTTTTTGTCCTCAAGAAAGAATGTAATTTTCATAAACGAGAGCGACACACCGGAGAGCATGTGGACCCACTCTTCTGCAACTGCGAGTGGCACGATGGTCGGCGTCGGCTGTTTGATCGTATGCCCGAGGTCGGCGAGCCATTTGAATCCATCACCAGTGGAACCAGTTTCCGGATGCGAGACGCCACCTGTCGCGAGCACATATGTCTCTGCGGTAAATACTCCAGCTGGAGTCTCCACGCCAGATACAAGACCATCATGCTTCGTGAGACGCTTGACTGTGATGCCCGATTTGATTTCGACATTTCCCTTTCGCAGATATCCGTCGAGTGTGCGAATGACGTCGACAGATTTTTCAGTCGACGGAAACGCGCGGTTGCGTGCTTGAACGACGAGTGGCAATCCACGCGACTCAAAAAACGTAAATGTATCTTTGACTCCAAATTTGGAAAATGGCGAAAAGAGGAACGGAGATGCGTCGCCATAATTTGCGAGCAGTGCTCGTGTGTCGTAAGTCGCGTTCGTAATATTGCAACGACCACCACCAGAAATTTTGAGCTTCTCGCCGAGCTGTTTGTTTTTCTCAAGCAACAAAACGCGCTTGCCGAGTTCGGCTGCGCGTCCTGCTGCAAACATCCCCGAGGCTCCGCCTCCGATGACGATCACATCATAATGATTTGATGCATTTTTCACGGGAGCTAGTATACCACAAGCTGTTATTGTGTCGCTTTCTGTGCCCCGGCGATCCACGCATTCAATACCTTGCGAGTGAACGTTCCGAGATTGCCCGTACCCTTGGTCAATCCTTGTGGGACAAGGATATCTTTGGCATATGCTTCTTGGAATTTGATGAGCGCGAGCTTGGTCTTTGCTCCGAAGTATGGACTCTCATTGCCTTTTGATCCCTGACCATTTTTTGTAACAGTGAAGCCGTTTGCGTTCAAGAAAATCTGCAACATCACGATATCTTTATTGCTCATCTGCGGTTTGAGATTTTTGGTGAATTGGAATCCTGCAGGAAGCCCAGTCGCAACGACAGTTTTCTCTGCGACAACTTGTTTGACGGGAGTCACTACCTGCGCGACAGGTGGAGTGATCGTCTGCGTTGTATCAGTCTTGTTTGTAAGAAGAATTCCTCCGCCTCCTCCGCCACCACCGCCGTGTGTGACTGCGCCAGCGACAACAACACCAGTTGCACTTGCCGAAGCCTGAGGATTATTGTTTGCATCGCGGTACGACAGCGTTACTGTGTATGTTCCCGCAGGAATACTGTCAGCAGTTGCAGACACGACTTCTGTAACACCAGTCGTAATTCCACTACTAATCGGAAGAGAAAATGTATTCAAGCGATTTGGTTCCGCGTCACGAAGATGAATCACAATTGGATCTCCACTCGATGGAGCGAATGTGAGGACGATACTATTTGCATATGGTGTTTCAGGGAGATTAAACGAAACGGAAATTGAATCGGTGCGTGCGTATGATGCACCGTTCGTAGGGCTCGCAAGTGTTGGTGTCTCTGTCACAACATCGTAATGAGACTCGACAGCTCCTGCATCACAGGCTACGCCATTGCCTGCACGTGTTCGGCCTGTCTGGTCAGTCGTCTCACATGTCGTGTCGCTTCCGGCGTCGATTGCAGGTGAATGCATCGCAAGCGCGAGTGTTAGTGTATTTCCGCCGTTCGCAGCAAGACCACTACTCGAGAAGACAGTTGCTCCATTTACATTATTTTGATTATGATTTTCTGCGTCAAAACACCCACTCGCATCATCGACGTTATACATCGAATTCACCGCATCAATATGACTTCCAGTGTCGTGACATGATGCAAGCGGAGAACCTGCGAAGATTGAGTTTGTTACGACGGTCGGAGCGTAGGTAAACAATCCACTACCACCCTCAGAGTTTGATACGTTTTCTGCGAATGTCGTGTTGTTGATTGTGAGCGCCGAACTTCCATCGTGATAATATCCTCCAGCTTCGTCGACTGGTGCAAAGTTGCGGTAGAATGTCGAATTCTTTACTGTGCTTGTTCCGTTTGATTGATCATAGACAGCACCGGCATACCCAACGGTACTATTATATGCGAATGTTGTTCCCGAGATTGAAAGATTGCCTGCATAGTGCCCAACAGCTCCGACAGCTACATCATATGCTCCATTTCCAAGGAATGAAGAGCCAGCAACTGTAAGTCCTGTTCCTTCGCTATGAATCGCCCCATCGCCACCATCGTATGTGTAGTTGTTGAGGAACGTTGAGTCTGTCACCGTAGTCGAACCTGAACCTCGTGTAACCATAATCGCACCTCCCGTTCCTCCAACAGTCATATTCCCGTCAAAGATAGACCGCGTGATTGTCCCACTCTCCGCATCCCCATTATTTGATGCATACAAAACTCCACCATTTCCATTGACTGATTTATTTCCCGTAAATGTACTCTGATCAATCGTATAGGGCGTATTATCGACAAATAGTGCTCCGCCAGATTCTCCCCACGATGTATTGTAAGTAAACTCAGCATTCGCGATCGCAAGACTATTCGCATGAATATACGCTGCACCAGCCGGTGTGTTATTGCCAGAGTTGTTGCCAGTAAATTCAGTTCCGTTTTGCATGGTGACGTTCGCACTTGTATAAATGAGAAGCCCACCTCCAACACTTGATGAAAAATTACTATCGAAGTGCACAGCATCAAACACAACAGCTGTGTTAAGCAAGCCGAACAAACTCGCCGCACCTCCATAACTTGTTGACGACTGATTGCCAGTAAAAGTGACATTTGAAATTTCATCAAGATAGGCGCTATTCAAATTGAATGCTCCACCTGGATTATGTTCAGCAACATTACCTCGAAAGATTGTACCTCCGGTAAGATGTATGTGTACGAGAGCACTCAATCCATTTGAGAGACCTCCTCCACCGTTGTACGACCAGTTGTTTATCAATTCTGAATTGGAAACGGTAATCACTGGTTCAACACTCGTCGCAGTAACATATACAGCTCCTCCTTCGTTGCCTGATGAGTTACTAATCAGCAACGAACTCGTAACACCAAGTGAACTATTCATTGTGTAGATAGCACCTCCACTTCCGGTTGAAGCGTAGTTGTTTACAAAAATATCGTTCGCGGTCGTGAGCATGTTCAAATCAGAAGTTGTGCCACAGTTGTATACCGCTCCACCAGTAAGCGCGAAGTTGCCCTCGAACATCGTGTTTGTGAAAGCAATAGTTCTGCCGACGACGTCACATTCACCATACACAGCTCCTCCTTCTCCGTTTGGAGCTATGTTGTTTCGGAAAGTAACGAAGTCTGTCGTAATTGGACCGACAACGTCGATCGCGCCAGCATCACCTGATCCACCATTACCATCTGCGATGGTCAGATTATTAAGCGAAAGATTGCCGTCTGAAGTGACTGAGAAAATTTGAGAATTTCCACCGCCAGATAGCGTAGTCAGATTTTCGCCTAACCCAGAAATCTGAATTGTTTTGTCGACAACAATCGGAGATGTGAGTGTGAATGTTCCAAGGTGTGATGAATCAAAACCAATCGTCTCTCCGCTTGTTGCAAACGCGACAGCCTGACGAAGAGAACAATCCGTACCAGAAACACACGTTCCTCCGACAGGATCGTCAAAACGAGTCACAATGATTGTCGGTGTATTGTAAACGATTGGAGTTGCAATCGATTGTGGGTTGCTTGCATCATATTCGTACGCTCCGATATCACACGTACCGATACGCGCTACCCCACGCTCGTCCGCACTACTACAACTCGCACCAGCATCGATAGCATCCGTAGAGCTCGATGTAAGCGCTACCGTATACAAATAGTGCAGTCCTCCGAGCGTCGGTCCAGTCGTTGAAATTTTTGGACCTTCTGGATCAAGATGAGGACTCGTCGATTGCTTGTCTGAGGCGTCGAGCAGTCCACAGTCCGTGCCTGTTTCGATATTGTGCCCACTCGTATGGAGGGCTGCATTACAGTTTGTTGGAAGTCCTCGTGAGAAGATTGAACTTTGCGCGGAGACAGTACCACCTACTACATAAACACTTCCAGCAGTGAGTATCGCACTGTTGTTATCGAATGTTGTATTTGTGAATCCAACACTGACTCCCGTCGAAACGGCTCCACCATTAGTAGCTGAGTTTTGAGAAAATGTTGTGTCGCTCACTGACGCGGATGTCGCTCCAGTCAAGAACAATGCTCCTCCGTTTCCACCAAATGCAGTGTTGCCGACAAACGAAGATTGTGCGATGGAAATCATCTGCTCGGATGAGTAAATCGCTCCACCAGCGTTTCCTCGAGAAGCATTGTGCGTAAATGCAGTACCGCTAATCGTCAGAGAATTACCTCCGGCCAAAATTGCGCCTCCTTGATTCCCATCATTTACTTGGTTTTCGTTAAAGATTGAATTTTGAATCGTAAGATCTCCGCCATCGTGATAAATAGCACCTCCCGCATCATCGTTTGCCATGTTTCGAGTGAAGCTTGAGTCATCAATGGTCACCGTGCGTCCGTTGAATATACACATTGCTCCACCAGCGAGACCATGGTTATTCGTAAACGTACTATCGTGAATGGTTGTATCTGAATACGTACTCACCGCCCCACCGCATCCGTAAAGGTTGGCGTGGTTGTCAGAAAATGTTGTTTCTGCAAGAGACAAACTTCCTCCTTCAGCGTCGATAGCTCCACCTGTTCCACCTGTATGCATTCCAATCGAATTACCAGTGAATGTCGTGTTTACAGAAACACTGAGCGAACCAGAGGCTTGGAAAATAGCTCCACCGTTCGAATCAGCCGTGTTATTTGTAAACGAACTACTTTCGATTGTGTGCGTTGTGCCGTTACTGTACTTAATCGCACCTCCGTTTGTGGACGCTCGGTTGCCTTCGAATGTACTGCCTGAAATCGTACTATTGTCTGCGATGAAGAGTGCCCCTCCCGCACACACGGCCATATTCCTCATAAATCTCGCATTTGAAATACTGAATGCCGAGGTAGCAGTACCATAGATAGCTCCTCCGTTACATCCATGTGAAAGATTGCCAGAGAATGTTCCACCAATAATACTACTGCCGAGACCAAGACCACTTCCATTCACATAGATGGCACCTCCGTTATCATTTGATGCAACGTTCGAGGTGAAGTCTGTACCATCTGTCGACACACTACTTCCATTTGTTGCGATAGCACCTCCGGAGCCATTTGAGTTGTTGTTCGAAAATGAACCATCGGTTGTTTGAACATTACTCACGCTGTATACCGCTCCTCCATTTCCGTTTGGCGACATGTTGGATCGGAACGTATCGCGAACGAGCGTCAAGATATTCGATGACTCATTGTCGATCGCACCTCCGTTGCCAGCTGTACTATTGCCGTCAAACGTAGAGTCAGTGACTGTGAGCGAGGCATCTCCGGTAGCGTAAATCGCCCCACCCGCATCACTTGCCGTGTTTCCAAGAAACTCTGAACCAGTGACTGAGATTGTTCCAGTACTTGCGATGATACCTCCACCATCACCTGCGGTATTCCCCACAAAAAGACAGTTTGTCACAGTAAGACTCGGGCCACTACTTGAAATAGTTGCGCCAGCTCCACCGTTGTTGTTCTTGAACGTCACGTCGTGGACTGTCAGTATTCCAGAGCTATTGATTGCCGAACCTCCTTGAGACTGACCATGCGCAATAGTCACACCACTAATCGTCGCAGTTATGTCTGCTGAAGCAATCACAATGACTTGAATGAGGTCGTTGCCCGAAATGGTGAGCTTGCTCGCCCCCGGACCAACGATGCTCAAACTATTTGGTATCGTGATTGAACCAAGTGAGTCATTCACCGTAATCGTACCCGTGACATCAGAAGCAAAATTGATTGTCGCACCGGCAGTTGCACTTGCAGCATTCGCGGCTTCACGAAGCGTACACGAGCTCAGAGTACACGTACTATCGTCTACGTTATCAGCGAGCGTTGTAACAGTGTATGTTGCGGTATCGGCGTGAGTTGTATGAGAAGTGTAGAAAAAAAATGAAGAAACGATTGCAAGCGAAACACCAAGGGCGAGGAGAGTTATTTTTTTCATATTATTTTACCGGTTGACTAATATGAAAATCATTCTTTGCGTGTGCAAGGATTTGTTTTGCTTTCATTGCGTTGTTTGTATCGAGCGAGCCGACGACAGTGACAGCATCACCAACAGCGAAATCACTCATCGAGACTTTTGGTGCGTTTGTTTGTGATTTTGCGCTCATTGATCGCAAAGCACTTCTTGATGGTTTCGCTGATAGATTTGCGGAACCAGTGCGCGTCATTTTTGCATGTGCTGTTGCAACAGTAACGAGAGTGCCGACAGGCAATTTTCCTGAAACCTCAGTTAGTGAAACAGAAAGTGTGTGCGCTTCGATCGCAGCGATGGTCCCCGTAATCATATCGTGCGATAGATTCGCATCTTTTGTTTTTTGTTCATACAGTGCGCCATAATCTGGGACGCTTGTTTGTGTGTCTTTTACTTTATGACCACCTTTTGCAAACACTGTACCTGCAAAAACGCTCGTGCC
This sequence comes from bacterium, assembly GCA_037143195.1. GTDB lineage: Bacteria > Patescibacteriota > Minisyncoccia > Phycocordibacterales > UBA9973 > CAITQP01. The sequence goes on along the minus strand of JBAWZD010000001.1, from coordinate 144,381 downwards.
TGCCAATAAAAAAACACCCACGAAGAGTGCACGCAAAATTGTTTTGCTCATTTTTTTCATACTCATACCTACTATGGTATCAATTGCTCAGGCGAAACACGAGGAAATATGTGGATACCACGACATTTTCTTGCATGAAGACGGACACCCGAATCATTGTTGTGTTTCTTTTGAATCGAAATATGCGCTTTTGCCTACGATTTGGTCCACGGTCACGAGTGTGTACCCTGCCTTTTTGAGACCTTCAATCACTTTTGGCAACGCATCGACAATATTGTCTCGGGGATACCCAATCTTTGTATCACGGCCATCGTGCATCAATATAATATCGTTCGGGTGCACTTTCGTAAGTACACGCTTCACAATCGCATCCGACGGACTCTTCGGGAAATTCCAATCGAGCGTATCGAGCGTCCAGCGCACGAGCGAATATTTTTCATCATGCAATTTTTTCAAAAGTGGAGCTGAGGTTCTTCCATAGGGAGCACGAAACAAATCTGGCAGTTTGTTTGTTGCCGTAAAAATTGCATTCTCAGTCAATATCAATTCACTATCAAATTTCTTGGTCGGTTCACTCGTCATGTTCTTTGGATGATCATATGAATGATTTGCAATTACATTGCCATCGTCGACAATAGCCTTTGCAATATCGGGATATTTTTCAACGTTCTCTCCCATGACAAAAAACGTCGCGTGTACTTGCTCCTGCTTCAGGATAGCGAGAATCTGTCGCGTCGGTTCACCGTACGGACCATCGTCGAACGTCAGTGCGACTTTTTTCTCAATTGGTGTTTGTGTCACCTCGCTCGCAGAGACGTCGTGCACAAAAAAACTTTGCGCAAGAATGCACAGCAGAAAAATCGATATGGTACGAATGATACATTGATTCTGTTTCGTCATTCGCATTATTTCTTGACGACAAACTCGTGAATCTCTTGTGTCAGTTGGTTGTTGATTGTAATCAAGCGATGCACTTCGTCCTGCATTTTGAGGAGCGCCTCCGCGTCTTTATACGTCTGAAGTGCTTGTTTGTCAGATGCAGCAGCGGCGACTTTTTGTCCCACCATAATGACGGAGAGCAACACCAACTGCAAAAATGTCTGTGCAATCCATGAGATGAGCGCCGGAGTTCCCGCTTTGATTGCAGCAGGCAAACTAATGAATGCGATGATTGCAAAGAGATACGCACACCACATCGTACCGACGAGGCTCGTGATGACGACAGCAATGCGACCGTTGAGCCCCGTATGCTCATGCTTGGTCAAATGTGGACCTGATTTGGCGCGTTCTTCGATGCGTGGATTTGGTACGTGAGTTGTTTCCATAAATTGTATTTGAAAAATAATAGGTAGTGTACCAAATATTGAAATATTCCCACAACAAAACTAGTGCGCACTCCGTCCAGCCTTTACGTGTTTCAAATATGCGACGATGATGAAACTGATGATCACCATGAGAAACCATGAGGTGATTTTTTGCGTCGAGACCACAGTCCACGCATGGATTTGTGACGGATATTGCCACGCGCCGTAGAACGTACCGATGTTCTCAGCGATCCAAACGAAGAGCGCGGTCAATACAAAACCGAGCACGAGTGGCATTGAATATACCTTCGTACGTGGCGTGTATTCGATACGTGTCCGAGTGTAGAGTGCAAACACGGCAAGAATGAGGAGCGGACGGAAATCCCAGATGAAATGGTTTGTGAAAAAATTGAGATACACACAAAAACAGAGCATCACACTGTACCTATATGGTGGCGGATTCACGAGCCGGAGCGATAGGCCTTTCCACGCATGCGCGATATAGCTTCCGATTGATGCATACATAAATCCGCTATAGAGTGGCACATTCCAGAGTTTAAAAAATCCCGCTTCCGGATACGACCACGAGCCAATCATCGGGCTCGTTTTGTACACTTCAAGCAAAAATCCAATCACATGAAAAAGCACGATCGTCTTTGCCTCATCCTTGGTCTCGAGTTTGAACACAAGCATCAGAATTTGAATCGCGACTGCTGCAAGGAAAAGGAAATCATACCGCGCGAGCCCAAACACATGAATATATTTTGAAATAAAAATCAGAAAAAGAAACGAGCCTGCAAAGAGACAGGCTCGCGCTTCTTTTTGTACAAACGCGACAAAATCAAGAAACGTAGATTGCATACGTGATTATTTTTTCCAACGTGGAGCGAATCGAATCATCCATGTATAGAATCGCGCCGTGATTGGATTGATACCATTTTTGCGCATACTCTCATAACAGACTTTTTGGAATTCTTTCAAGTCGGTGCCTTCGTAACACAGTTTGCCGTTCTTAAAACACAAACTGCAATACTTGTCCGATTCACGCACGCCTGTATCCTTCGCAAACGGCATCAAACAACTTTCGCACATTGTTGGCTTTTTTTCTGACATATAATTATATCGTTACTTATATACCCGACAGTATACACCATTTTTCGGCACCGAATCCGAAGCAGAAACTAGGGCAAACATTGATCGTATAGAGCGGTGATTTTGGTCCCATCGGCACTCATGTATGCGTTGAGGGTTTGAGAAATACTCGCCTGTGTTTCAGTTTGTATCTGTGCAAGTCGAGACTGCAATTTTGCTACATAGCCTGCTGTCGGCTCAAGAAGCTCGGCCGTCGTGTTATTGTTGTTCGGATTTCCGCCACACACATACGTCTTGGTCGCATTCGTCACGACGAGATGACGCATCACGGGGCTCAGATTGAGGAAGAAGCCTTCTTCCCCGCCCGGCAACCAATGTGGGTTCCTCGACAAGAGGTCGATGGCGAATTGCCACGTTCCGTCCGCTTGCTTCACGATCGACTGAATCGCCGCAGGCTGACTCGTAAATGTATTTGAATTCGAAGCTTCAAGCGACATCGCGTTTATAGTCTCGACTGCCTCATTCGCCGTCTTTGCGGTGCGAATCTTGGCGAATATGGTATCAAATGTTTTAAACCATGCCTGACTGATTGGTCCGGTCTTGCCAGCAACGAGCGCGGAGTAAAACGATTCTCGTCCGTTCTTTTTCCAAATGAGTCGATCGCCACATCCATATACTTTTGTTTTTTCAAAATACGAGGGATTTTCGTGAACTATTTTGCTCACTGTATCGTTTGGATTCATTGCGTCAGCCATCACAGCCTCGACATCAAGCTCGATATGTCCTGCGTCCGTATCGATATTCATGATTCGATCGAAACGCACATCACAAACATCGAGTATCGAAAACTCTGTCATGAGCTGTGCCGTCCCAAGACTCGTGACGACTGTCTGCTTCGACACATCAATACCCATTTGTGGATTCGGCCCACTCTCGGCGTCTTTGCCGACACGCGAAAAATCCACGGTGGAATATCCATCCACCGTTGTTATCCTTGTATACAGAGCAGACTTTGAACTACTGGTTGTGTCCACCGCATCGGTCGGAGCCGGTGCGAGCGGAGCAGGCGTCGTCGATCCATCGATCGAATGCGGAAGAACAATGATCGTATGTTTTCGCGCGACAAGAATAATCCCTGCGACGAGCAGGATCGCGATGACGAGTACTGAGCTTTTTGAGAATTTCATATGCATGCGTTTTTTACGTAAAAGATTATTTGATTTCGACAAGCACTTCGTGACGTGTCATCCATGGCGGAGTCCACGGTGCATTGTAGCCCGCGTATTCTGATGAACCGACGACAGTGACCTTGTCAGTAGCGAGCGCATCAAGGAGGGTCTGCTTTTTGGATTGCACGCGCTCTGGTGTGCGCATCCAGCCAAATCGGATGACAGCCATTTTCTTTTCGGGAATGGTCGCGATAGTGACACGCGAGTCAGTCGGTGTCGGAAGTGTCTCGAGTGTGTACGATTGTGGCATGCCAAATGCGATGGTATGCGACTCGCCTTCGATGGTCGCGACGACGGGAGATGTCATCGCGATCGATTCGGAGGATGCGCTCTTCTCCACTACAGGTGAAGTCATGGAGATACTCTCCTTCTTCGTATTGCCACCAAAAATATATCCCGCAACAATGCGGAAGCCCTGATTGAGCGCCATTTCATACGAACCCTTCACGGTCGTCTGCGCGACAATGTGTGCTGGATATAGTCGCACCTCGTAGCCGTGCTTCGATTCAAGCACGGAATAAGGAGTCTTCGGCACACGCGAAGAAACAAATCCCCAAATCGACCACACCACACACAGCCCCACTACGGCGTAGATTATGTTCATATACTCATTATACCACTATGCTAGGTGTAAAATTCAGAAAGCAGACGAGTAAAAATGTTATCAACATATTTGAATATTGCTTGTGAACGATCGTTCACATATAATTATGTTAGCTTCTCTTGATTCGGTAATCAACAATCAAAAAACAAAACTGGCAATGTATCGAGACATATTAAAAATTGCTATAATAACAAAATAAAATGGCTAAAAAAACAAAAGTCTCTCAACTTAAAAAAATAGATGTCTCAAGTCTATTTTCTAAGACAAAGACCCCGATAAATTCTGAATTTAAAATGATTGATCTATTCGCTGGAATAGGAGGCATTCGCTTAGGATTCGAAAGTGTGGGTGGAGAATGCGTATTTACTTCAGAATGGGACTCCGCTGCACAAAAAACATACCAACAAAATTTCAATGAACTCCCCTACGGAGATATTACACAAATCGAGCCTGCAAGTATCCCAAGCTTCGATGTACTCCTCGCTGGATTTCCCTGCCAGCCTTTCTCTCAAGCTGGAAAAAAATTAGGTCTTGCTGACACAAGAGGTACATTGTTCTTTGATATTGCAAAGATTGTCGAACACCATCGACCATCAGTCGTCTTTTTAGAGAACGTCAAGCGATTCAAAAGTCATGACGGAGGCAAGACTTTTGAAACAATCAAAAGCATCCTTGAGGGACTCGGTTACGAAATCCACGCTCAAGTTTTGAACGCGAGAGATTTTGGTATTCCTCAAAACCGTGAACGTATTTATATTGTCGGATTTCTCGGAAAAACAAATTTTTCATTTCCAAAACCAACCGGTAAACCAACTCGCCTTGGAAATATCCTTGAAAGTACAGTTCATCCAAAATATACAATCTCCGACAAACTGTGGGCAGGACACCAGAGACGAAAAAAAGAGCATCGTGAAAAAGGAAACGGATTTGGATATTCAATATTTGATGAAAATTCAGAATATACAAGCACTATTTCTGCTCGATATTACAAAGACGGGTCTGAAATTCTAATTAAGCAAAAAAACAAAAACCCTCGCAAGCTGACACCACGTGAAGCTGCTCGACTACAAGGATTTCCTGATAGTTACATTGTTTCTCCAAGTGACACTCAAGCCTATAAGCAATTTGGGAACAGTGTTGCTGTCCCTGTAATCAAAGCTCTAGCAAAACAAGTACTCATTGCAATGAAGGAGCTTCAAAAAAATACTCAGATCAACAACAGCCAAATCAATCTAGAAAAAATAAAACGGGAAAGCGTAAAGAGTGCTCAACAAAGACTCCTTAAAACTAGTACTCGTCTGTAATTAGTGAATCCCAATATTTATTGTCGGCACGCCACTGAGCATACGGTCGTGGGTTACCAGCATACATTCCGCTATCAAAAAAGATCTGACCTTTCTTCACTCCTGCTATCCACGTTCTAAAACTAATTGGATCCCCGAAAACAATCTTGGTATAAACTCCATCTTTAATTAGACATTTAAACCAACCGAGCTTATTAAATTTTCGTTCAACTCGAACGGTCATTTTTTCACAATCCCAGCGAGCGATAACTAGGCCGTCCTTTTGTAATAGCTTGGGAACAATTTTAGACTTATTCAGTCGTTCATCCTTCGAAAATGAATACATGGCAAGGATATTATTATTCTTATCAATTTCAAGTTTCTGGCCAAAAGAATTGTATTTATTAATTTTTGGTACAGGTTTTCCTGACCATGAATATCGATTATCTTTAGCGGGGTTTGGTGCGCCAAAGATTTCGAGGAACTTTGTACGATCAAGACCGTAGTCATTCCCTTTCTTGTAAATGCGATAATTAGGCGACCAATCACCGAACGTGGTTTTACTTGTCGTGTCATTCTTCATCTCAAAACCATCAATGTCCGGAGTATTGCTTGCGTTATGAGCAATACCCATTTGTTTTTCCAACCAATGACCTCCTTTACCATCATGCCTTATGTTCGAGCTATGAGTATCAGGTGTTCGTCCCTTAACATTGTCAATAAAAAGCTGAATAATTCGCTTCTTCGCCTGAGCGGGAGTTCTTTGCGCCATAGTCAGAACATACTAACAAAAAAGAAAAAATAAAGCGACACAAGAGTTATCTTAATAATTCATTAAGAACGTCACTAAGTCTTCTAAAAAACGAGTGAGGTGCAAGTACGGTGTCCCCACCCCCTCCGCCACTTCTACTATTTGACCAGCTAGTACCCTTAAGAAAATCATCTATAAAAATAGAATCCCATTGAACAAAGGTTCTCTCTTCTTGATTACTTATTTCTCTAATATTATACAAAACAGGTAGATTTAACTTTACTTTTAAATACAAATACCAGAGTATTCTTCTTGAATCCCAACCGAACTGCCAATTATTTATGTCGTCTACTTTCTTTCCTTTTTTTCTAATTGGATCTTTTTCTTTAACTTCAACAACGAAATAACGACCGTTCACTTTTAAAAACCCATCTAAATCAATTATTTGTCGGCCGCTTGCTTGCCTTAAAATGACATCTAAAAAATAACGATTAGCATAAATATTTTTTAACACACTGGCATCATAATCTGAAAAGTATTCGAATTGATCTTTTTTTCTTAGAGGGAAAAGACTTGATTTTCTGGTTGGCTTGGAAAACCATGATAAAATACAGTCAAAATTTTGAATTTCACACATATCAAATGATCCGATGTTTTTATTAAACCTATAAAAAGTATATTTGGGAACCAAAATAGAATCTTCAATATCCTTACTTTTCCCATTTCTTAATTTTTTTCTGGTCGCAAACCCTGTCTGCGACCAGCTATTATTATCTATTTTTATATAAAAAAGATTCTCGACTTCGTCCCATTGCGAAATTACGGAATATATTTCCTTAAAATCCTCACTCTCATTTTTTGCAAGTGTTACATATATGAACTTATTTTTATCCGATACTTTCCCAGAAAGTTTTCTAGAAATAAAGTTTCCACCTTCAAAAAAATGTATATCTTTATATCCCTCGATAAATTTAGAAAACTCAATCTCCGCTTTAAAACCTAAAACTCTTCTTTTGAAATAACTATTATTAGTACGCTTAGCGTCACTCACAGTACTTGTGGCTGAGCACATCGCTTTATATAAAGATTCGATAATTTCTTTTTCTGTTGGCTCCATATATTAACCTTGAGTATTATCTAAAATAATCTTAGCTTCAGAAAGTAGTGACTTAGTTAAACTTAAATTCCAAGCCCTCATTGTTTTGTGCCATTTTCTATATTTAAGAAATTGCTCGCACGTTAATTCTACTATTAGTTTCGGTCTATAGTTATTAAAAAGTTGAACAATAACCACGTATTCAAACTTTTTATCAGGTACCGACGTATCCTCTTTCTCGCCCATATCATGAAACACACCTGTTATCCTAGAAGGATCAGTGATTGATTTAATACTATATCTTTCACCATTGCGACTGATCGCATCAATATTTTTTGTACTTTGTGGAGAAGCTTGTAGATTTGGCAAAGCTTTGGTCGAATTATAAGTTTCAATTACAAGAAATTCTCCTCGCTCTCCAGTAATATTGTTGGTTCGAACTAGGTTACGTTTTTTGAGTTCTTGTTGAATATCACCGTATCCAAGCCAAAGCTCTTCATTGTTAAATTCTTTAATTTTTACTTTTTTCATATACGGCTTGCCTTGGTTTTATTATGGCACTCTGGAGTGTTCGTGCTTTTTGAAAGTTAAGGTTGGCTTTTAATTTCAATATATTTTCGGGCGAAAAATTTACCTTTATCAGTTAAGGTGATTTTATTACCATTATGAATATTAACTAAACCATTCAAATCACAAAAAACCAAAATTTCATTATCAATAGAACCAGTGTACCTTGCTCCATTCCAATTCCATTTAACGTCCCCATTATATTTGTATATTCCATCCAAGATCATTTGAAACTTTTCAAAGAGATTTGTGTCTTTAAAAGCTTGAAAATCTTTTTCCCAAAACACTTTCGGGTTGCTTACTTCGACTTCTTGTTCAATGATTGCTTTTTTAACTTGCTCTTCGATAAGTTCTTTTTCTTGTATTGTCTCCTGTTTTGTTTCTTTTATTTCAATAATACGAAGTGCTTTTTTATTTCTGATACTTTTTCTGTAATACTCCCTCGTTAGGTATGGAAAAATCCAAAAGAAAAGTACCGTGGCAAAAAATGGATAGATAAAAAAATGTAACCAAAATTCCCAGCTCCAGAGGATAGGAAAAGACCTGATAAGATAATCGGAGCGTAGTAAAGTAGTTTTTTGCAGAATAATATTTTGATCAACAAAAAAAGCGATATAAATTATTTTCCAATTAAACAAAAACCATGAGGATATAAAATATCCGTAAAATGGTGAGGATAGTCTGTCTTCAATGGCCATCCTTGTTGAATCAATTAACTCATTTTCTAATTTAAATGACTGCCACCATTTTGAAAACATAATATGTAATATTAATTAATAACTATTTCTTAAGTAATCAAACGGCGTTCTTGTTTGCTGAGGGACAGGGAATCGAACCCCGATTAAAGGCTTCAAAGGCCTCTGTCCTACCGTTAGACGATCCCTCAATGGTAAAAACACTTTAGCTTATCTTTTTTACGACCAAAAAACAACCTCTCGAGCGATTCTCACTAGAATCCGTGTCGGCTCCCCTTCGGAAACACTGTCCTACCCAAGCATCTTCATGAGCGCGAGCTCGAGGGGCAATTCTTCGATGTAGGCGTACTTTTGGGTGCTCATTGCGTCGAGGAGCGCGAGGAGCGCGTTTGAATTGAGGTGCACTGAATCCGACTTTGACAGCTTTATCAAAAAAACTTTTTCTTCATCACTCAAACCATCAATCTCACCTTTGGCGAGCGATGGAGCGACTTTGAGCAAGAGCACTCGGCGGAATGTGTGGAGCAAGAGACCGAGCAATATTTTGGGTTCGATGTTGGATGCACGCGCGCGCTCAACAGTCGTGAGGGCCTCACTGAGTGCTCCGCGCGCGATTGCGTCCATGATATCGTGGACGATCGTGCCGGATGGTGCGCCGGTGATGCGGGCTGCTTGCTCGAGAGAAACCTTGTCTCCCCCGCTCGTGCAAACTTTTTGGAGTGTGCCAAGCGCATCGCGGAACGAACCATTCGCAAGGAGCGCGATCAAATCTGCCACGCCTGCGCCGAGGGTGACTTTTTCTTTCTTGGCAGTCTTTTCGATCACAGTGCGAAGTGTCGATTCAGATGGTTTGCGAAATACAAATGTCTGACAACGCGAGATGATAGTGTCAGGAACTTTTTCGAGTTCGGTCGTCGCGAGAATAAAAATGACATGCGCTGGTGGTTCTTCGAGCGTCTTGAGCAGTGCATTAAACGCAGCTTTTGAAAGCATATGCACCTCGTCGATGATGTAAACCTTGAATCGCGAATCAAACGGAAGCGTGCCGACGTTCTCGCGCAATTCGCGAATGTCATCTACACCATTGTTGGATGCCGCATCTATCTCATACGTGTCACTTGTACTCGTACCGAGCGCACTCGCGAGAATGCGAGCACTCGTGGTCTTGCCCGTACCGCGACCGCCCGAAAAGAGATATGCATGCGCGATTTTGCCCGACGAAAGTGCGCCTTCAAGCGAAGCGACAATGTGTTCCTGACCGACAAGATCGGCGAACACTTCAGGGCGATATTTGCGATATAGGGCTTGGTCACTCATATATTCATGAGTATATCAGAAAACAGTCACCGTCTGAAAATTCAGGTATTTTTTGACTTATTTTAAAATAATGGTATATTGCTGACAAACCAAAAAAATACACAATGGATTACTTTACAGATGAACATTTTGCGTACTTGCCTCAATTTTTCGGTGAGGTCGCTACGTTTGCAACCGAGGCTGGCAGTGTTGGCTCGTGCCCAATCACAATCAATCAAACTGGACTACAGAAACTCCAGCGTGACTTACGGCAAACAATCATTGCTCCAAAACCAACAGGAGGCAATGAGAGTCGCCTGTACGTCATGATTATGGCTGTGACGTTTAGAAAGAGCATTCGATTTATGCTCAAAACTGAAAAGGGCGAATACGTCCTAAAATATCAAACCACCTTCGGTGTCGAATCAGGTGGAGAAATTATTTTTTTCTACCCAGTGAACGAAGTGTCGCCAACAGCGGCAATTGTTCTCCAGTGGGAAGAAGACGTGCCGAATATGTTTACGGTCTACATTGAGCCGTGAAAAAATAAAAAAAGGAAAGCATCCAATAATTGCTTTCCTTTTTTTATTTCCCCTCGAGATATGCATTCGCCACAGCCTCTACCTCACTCGCATTTTCGCACTGCATGAATTTTTCGCGGAGTTCCATTGCGCCGTCGAAACCATTCACGTAGGCTTTGTAGTGCTTTTTCATGATCGCAAAACTTTTTATGCCACCGAGCATTTGCTCGTAGAGTTTGGTGTGTTCTACCATGACGCGGATTTTTTCTTCTTTGGTCACTTCGGTGCGATGCTGATCGAAGAGCCACGGATTGCCGAAGATCGCGCGACCGAGCATGACGCCATCGCATCCTGTCTCAGCGACTTTTTGTTTCGCGTCGGCGATATCTTTGACATCACCATTGCCGAGAATGAGTGTGTCGACTCCGAGGCGGTCGCGCAGAGCGACCGCCTCTCGGACATGTTCCCATCGCGCAGGCACCTTGCTCATTTCTTTGCGCGTACGACAATGCACGGTGAGCGCGGCAATATTTTCTGCAAGCAATTCTGGAATCCATGTATCGAGTTCGTTTTTGTTGTAGCCGATGCGGGTCTTGACAGAGATTGGCAAGTTGGGAGCGCCGCGTTTCGCGGCTCGAATGATCTCACGAGCAACATCCGGATGCTTCATCATGCACGCCCCTGCTCCCTGCTTCTCGATCGACTTGTCAGGACAACCCATATTGATATCAATCCCGTCGAATCCGAGTTCCTGACACAGTCGGGCCGCACCTTCCATTTTCTCAGGGTGCGAACCAAAGAGTTGAGCGACGATAGGGTGCTCGTTCTCCCCGAATTTCAAATCATGACGCAAGACCTCGCGTCCCGGACTCATGAGCCCGTCTGCGGCGACGAATTCAGTCCAAAAAACATCCGGTCCTCCACCCACCTCCCCATGACGAGAATACTTGGCAATGATCTGTCGAAAAGAAGCGTCGGTGACATCTGCCATCGGCGCAAGAACGAAAAACGGTTTATTGAGTTTTTGCCAAAAGTTGTTCATTGTCTTTCCAATATCGATCAAGATTCTCCCGCGTCATGGCCGTAGCCATTGCTTGGGCATAATAATCTTTTAGGGCACCCGCATGCAAGTCTTTTGTAAATGAGTAACAATGGAGCCAGCGCTCAGTCTCGATCAACGCGAGGACCTCATTTTTTACAAAGGTAATTTCATTAAAATCAAACAGAACTACTTTCCCTGCGTGTGACAGTCCATTGTTACGCGTAAAATTAAAAATGATATCGGAAAAACCATTTTTCCATGTTTCAAAAATACATTCGATAAACATATCGACGCATTTTTTATTTTCTTCGAGCGTGTGCGATAAAAAATAGGTATCAATCACCTCACATCGATCCTGAGTATATGAACCGTCAATTTCATACTGAGGATTTCCGATGAGCGCTTTGTCTCGACAAGTTTCTGCAAGGAGTCGCGCTCGTGTTCGGTGTTGCTCAATATATTTTTTGGAGTTTCCCGACGAAAGATGGAGCAGTCGCTGCAAAACTGCTGGCTTCATTTTCTTGAGCACTCGGTCTCCCCCGATATCGTACACGGTGTATGTATACCCTCTTCGATCAAGACATTTCATATGCATTATTCTTGATCGGAAAATTTGTAATACACTTTATTCGTAAATCGCAAATCAAAGTATTCGAGATTCTGCTTGTCAGTCTTGAGTGCGTTTGCAAGCGTTGGATTCGAAAGTGCGGCGGAGAGATTGCCTTCGAGCGTTTCAAAATTGTCAGCCTTCAGGAATCGTACGGGTGCTATCTTGCCAGAACCAAGATCGATCATGATTGTATCTTCGGTATCTGCTCCAATATCGACACTCTTGATTTGAAATCCAAAATTGGCGATCGATTCTTGAAGGGCTACGAGTTTTTTGAATGTATCAGGGTCGGTGAATGTGGTGCCGATGGGGTTCTCGTTGTCGAGGCGAGCGGAGCTCGCCGGTACTGTGCCACCGAAAAATCGCGGATACACATTGCCGGAATAGTATGGCGCATCACTCACAATACGGCCGGTCTCGTCGGTGAAGTAGCATGACTGCGCGGTCGCGCCCGCACCGAGGTCGGTATCAGTCTCACCGCACCAAAGGGCGCGACCGCGCACTTCCGACACCGTCACCTGAAGCGTATGCCAACTCGTGCGATATACCGCCACTGAATCAAATCGTGGAAATGATTTTACCAAATCTGCCACAATCTTTTGTTTTGGATATATCAATGCGTCGCGATGCGGAATGAGATATACGTAATACCCTGAAAGATATTTCTCAACATGCGACACGACATCATCGGTATCGACGACTTTGTTCCCCACCACCTCGACCGTATTCAATTGGATACGAGGCAAGCGCGAAACATATACTGTCGTGCCGAGCAGTACAAAAAACAAAACACAGAGTGCAGTAATGACGCGACGACGACGTCGAATCCTACGTTCACGGAGCGCGCGAAGTTTCGGCGACTCCTCAATATGTTTTTTGAGTGGAGATACTTCGCGCTTCATAATTTTTGAGAGAGCACACGATTAGCCAATGTATTCTTTGCCGAGATATGATCTGAGTACTTCAGGCACACGAATGCGTCCGTCTGCTTCCTGACAATTTTCAATCATCGAAACGAGAATACGTGGCGTTGGGATTGCGGTGTTGTTGAGTGAGTGCACGTACTGCATTTTGCCTTCAGCATCTTTGTAGCGAATATTAAATCGGCGTGTCTGGAAATCATGGAAGTATGAAGCAGATGCGATTTCGCGATACGTATTTTCTTTTGGCACCCAGAGCTCAATGTCATATTTCTTGACCTGACCAAGTCCGAGGTCTCCACCACAGTTCACAACCGTGCGATACGGAATACCGAGCGACTCGATGAATTCTTCTGTGTTGCGACGAAGCTGTTCGTGGAGTGTGACCGATGTCTGATGTGATGCCTCACACAAAATGACTTGTTCAAATTTGTAGAACTCGTGCACACGAATCAATCCCTTCACATCTTTGGAATAGCTTCCCGCTTCACGTCTGTAACATGGTGAAAATCCGAGATACTTGATTGGAAATTGTGAATGATCAAGTACTTCGTCAGCATGCATGCCCATGATTGGCACTTCAGATGTACCGACGAGTGCGTCACCGTCCTGCGTCATATAATAGTCTTCAACATCACCTGGCAAATGTCCGGTACCGTAGAGGTTTTGTTTGCGCACAATCATTGGAGGGATGATCGGAGTGAATCCACGCTTGCCAAAGAAGTCGAGCGCATAATTCCAAATTGCAAAACACAATCGTACCCCATCTCCCGTGAGGAAATATCCACGGAATCCGTGCACCTTGGTACCACGCTCAAAATCTACCATCTTGAGTGCGTTCATGATTTCAATATGATCTTTTGGAACAAAATTGAATTCTGGTTTGTCTCCCCACGCATGGACTTCCTGATTTTGTGCATCACTCTCTCCGTCTGGCACGGTCATGTCTGGAACGTTTGGCACTTGGAGCATGAGCTCACGCCATTCGAGCATGATTTTCTTGAGCTCTTCTTCTTTTTCTTCAACATGCGCCTTGAGCGGACGAAGTTCGGCGAGAAGTTGTTCGCGACGAGCAGGATCGGCAGATACCATACCGTCAGAAATACGCTTTTGCTCGGCACGGAGGTTCTCGGTGAGTTGCATTATTTCTCGACGACGGTCATCGAGAGAAAGAAGGTCATCAAGATTGAGTTTGACGAATTTCTTTTGAATTGCACCTTTCACGAGCTCGCTATTTTCGCGGATAAATTTGATATCTAACATATACGTAAATCCTAGCACAAATGATATAATAAGAAAATTATCGGTGTAAGTAGTTCTTTTACAATATGGATTTCATCATTTCGCCACTTGGGCCCAGTGAGTACCCGCCACAATTATTAGAGATCCCCGACCCGCCTACGTCGCTCAAGCGAGTAGGTGCACCAATCGACCCACTTGGGCGATATTTAGCCGTTGTTGGGTCGCGTACCAACACACGGTACGGTGCCGATGCCTGTGAGAAGCTCATTCTTGGACTGCGCGGTTCGGACATAACTATAGTATCGGGTCTCGCGCTCGGGATTGATTCCGTCGCGCATCGTTCGGCGCTCAAAGCCGGACTCCGAACGATAGCATTTCCGGGCTCCGGTCTTGGAGAGTCTGTTTTGTATCCTGCGACCAATCTTTCACTCGCAAAAGAAATCCTCGCAAGTGGTGGCACGCTCGTGTCCGAATATGCGAATGATTTTCGCGCGACTGAATGGAGTTTTCCGCGACGCAATCGTCTCATCGCTGGTATTGCACAAGCAGTACTCATCGTAGAAGCAGCCGACAAGTCTGGCACGCTCATCACCGCAAGCCTCGCACTCGATTACAATCGTGAAGTTTTTGCCGTACCGGGGCCAATCACAAGTAGCAATTCACTTGGAACAAATCTACTCATCAAACAAGGTTCAACGCCGATTACACGGAGCGAAGATATTTTGGAATTTTTTGGTTTGGTTGGGACAGATGAAGCGACGGAGCGCGAATCTGAAATTAGCGCACTAACGAACGATGAACGCGCGGTCTATGATCTCCTCGTCGAACCAATGTCGCGCGACACAATTGTAGCTACCCTTCAAAAACCAACACACGAGATCAACATCCTCATCTCCTCGCTCGAAATCAAAGGCATCGTGAAAGAAGAGCTCGGCGAAGTACGTCGCGTTTCTTAATTAAAGTGTGGTATCGTACTAACAAATATTATTTATGGAAACAGCATTCTTAATTATCAAATGGATTTTTCTAGCACTGGTTGCACTGTCTGCAGCGACAATTCCTGTCGAGGTCAGACGCAATTATTTCTTGCAAAAGGAAATAAAAATGATAATAAAACGCAACGCAACCAAGCAGAACTGAAGCAAGCGAGGGAACAGATTTTATATGTCTGTTCCCTCGTTCTCATTTGCCAAAAAATTTTTAGAATGCTACTACTTAAGTCTCACCCATGAAATTACTCATCGTTGAATCACCATCAAAAGCCAAAACAATCGAGAAGTATCTTGATGGCGCATATACCGTGCGTGCCTCTGTTGGTCACGTGCGTGATCTTCCAAAATCAAACAAGAAAGCCATTGATATTCCTGCAGGATTCGTGCCTCATTACGAAATCTCAAAAGGCAAGGAAAAGGTCGTCCACGAACTCACCGACCTCGCTCGAAGTGCAAAAGAGATCGTGCTCGCGACTGACCCGGACCGCGAAGGAGAAGCTATCTCGTGGCATTTGAAAGAATTGCTCACTGCAGACAAAAAGGTGAAAGCTCCGATCAAACGTGCGGCCTTTCACGAAATCACCAAAGAAGCGGTGGAGGAGGCACTTCGCGCGCCGCGCGATATTGATGAGAAGCTCGTGCAAGCACAGGAGGCGCGGCGCGTGCTCGACCGCCTCGTCGGATATGACCTCTCTGGAATCATTTGGAAAAAAGTCCGCTACGGGCTCTCCGCAGGACGCGTGCAATCCCCTGCACTTCGTATTCTCATGGAACGCGAACGTGAAATTCGCGCATTCATTCCAGAAAAATATTGGACGCTCGAAGGATTGTTTGAGACCAAAGCAAAACAACAAATCAAACTCTCCTGTGTTGAAGAACCTCGCGACGAAAAAATCGTTGATCACATCCTCACGATCGGAAAGAAAAATCCGTGGCTCGTGAGTGAAGTCAAAGAATCAGAACAAAAGCGTTCTCCTCGCGCACCATTCACCACATCAAGTATTCAACAGACAGCAAGTACGCGTCTCGGTTTTTCGCCGAAGCGCACAATGCAAGTCGCACAAAAGTTGTACGAAGCGGGACACATTACCTACATGCGTACTGACAGTACAAATCTCTCCGCGGTCGCGCAGTCACAAATCCTCGCCCTCGTCGAGAAAAAATACGGCAAAGAATACGCCGAAGCACACACCTACAAAACAAAATCCAAGAATGCGCAGGAAGCCCACGAAGGTATTCGTCCTACCCACATCGACAAATTGTCCGCAGGAATGAACGACGAACAAAAAGATCTCTACAAACTCATTTGGGAACGCGCAGTTTCAAGTCAGATGACTGATGCAAAACTGCTTAAAACCAAAATCGTTGCGAATGTTGAAAACGCAAAAGATATTCCAGACTTCACGGCAAACGGTTCGCGCGTCTTGTTCCCCGGCTGGTTGCTCGTTGATAGCGACGCACGCGGTGAAGACGTTGAGCTTCCAAAAGTTGTCGCTGGCGAGACGCTCAAACTCATCGACCTCGCAAGTACCGAAAAAGCAACAGAACCACCAAACCGTTATTCAGAAGCAGCACTCGTCAAAGCGCTCGAAGAACGCGGTATTGGTCGCCCGAGTACTTACGCGTCTATCATGAGTACGCTCGAAGAACGTGGCTACGTCACCAAGCAAGGACGCACGCTCTACCCGACCGACACCGGTGACGTCGTGTCGAGTTTCCTCGAAGCAAACTTCGGAGAATATATTTCTGATACCTTCACTGCCGAAATGGAAGACAAACTCGACGATATCTCAAACGGTGACCGCGAATATGCAAAGACACTCAAAGATTTTTACACGCCATTCTTGAAGGAAGTAAAAGCCAAAGACAAACTCGCCAAAGCGACAGACCTCGGTCCCGCACCTGACGATATCGTGTGTCCAAAATGTGGCGCGTCGATGATCTATAAATTGTCCCGCAACGGCAAATTCTTTTCGTGTTCTAAATATCCTGATTGTGCCGGAGCACGCAAGCTCGACGGATCTGAAATGCAGGGACCAAAAGAGACCGGCGAACTCTGTCCGGTATGTGGAGAAAAGACCGGCAAGAATGGCGGTGGCAAACTCGTCGTCCGTGAAGGCAAATTCGGAATGTTCATCTCCTGCTCCCGCTATCCAAAATGTAAATTCATCAAAGAAGACGAGGAAGAAAAGAAAAAGAAAATGACGGGCGTCACCTGTCCGATGTGTCAAAAAGGCGAAATGATGGAACGTCGTGGGCGATTCGGTATTTTCTATTCCTGTTCAAACTACCCTGACTGTAAAAACGCAATCAAAGCAAAACCTACCGGACGCATCTGTTCTGAATGTGGCGCGCTCATGATGGAAGGTACCAAAACGATTCCTGAGCGTTGTTCCAACAAATCCTGCCCAAATCACAACCCACACAAAATCGAAAAGAAGTAACTCAACCACTTCTACGATAATTGTCAGTTAAAATAATTGACAGAACGATAAATCTATACTATAAATAAATACATTGTTCACCTTTAAAATTTCAGACGTTGAAAACAACATTAGTCATTTTTTTATTCGCAGTTCTCGGAATGAGCTGCAGGAACCACAACTTCAAAAAATTACACGATCTATCTGATTCATACGAAGATAGCGCAGTAATTTACAACGACTCATGCTCATATCTCTATGAGCATGAACCGGGCTCAATCCATGAAGCCTTAATCAAACAAAAGGCTCAATATTATCGTGGCGTGTTCCATGGTTTTTTAGAGTCTGAAAAAATACTCATGAAATAATCGAAGAAAAGTTCAATCACGCCTTAGGTGTGGTTGAACTTTTTTAATTCTAATAATCCCCACTAGCTCGTGACAAAATAACGACGCCGCATCTGGTACAATTCAATCTATGAAAAAAATAACACCGTTCCTCTGGTTTGATAAAAATCTCAAAGAAATTATCAATTTCTATGTCTCTGTTTTCCCTGAGGCAAAAGTCCGCGGCGGCGGAAATCTTTCAGACACTCCATCGGGTGAAGTTGAAATGGCGACTATCGAAATCTTTGGACAAGAATTCAGTCTCATGACAGCAGGTCCGATGTTCAAATTTAACGAAGCAATATCTTTTGTCATCACCTGTGAGGATCAGGCCGAGATTGATTATTACTGGAACGCACTCACAAGTAACGGCGGCCAAGAAGGTCAGTGTGGTTGGTGCAAAGACAAATATGGACTCTCGTGGCAGATCGTCCCGTCCGCAACGAGCACGATGATGGCAAGCGGAAACAAAGAAAAAATTGGCCGTGTCACCCAAGCCTTTCTCAAAATGAAAAAGTTCGATATCCAAACACTACAGAATGAGTTTAATAAAGACTGATTTACTTTTCGGTATATCCCCTCTATACTCAGGGTATGGACGGATTTGAAGTCAAAGAAATCCTCAAAGAGCTCCCGCCGACGCCTCCCAAAAAGGACGTCGACCTTATTATGAGTGCCTACAATTTTGCACTCAAAGCCCACCAAGGCCAAGTGCGTATGTCGGGCGTGCCCTATTTCGTGCATGTCTTTGAGACAGCAAAAAACCTCGCTCGATATGAAATGGACGCGACGACAATCGCCGCTGGTTTCTTGCACGACGTACTCGAAGATACCGAAACGACTGATGATGAGCTCGAGAAGGAGTTTGGAAAAGAAATTGTAAATCTAGTGAAAGGTGTCACGAAGCTCGGCCATGTAAAATACCGCGGACGCATGCGTCATATCGAGAGCTTGCGCAAATTCCTCATGGCGCTCGCGCAAGACTATCGTGTACTCATGATCAAACTCGCCGACCGATTGCACAATCTCAGCACGCTTGAATTCGTGCGCGAAGACAAGCAAAAGCGCATCGCACTTGAATCAATCGAAGTCTATGCTCCACTCGCCGACCGACTCGGTATCGGACGTCTCAAAGGCGAAATCGAAGACGCCGCATTCCCTTTTGCATATCCTGAAGAATATGCAATGGTAGAAAAATTGCTTGCTGAACGTGGCGACGAACGAAAACATGCACTTGAGGCAATTTATAAAAAACTTGTCAGCGAACTCAAAACTTCCCCACTCCATGTCAAAAAAGTAGATTACCGTATCAAGCACAAATACAGTCTCTGGAAAAAATTGCAGAAGTACGACAACAATATCGACAATATTTATGACCTTGTCGCGCTCCGCGTCATCGTCGAAAGTGTCGAAGAATGTTACGCCGTGCTCGGTCTTATTCACGCACTTTGGAAGCCATTGCCTTCGCGTATCAAAGACTACATTGCGCTCCCAAAATTGAACGGATACCAATCACTCCACACCACAATATTTACGGGTGACGGTGGCCTTGCTGAAATTCAGATTCGTACGGAGGAAATGCATGGTCGTGCCGAATTCGGTATTGCATCGCACTATATTTACAAAGAATCGAATTCGAAAAAAGGCCCAAAGAAATTTGAGTGGATCAATGAATTCAAGCACCTCAGTCAAGAAAACGAATCAAGTGATGAATTGCTTGATCACTTGAAGACTGATTTTTTCAACGATCGTATTTTTGCATTCACGCCTGCCGGTGACGTCATCGATCTTCCAAAAGGTTCGAGTGTGATTGATTTCGCGTATTCGATTCACTCGGCGATTGGCAACAAAGCGAGCGGAGCTCGCGTCAATGGTAAATTCGTTTCGCTCGACACAGTCCTCCACTCAAGTGACATCGTCGAAATCGAAACTCGCAAAGACGGCACGCCAAAGGAACACTGGCTCAAATTCGCGCTTACCACTATGGCTCGCAAACATATCCGCCAGCACTTAAATGCTGAAGAAGAAAAAATTCAAGCAGCAAAAATTCCGGTAAAAAAGACGAAGAAGGGGGCGAAATAAAAATACCTTGTGTTTGCCAGGCAACCCGTCGCGCGTGCTCGCGCGCGGGCTTCTCGGCGCCTTTGCGCCTGCGAAAGGCCTGATCAAACACAAGGTATTTTTATTCGCCCAGATCTACGTTTTATATACTAAAACTACTGATACTGTAGAGTTCTGAGTCGTCGGGTTTTGGTGGTTCTACGGGTGTTGGTGCAGGAGTCATTACTGTTTCAGTTACGACAACAGTTGGTTCACTTGGAGTCTGTCCTGCATGAGTCGTTTCGACGGTCTCAACAATCGTATCGGTGAGAGGCATAGTTTCAGGAAGTGGTGTCTCGTCCATGAACGCTTCTTCGGACATCGCCTGATCTTCACCTCCAGACATATGGAGCTGGTCAACTATTTTTTTCAAATCTTCTGGCGTGAGGAAGCTAATCGTTACGCGTCCACCGATCGCATCAGTCTCGACGTGTACACGCTCGCCGAGTATTTCTTGAAGGCGTGCTTCGATGAGCGCAATTTCAGGATCGGTTGGTCGTGGAGCTTTGCGCGCTCGGTCGACAGCAATGTTGCGAGCTGCACGTTCTGCCTCGCGCACCGTGACTTTTTTGTTCATGATTTCCTTGAACAAAACCATCTGTTCCATCGGTCGATCAATCAACATGAGGAGCGGTCGTGTGTGACCTTCAGTGATTTTGCCTTGTCCGAGTGCAGTGAGGATCTCATCAGGAAGCGCGAGAATACGAAGTGTGTTGGATACGTACTCACGACTGCGTCCGAGCTTCTTGCCGATTTCGGCGTGCTGCAATTTAAATTCGTTTGCGAGACGTGCGAATGCATGCGCGCGTTCAACAGGATTGAGATCTGCACGCTGAAGATTTTCGATGATTGCGAGCTCAAGTTTGACTTGAGGAGTATCGCCCTGACGGATGAGCACCGGTACCTGAGAAAGTCCGGCGAGTTTTGACGCACGCAAACGGCGCTCTCCCGCGATGAGTTCATACTCAACGGCAATACCACCATCGTCTTTTTGATATTCAACACGACTGACCGTGAGTGGTTGCATCACTCCGTACTGACGAATCGACTCAGAGAGGTCGCGAAGTGGACCTTCTTCGAACTCACGACGTGGTTGGTAAGGATTTGGACGAACTTTGTCGAGTTCAACCCAGAAAATAGAATTAGAATAAAAATCTGCCATGGGTCTAGTATACCGCACGCCCCGAATTTGGGAACTATGCAAGGTATGGAAAAATATGTGTATTTCGTGTAGAATGCCAAAGTTCTAGTCAGAAAGCCGGAGTGGCGGAATGGTATACGCATGCGACTCAAAATCGCACACCGAAAGGTTTAAGGGTTCGAGTCCCTTCTCCGGCACAATGCAAAAAGAAAAAGTCCTCGTTATTCTCGGACCAACGTCGAGTGGCAAAACGGCTCTTTCGATTGAACTCGCAAAAAAATATAACGGCGAGATTGTTTCGGCTGATTCTCGACAAGTCTACCGCGGGATGAACCTCGGCACAGGCAAAGTCACAAAGGAGGAAATGCAAAACATTCCCCATCACATGCTCGATGTCGCCGATCCTAAGAAAGTCTACTCGGTGAGTGATTACGTGCTTGGAGCGCGCACCTGTATCAAAGATATCCATGCGCATGGCAAACTTCCAATCATTTGTGGAGGCACTGCTTTTTATATCGACGCAGTGCTCGGCAAAGCACAGCTTCCCGACGTGCCGCCGAATCCAACACTCCGAAAAAAACTCGAAAAGAAATCTGCCTCTGAACTTTTTCAAATGCTCGTGAAGCTTGACCCCGTGCGCGCAAAAAATATTGACCAACACAATCCGGTCCGTCTTGTTCGAGCGATCGAAATAGCAAAAGCACTCGGCAAAGTCCCCCCGCTCAAAAAAACGGTTGCTCCCTACGACGTGCTCCAAATCGGACTCGATATGCCGGACGAGGTGCTCAAAAGCCGAATAGCGCTCCGACTCAATCAGCGCCTCAAAATGGGCATGCTTGACGAAGGACGAGCTTTGCATCAAAAAGGCCTTACATACCGCCGTATGCGTCAATTGGGCCTTGAATACGGGGCTATGGCAGACCTTCTCACCGCCAAAGTGAGTCGTGAGGCGTTCCAAATGACCCTCGCGAACGATATTTGGCAATACGCCAAGCGTCAACGAGTATGGTGGAAACGCGACAAAACGATCGTCTGGTTTGATTCGTCCAAAAAATCAACGCTCACAAAAACAACTTCGCTTGTGCGCCAATTCCTCACTTCCTAGCGAGTTCTTCCTCCTGCCACGTCTTGCGCGCATCAATGAGAAGCTTGAGCATGATGATGAGTCGGTCTGAATCTGTATCAGTAAACACTCGTCCTGTATCGAGCAAGATGTCGCATTCACTTTTAAAAATCGTGCGTGCATCACTCAAATATTGAGTGAGCAAATTTTGACCCTTGTTCGAACTTTTTGGCGCATCGTGCGACACAAAATATGGTGACCGCCCGACACGAGTTGAAACAAAATACGCGCCTGAAGAGACTTTGATTGTATACATGTGATTATGAGTACTCGATAGAGATACTTTTGAATGAACGTTTGGTAATAATAACATGATCGACCAGATCAATGCCGATGAGTTTGCCCGCCGAGACGAGTTGTTTTGTCACTTCGATATCGGCTTCACTTGGTTCACTCTCACCTGACGGATGATTATGCACGAGTATCACGGCGGCAGCGGCATATTCGAGTGCGGGCCGAAACACTTCACGCGGATGAATGATATTCGTATCAATCGTGCCGATGGAAATTATCTCGTCATGAATGACTTTGTAATGCGTATTCAAATAAATTCCTCGCAAGTGTTCTTTGGGTAGATCACGCATGTCGCGCACATACTCAAACACTTCTTCCGCCGTACGAATCGTTGGGGCACTGGCATCGTTCTTTTTGTAAAATCGTCTGCCGAGCTCAGAACACGCGACTATCTGTGACGCACGCACGATCGGAATACCCAAATCGCTCGCGAGCTTTTTGGGATTGGTCGCAACCATGATGCTCTTCTCGCCATATTCACGCATGATGCGACTCGACATCGTCATCACGTCTTCTTTGGTCGTGCCAAGATTGAGCACGACAGCAAGAAGTTCACTCGTCGAGAGCGTTGCGGGGCCGTATTTTTGCAATTTCTCACGAGGTCTGTCGGCTGGCAACAAATCGTGAATCGTGAGCACGTACCGCTTCTGCGGATTGTCGAGTGTTTGCACATTGGTCGCGTATCGATAGATAGTATTCATATCCATACATCGTACGCTTATTGAGTTAATCGATTTCTAAACTCGTCGAGGCAGGTGTGGAAAAATATATTCAATATTTAAAAGGTATTTTTATGAACGTACGATTTCGTGACGAAAAAATTGCTCGCGAAAATGCACGGCTTGCTCAATCGCCTCATCGCTCATATCGATGCCATCCGGAACGAGAATCAGTTTGTCATCGTCATCATCGAGTCGGTGAATGATAGCAATACACTTCCCGCTCGCTTCCGCGAGCGGTTCCGTCGGACCAAGCACATACGCATCAAGCCCCATACCGTCCGGCGCGATAGTATTCGGCACATATCCATAATTCGAAGTATACAAAGCACCTTTGTATGTCGTCCCGTATGCTTGGTCGATCGCTACAGAAACAACTCGCCCAAGATATGGTCGAGCAAGTTCAAGACTTTTTGAAACGCCGTCGACAAGAGGAATTGATTCACTCATTTTTTTGCGGGCCCACGAGGATTCGAACCTCGGTCGCTCGTTTTGGAGACGAGAATTCTACCGCTGAACTATAGGCCCTTACGATTTTGAAACCAGATTGAGGATAACAGAAAAGCACGCAAAAATCCATGTCACCCAAAACAAAAGCCCCGAATGGGGCTTTTGTTTTATTTCTTGACCTCTTTGTGTTTGGTCTGTTTTTTACACCACTTACAGTACTTTTTGAGCTCAATTTTTCGAGTGACAAGCTTTTTGTTCTTGCGACTCCAATAGTTGATGCGCTTGCATGTACCGCAGGCGAGTTTTATGAGTTTATCTTGAGACATATAGGTAGCTTCTGGCAGGGATTACCTCCGTGTGCCGATGCCCGAACAGAATAGCATACATATTGAAAAACCACAAGATTTAGCAGATTACCCTTGGGAGTAATGGGCTAATGCGGGTCACGGCCTCATAGGAAATGGTCCCAGATCTCTCTGCCACTTCGTTCGCCGAAATACTTTTGTCCCCTTGTTCCCCAATCAAAACGACCTCGTCGCCCTCGTGCACCTCATCCACATTTGTCGCATCTACCACAAACATATTCATCGAAACACGTCCAATGACTGGGCAACGTCTGCCTCCAATGAGCACCATCCCCGTATTTGAAAGTGCTCGTGGAAATCCATCGGCATATCCTTGTGGTACGAGCACCATTTTGGTTTCGCGCTGAGTTTTGTACGTGAGTCCGTAGCCGACAGTCACACCGATTGGCACTATTTTGACTTGTGCGACATGTGTCTTCCACGAAAGCACTGGTTTCAATTCAATACCACGTTTTTTGTATTGTCGTTCAAGTGTCTCGCGGGGCCACAGTCCATATCCGCCGATACCAATACGAACGATCGGATGAATACCTGTATCTTTTTCATACGTAAGCAATCCTGATGTCGCCGAAATATGTGTAGTGATTTTCTCGTATCCAGATTCTCGCGCGATTGCCTGCATGCGCGCGTACGTATCAATTTGTTTTTGTGCGTGCGAAAAATCATTCGTGTCTTCGATGTTTGCAAAATGCGCATACATACCTGTCACTTGAATTCCGGTACAATCTTTTGCACGAGAAAACACCTGCGCCATATCAGTCTCTAAAAATCCTTCACGTCCAAGATTCGCATCGCATGCGATATGAACTTCTTGCACTTTGCCGAGCGCACGCGCATGTGTATCAATCTCATTCATGTGTTCGAACGAAAAAACTCCGAGAATACACCCGAGATTCATCGCTTCGTCGAGAAGATATGGAGGAATATATCCAAAGACAAATGTCGGCTTCGTAGATTCACGTCGAAGAATTCGCAAATCGTCGATATTTGTAATGACGAAATACTCTACCAGCGGATCCGCTATCTTCACCATTTCCGTGAGGCCATGACCGTATGCATTCCCTTTCACTGCAAAAGCGATGTGCATATCTTTGTGCCCGAGCGCACGCAAAGTTTGAATGTTGTGTGCGAAGTTTTCTTGTGAGAGCGTAATGTACGACAAAAATTTCGTATCCATATTAGTATCCTCCTTCGCGAATGATGCGTTCGAGTAATTCGCATGGGAACATTTGTGGAGACTCTGCGAGACCTTGGTGATACAAGACGGTCGATGGAGTGAGCCCAGGGAGCGTATTGATTTCAATCACAATGATGTTGCCTGAATCAATATGCATGAATGCATCGATACGTGCGTACCCACGAATACCGACACGCTTCGCGACTTCACCAATCAGCTGTTTTGCTTTTACGAGTGCTTTCGGTCGAACGAGTTCCGTTGGTGGTGGAGTAATATTGATCCCCGTACCTCCTTGGAATTTTTCTTCAAGTGAAAGCACTTCCCCTTCAGCAACGGTGAGCGATGGTGAGAGCACATGAAGTTTGCCTTTCTCACCAAGAACGCCGACAGTCACTTCGATCCAACCAGCGCGACGTGTGTGTTTGAGTTCTTTGCCTTTCGCGCGAATGATGTCCGTCTCGATGAATGCTTCACACACGATGTCAGATGGAATCTCCGTTGGCATCTCGACGATACCGGTTTGATTGGTGATTGAGTGTGGCGCGAGCTGACCTTCACATTTCGCAATCGCGTGCGCATACACAAGAAAATCTTTGGCTGAAAAAAGTCGCATGACGCCAGCGGAACATCCGTCCCCACGAGGCTTCACGATGATACTTTTTGTTCCGAGCGTGCGAACTAAATCACTCCAGATTTTTTCGGCATTTCTTTCGGTGAGCATAGCAAGGTCATCGGTCGGCACGTTTGCATGCTCAGGAATCGTGACTCCTTTGATATTCGCTTCGCGGATGGCTTCGTTTGTCGCCCATTTGTCCATACACAGATGCGACACCGTACTACTTGAACCGTTATACTTCACACCTTCTTTTTCAAGCATCGCCTGCAGTTCGCCATTTTCGCCGACTCCTCCATGAAGCGCAATGAAAATGAATTTTTTGTTTTTTATGAACTCGGTAAGCGTCTGTGATTGTGGCAAGAAAAATTGCTCGCGAGCCTCATTCCGTGCAAGCGCAAGATCGGCGACAACAGGAAGCATGAGTCTGAGAAATCGCGCGTCATCTTTGATCGCGTTTTGTGCATTCTCAACTATTTCCTCAACGGTGTGGTTGAGAATGAGTGCGTATGGAAGTCTCCAAACAGTCGAGCCATCGAGATCGAGCAGATATGGTTCAGGAATATATTTTTTTGATTTGCGAAGTTTGAGCCACACATTCGTCCCAGACATGAGCGAGACTTGACGCTCGGCTGTGCCTCCACCAAAAAGAACTGGCACCGGTTTGCGCTTCGTTGTGACTTGTTTGGAAAGTGGAAGCTGTTTACCGAAGCGCGCGAGTGCATGACGAACGATATAGAAAAGGACATCTTGATGCGAGAAACCAACACGTGCGGATTGTTGGAACAAAAAACTATTTTGCTCCATACCTGAGATTGGGTTGAAGTCGCTAAACCAAATGCGACCGTCAGGAAATACCCAACCGTCGAAACGCGCGAAATCACGCATGCCGAGAAGCGTAAACAATTTTTGCGCATCCGCTTGAATCGTGTGCACGACTTCGTCACTAAATCGTGGCGGGCAGTGATAATGCACGTGATTGGTCGGAAGATATTTTTTGCGGAAATCAAAGATCTGGTGATATTCATAATTCGTCACGATCTCGGTCGGGAGGACGGCGATTGGTTGTCCATTTTTATTCTCGAGCAACACAACAGTAAATTCCCTGCCTTCGGCAAATGGCTCGATGACGACACGCGTGTCCATACGCTTCGAAAAAAGATACTCGACTTTTTCGAGTGCTTCGCTCGCCGTACTGACCGAAAAAACTCCAATCGACGAGCCACCAGATGCGGGCTTCACGACGACGCGATTGAGTTTGTGTTCTTTGAAAAACTGTTTGATATCCGCGGCGTGCGTTTTTCCGTAGATCTTTAGGAGGAGCGACGGCGGAGCATAAAAGCCGTGTTTGCGAATGAGCTCGCTCGCGCTAAACTTATCAAACGCGCGTTTGCACGCCGCACTCGACGACCCTATGAATGGAATGTTGTTTTTCTCAAGGAGCGCTTGCACACCACCGTCTTCTCCATATGCTCCATGAATCGCGGGGAAAACAATATCGACTGTCTTGAGAAGTTTGATGAGACTCGCTTCTGTCAGTGTCTTTGCGGTACGTGCGAGTTTGAAATCAAAATCGGATGGCGTATTGGAATAGAGCTGTGCCGTAGAGATATGATACGCATTCTTTTTGTGGTCGAAATACACGGGCACGATTTCGATATGCTCCCCACCAAGATGGTCCAAAAGACTGCGTGCCGAGTTGAGCGAAATACCACGCTCGAGCGACGGACCTCCGCAAAGCACGGCGACCCGAATCTTTGCAAATTTCCATTTTTCCATAACCCTTATTTTACAGGGTTATTTTGAAATGTAAAGCGATTGAAACTCGAGCCGAAATGTGTATACTGTATGGGTTCTCGTCTATGCGTCGGTGGTGGAGTGGTCTATCACAACAGACTGTAAATCTGTCGGCTTCGGCCTTCGTAGGTTCGAATCCTACCCGACGCACATAAAAAATAACCTTGCCTTGGCAAGGTTATTTTTTCGTACCCTTTTTCGGGCTCGAACTTAATGATACTTTTTGATCCGTTGCATTACCTTGTAATCGAATACAAGATCTGAGATGTACGCAGGAGCGAAGGCAATAGATGTGAATACCCCTAAGATACCGCAGATAAGGTTAATGGGGAACCCGCCAAAAATAGCGAATGAGATTAGAACTGCGCAGAGTCCTAAGCCTGTACCAATTTCGAATTGGTCCTTTCTAATTAATTTTTTTGCAGATTCGAAGTCACGGTATCGGAAGTAAGATACAATTTCTGCCTTTCTGTTTGCGCGAAGGCGATCTGCGCTGTTTGCAACACCAATCATTAAATGTCCACTGACCATGTTATTAAGTTTGGAAGGTTAAAAAATTTTTTTATCATTATAACTTAATTTTTATAATACCATTTTTATTTATATGTGTAAAGACCATTTTGAGAGGTCAGGTACATACGGCAAAACTGGCGATTTCATCAATTCAGTTCTAACACTCTCCAGTACGGCGCACATTTAAAAATACCCTGCTTTTGCAGGGTGTTTTTAAATTCCATGTTGAAATTTAATGAATACACAAACAGTGTAGAAACTATTTGAGCGTATACGTAGCGCTCAATGTTGTAGTGTCGGTTCTACCATCCACACCTGCTTCGTACTCATAATTTCTTTTGAGTTCTATGCCTACTCTTTGGTTAAGAGAATAAGCGAGATCTGCATCAAACAAAAATTGCGGATCTTGTAAATATTCGTTGTTAAACGAAATCGGGTTTGGGCTGTAGGAAACAGTCACCTCCACGGCAAATATCTTGCCGTTTCCCTTTTTGTTGATCTTGGTAACCAACCCAGAATCATTGGTTACTTTTGTCTCAAAACTTCGTTCTGAAATTCGCTGGCAACCTGAGCCAAAGCAAACCAGTGTGAGTACAAGAAATACTTTTTTCATTATAAATGTATTGAAAGTTAAGCCCTTTTCGGCGGCTGTATACCTTGCGTACACTTTATCAAACTAAAGTGATTCCGTCAACGAAAATGATGATTTCGTTTTCTATTTAAAATAGCTCTTCACGAGCGTCCAAAATCCCGTGTGCGGAACATCTTGGTTTGCTTGAGGTACAGCGACACTTCCACTATCTGTATCTGTTATGACCACAACGTGCTCCCCTGGTTTGACGACGGGATATTGTTCGCGGAGGAGGGCTTCTTGGCCACTTGTGGTGTTGAGGTCGGTGAGTTTTTTGTCGAGGTCGAGCTGTTTTTGTTTGAGTTCGACTGCTTGCGATTCGGCGAGTTTGCGGGCGTTTGAGGCGTCGATGCTTTTGCCGACGATCGAGTAGAGAGCAAACGCCATGAACACGATCGCGAGCAAAACCGCGAGCGCCATGAGCCGAGAGAAGACAATGCTTTGAAAAATGTTCGTCCTTTTAAAATATGCCATTTCGTGGTAGCTTTGAGCTATTACCCATTGTAGTACCTGAAGTGCAAACTTCCAACATATCTCTATGATGTTTTCGAAAAAACACAAAAAACGCATGAATATCGCCTGGGGCATCGTCTCAGTATTGATCATTGTTCTCATGATTGCTTTGTACATGCCAGTCTTGTTCATGAAGTAAGCACGGACGGCGGGCGCAAGCAAAAAAACCTTTGAAAGCACTCTCGGAGCGCGACGGCGCGAGAGGGAGGCGAAAATCCTTCAGGATTTTACGCCGGTGCTTTCAAAGGATTTTTTGTATGCGCCCGCCTTACGCGTTGTCTCCCCTCTGCATCATTTTCAAAAAGACGTCGTGAGGAATGTTCACCTTGGCGGCATCGCGCATGCGAGCCTTTCCTTTCTTTTGTTTTTCGAGCAATTTCTTTTTGCGAGATACGTCTCCTCCACCCACGACTTTGGATCCGTGCATGAGCACATCTTTGCGGAATGCTTTGATTGTTTTGGATGAGAGGATTTTGCCGAGTGCGACTGCTTGCACTTTCATTTCAAATTGCTGTCGTGGCAAAATCGTTTGCAATTTTTCTGTTGACTCATCGGCTTCATCTTGTGCACGGCGCTTGGCGATGACACGAGTGAATGCTGGGACGACTTCGTCGGCAAGAACGATGTCCATGCGGGTCACGCTCGCGGGGCGAAGCCCCGCGAGCGAATACGTGATAGAAGCATATCCACTCGTCAGACTCTTGAGCTCATCAAAAAATCCGCGCATCATTTCACGAAGTGGCATGACAATACTGACCGCAGAACGTCCTTCTCCGAAGGTTTCTGTCGTACCAATTTCTGCCTCATGACCGTACAAAAACGGCATAAGGATTCCAATATATCGCTCAGGCGTAATGATGCGCACATTCGCCCATGGCTCGTCGACAGATACGATGTCTCCATCGTTTGGAAAGAGGTGCGGTGAATACACAGTCTCGACTTTGCCACTACGCTTCGTCACCATATACGTGATCGATGGCGTCGTCACAATGAGCTCGAGACGGTATTCGCGACGCAAACGCTCGGTGATGATTTCGAGGTGAAGCATCCCAAGGAATCCTGCACGAAATCCACGACCAAGTGCCCCACTTGATTCTTCTTCAAACGTGAATGCTGAGTCAGACAATTTAAGTCGTCCGAGTGCGGTGCGAAGCGCAGGAAAATCATCCTGACTTTCTGGATATATTGAAGCCCATACGACGGGTCGTGGATTGTCATATCCCGCAAGCGCTGGGAGTGGATTCTTTTCTGTGGTGATTGTATCTCCCACACTTGCAATACCTGGCTGTTTGACACCTGTCACGATGTATCCGATTTCACCCGCAGACAATGTATCGCGCGCTTCTTCGAACGGCATAAAAACTCCAACTTCAAGTGCGATGAATTTCTCACCTGCAATCGAAAAGAGCAAACGATCGTGACGTTTGACCGAACCTTCAAAAACACGAACATACACGATCACGCCTTTGTGGTCATCATATTTAAAATCAAACACGAGTGCTTTGAGTCCAGAACCACTTGCGATAGCGGCAGGCGCTGGAGGTGGGATGCGTTCAATCACGGCTTTGAGCAAAGCTTCGACGCCTTGACCAGTACGTCCTGAAACTTCGAGCACATCGTCGGGGTCAATGTCGAGCAGTGTGGCGATTTCAAGCTTCACTTCTTCGGGACGCGCGAGTGGCGAATCAATCTTGGACACGACAGGCACGATAACAAGCCCCTCCTTGCGTGCAGCATCGAGTGTCGTCAACGTTTGGGCCTGCACACCCTGAGTCGAGTCTACGAGCAGGATTGAGCCTTCTACGGCCTTGAGCGCACGCGAAACTTCATATGAAAAGTCGATATGTCCGGGGGTATCGATGAGGTTGAGCTGATAGCTGTCATTCCCCACTTTGTGTTGCATACGAACTGGCTGCATCTTGATGGTAATGCCACGCTCACGTTCGAGCTCCATATTGTCGAGCACTTGGTCGCGCATTTTGCGCGCCTCGATAGTCCCCGTGACCTCAAGCATGCGGTCGGCAAGGGTCGACTTGCCGTGGTCAATATGGGCGATGATGCTGAAATTGCGAATATGCTGTAAATCCATGTACTCCGCCATACTAACAGAAAAATGTCCGAAAAACTACAAAAGGATCCGAAGATCCTTTTTTTAAATATTATACAATTTTTTTACTTATCCCCGAACGGTATGTTGACCTCGAGGTTTGGTTGGACCATGTGTGGCCCGAAATAATTTTTTCATCGTTTTTATATTTGAGTCAAATCTACCTTGTACTGCCTCAATGTCAACAAACCCTATTTTGTTGATAACTCCTCGGAGGTGACGAGGTCGACGCGCCAGAATTTTTTGCGAAAGGCGGACCAAATTTCGAACAATGACTCGCTCTTGAGGAGGGCGAGCACGATGATGCCGGCAATGGTACCTGCGAGACAGGCGAGCCCTCCTTGCATGAGCACGCCCCAAAATGTGTGCATTGAAAAGACGTTTGAGAGGATGTTGAGGGAGCCGTAGGCGACCGCACCTGTCACGAATGAGGCGCCGATGGCTTCGAATGTGGCACGCGGGAGCGTGCCAGTCGTGTCGAGATAGCGCTTGCGCAAATCCACCCAATGCAAAAGTGCATTCACGAGTGTTCCAAGTGAATATGCGAGTGGAAGCATGAGCACCGATGTCCCTGGGACGTCACCAACACGAAGCAGTGACTCAATGAAATAACGGAAGAGTGGAGTGTTCAAAAATTCATATTTCAAAAAGAATGCGAGACCGATAATCCCAATCGAGCAAATCGCATTGATGTAGAGCGGTGTCTTTGTGTTGTGTGCGGCATAAAACGCACGAGTCGAAACGAGTACCATGTTTTGTGCAATGAGACCGATAGTAAAGAGTGCGAAACACGCAGCGGTGAGCTTGGTGTCAGCCCAACTAAATGCTCCCGTGCCGAGTGTGACACGCACAATCTGGGCGCGAAGCACGATGAGAAGCGCAGTGAGCGGAAGTGACCAAAAAATAATTTGGCGTGTGGCCGAGAGAATACAACTCTGCCACTTCTCTTTCTCCCCTCGCGCAAAAGCTTCAGACAAAATTGGGAACGAAGCTACTGCATATGAAATACCGATAATCCCGACCGGAGTCGTTTCAAGATTGAGTGCAAAATTAAAAATAGAAATAGAACCCGATGAAAGCGTTGACCCAATCGCTACGACAGCAAGGAGCGCGAGACTATTCATAGAAATACCAAGGGTGCGTGGAAGTGAGAGCGCGACGACCTGTCGAATCGTCGAACGATCGAGACGTCTCGTAATACTCGGAGCAAAGCCTGCGCTCCAGAGTGTAGGCACTTGAATGAGAAGATGAAGAAGTGCTCCAAATACAACACCAATGGCAAGCCCTGCGACACCATATCGCGGATACAGAAAGACGATACCGAGAATAATACCCACGTTATAAAAAATTGGCGAAAGTGAAAATACAAAAAACTTTCGCAAAAGCTGAGTCACCGTACCGAGCATATTTGAGAGACCCATGAATATCGGCGAGAGAAGCATGATGCGACTGACGGCAACAAGCTCGTGCAATTGGTCCGTTGAAAACCCTGGAGCAATGATACGCGCGAGCCACGGCATCAAGAAAAACACACCGATTGAGACAGCAACAAGCAAGAGGAAAAAGCCCGAGAGTACGTCGCTAAAAAATGTACGTGCAGACTCTTGACCATCTCCGTCCATTCGAGCAACGAGAAACGGCATGAGGACTGTGATTGATGCGAGTGAAGCAATCGAAATGAAAATGAAATTGGGAATTTGAAACGCAGCATAGTAGACGTCGAGCGTTGGTCCTGGGCCAATCATATGCGCGAGCATGCGATCGCGAAACAGACCGATGAGTTGAGAGACGAGAGAAAATACCCCAAGCAGGATGGCTGCTTCGTGCATTCCTTGGAAACGTCGATTCACCATGTCGAGTAATTTTCGAATCATTTATTTCTTGGCTTTCGGAATAATGACTGGCACTTTTTTTGTCTTGGTCGTATCAGGTACCGTCGTTGTATTGAGCGGCGCAGGATTCGTCAATGCAAGTAAAGCATTTTTGATATCTGCATTGTCAGGATACCGCGCGTGGAGTGCCGTAAGTATCATACTTGCGTCCTTGGTGTCCCCTGTCTTTCCAAACGACTGTGCCAAATAAAACCATGATGCTGTATCGTTTGAATCGAGCGTCGTTGCGCTTCCGTAGGAAGCGACGGCATCTGCGTACCTGCTAGCGTCGTACTGTACTTTTCCAAGCTCTGCGTAGATTTGCGCATTACTTGGATCAGCATGTATTGCCTTCTGTAGCAGAGAAATTGCCGTATCAACATCGGATTGATTTAGTGCGATTTGTTCTTCGAGATAGTACACATCCGTGTAATTCGATTTGATTGTGAGCGCTTGGCTCGCGTAATTCATCGCATTTTTTGTATCGCCACTTTTTGCGTACAAGCGTGCGAGATCATAGTACGACACCGGATAATTTGGTGCGACATTTATCGCCTTCAAATACGCGTCTCGGCTATTATCAAACGCTGCTTGGATTTTGAGTGGAGCAAGTGCTTGCATGAAGTCACCATAGGCAAGGAAATTTTGCGCATCGGTCGTGTCGAGCGATACTGCAGCGAGCGACGCAGATGTTCCCACTTTGATTGCATTTTGAATGATTGCTTTCGAATCAGCTGAAAGCTCGGTCGCGGACACAGGCAATGAACTAAACTCTGTTTGAATGATTTCTACAGCGAGCTGTACACGGTCACGTTCGATACTTGGAAGATCGACAGCGGCAATCGCTTTTACGAATTCTGTGTCAGCTTGAATTGCATCCCCCGCATTCGCAGCGCGAACACCACGACCGTAATGGACTCCAGCACTGAGACGCTTCGTCGCATCAACAATACCAAAGAGAGAAAATGTCGTGCCAAGTATGATGATACAAATAAGCAGAACACCAAAATATTTTTTATGAGAAAAATGAATCGTCCTTCGCTCAAACAAACCACTGCGAGTGAGCACGGCGATAAACAACCCAATGAAGAAGAATGACAAAAACGTAATTGAAATTCCAGGAGAAGTAAAAACAACAATCAAAAAGAAGTACAGTGTACTGACAAACACAGCAAAAATACCTGGGTGAACCCGTTCTTTGTCGGAATGAAAACTCTGTCGAAACAAATTCTTCCACCCTTCACAGAGGAACGAACCGACAAAGAAGATTCCCGCGAGGATCCCAAAAATACCAGTGAGGAGCGAAATCGTTAGTAGGAAACTTGAACCAAACGAAAATACGTTATTCCACAACATGCTCATATTGACCGATAGTGGTCGGTACGCAATCCATTCATGGAAAAATTGATTTGGTCCTACCCCAAACAAAAGGTGTGATTTGATTGATTCATACGCAACATGGATTGTGGCTGATACACTTGGGTCAATGCCGAGGTACGGCGCGTGAAGCAGTGAGGCGAGCTTCCCTCCAAAACTCGCATTCGTGATACTCATAAATATCGCAAGAATCGTTAAGAGAAACGAAACAATTGGGAAACGTGTCCCCTCTGTCTGTTCGCTAAACAGCAATCGATACACAAGTACAAGGAGAAGCGACAAACCGACAAGTAGCCACACGAGTAGACTATTGGTGAGAACAACAAAGAAAAGTGACAACACACCAACGCAAGAAATAATCACGCGGACGATTTTGGGAAACTGGAAAAATTCATGCACAAGGATCGAACCAACGAGCATTGCTCCTGAAAGATACGAGAAATCACTCCAGAGACCGAGTGGAGTTGAGACATTCGCTGTAAATACTCCAAACGAAAGCGCTCCGGCGAAAAACAAATGCACGAGTTGGTACACGGCGAGGATTCCATACAAAACAAAAGCTGATGAAAAAAAGTATGACAGCCCTTTCTCTTCTTGAAAAAGTTCAGAAGCAAGAAACACCGAAAGACACATCAGAACGAATGGAATACATGCACCTTGATCAAGTTGTTCTCCGAACAGTGACAGATATGGAGCATGCGAAAAGAATGTCGACACAATCGCGACAACAGCAAGCACTCCGATAGAAAGAAGCGTCCACGAACGAGAAAAGTGTAGCGAACCTTCCATCAACCGAGCGATGAGCCATGCAACAAGTGAAAGCGAGATGCCAACAACAAGAACATACCCTTTGATGAGCGGAAGCGAAACGAGCCCTCCAGGGACAAAGACGACGAGTACAAGGAGTACGGTGACAAGTACTGTAATTTGAGCAATGCGGTCACAGAGATGGAAGTTCTTTTTGAGCATACTATCTCTCTAGTATATCCGAGTTGACCGCGACGAGCAATCGATTAGACGACGATATTCACGAG
Source organism: bacterium (assembly GCA_037143195.1). Classification (GTDB taxonomy): domain Bacteria; phylum Patescibacteriota; class Minisyncoccia; order Phycocordibacterales; family UBA9973; genus CAITQP01. The sequence goes on along the minus strand of JBAWZD010000001.1, from coordinate 108,503 downwards.
GCGTCCTTTGACATAAATCACTTTTTTTGGAGTAGCACCATCGAGTGCAGTTTGGACCTTCGGAGATGCGAGCGCGAGCGCTTTTACCTCGTCATCAGACGCATTTTGAGCGATCTCAAGTTCGGCTCGATTCTTGCTATTCACTTGAACGACGATCGTTACAGTATCAGAAACAAGCTTTGATTCATCAAATGTTGGCCATCCAGATACATGAATAGATTTTTTTTCACCGAAGTGCTCCCAGAGTTCGTCGGTAACATGCGGAGCAAATGGCGCCAGTAATTGTAAGAATTTTTTATAATCACCAACCGAAACATACTCTGCTTTTTCCATTTCATTCAAACAAATCATCATCGCAGATACTGCAGTATTGAAACTAAAGTTTTCAATATCCTCGGTCACTTTTTTGATTGCTTTGTGAAGTGCTTGCTCATATGCGACGGCCTTCTCGTTCTGAGGTGCGCCTTTCTGAGCTTCGATCTTTTCTACGAAGCGCCACACACGTTCGATGAATCGGCGTGAGCCGATGATACTTTCGGTGCTCCATGGGAGACTCGCGTCGAATGGACCCATAAACATTTCGTATAGGCGCAGTGTGTCGGCACCGTAGGTGCCGACGATTTCATCGGGATTGATGACATTTCCCCAGCGCTTACTCATCTTGCGGCCGTCAGAAGCCAGGATGATTCCCTGATTGCGGAGCAATTGAAATGGCTCCTTGGTCGGGACCAATCCGTAGTCAAACAATACCTTGTGCCAAAAACGCGAATAGAGCAAGTGACCTGTTGCATGTTCGGCACCCCCAACATACACGTCGACTCCCCCAACACGTTTTTTGTTAAACCAATACGCGAGTTCAGATTCACCTGCGAATGCCTTTTTGTTTTTGGGATCTACATAGCGCAAGAAATACCATGAACTTCCCGCCCAGCCTGGCATCGTATTCGTCTCATATCCTGCCTTTGTCCACGCGGGAACACTTGCGAGCGGACTCTCTCCGGTACCTGATGGTTCATAGCTTTTTACATTCGGAAGCTCGAGTGGCAATTTCTTTTCTGCGACTTCATGGAGAATTCCTTCCTTGTCTTTTGAAAGTGGAATTGGTTCGCCCCAATAGCGCTGGCGAGCAAAGACAGCGTCACGAATTTTGTAACTGACTTTTCGTTTCGCGAAGCCATTCTTTACTGCATACTCTGCTACGGCGTCGCGCACTTCGTGCGCGACGCGTCCAGCAAATTCCTTTGGCTCAGTCAAAACTCCCGTCGAAGCATCCGTAAAACACATTTCAAAATTCTCAACTTGTGCACGTAACGCCTCATCACGAGGAAGCATCACTGCCTTGAGCGGAATGTTATATTTTTTCGCAAAAAGAAAATCACGCTCATCGTGCGCAGAACACTTCACAATACCAGTACCGTAATCTTTGAGCGCGAAACTCGCGACCCAAATCGGCAAATCACCATTGCCAAGTGGGTCCACAATATATCGTCCCGTAAACACGCCTTCGACTTCTTTGTATTTGTCACCGAGCGCCTCGCGTTTCTGCACAATTGCTTTCGCTTGCGCGAGCACATCGTTTTTGTTCTCAACGCCATCAAGCAATGTCGCAAGGAGTGGATGATCCGGGGCGATCACCACAAACGTATCAGCATGACACGCCTCAAAGTGCGCCGAAAAAGTCTCAATAACAAGATCCATATCTTTGACTGGCGCACGGAACAACAATCCTTCGGAACGGCCGATCCAATTGCGCTGAATTTCCTTGATATGTTCTGGCCATGTAAGTCCTTCGAGATCTTCGATCAATCGGTCGCCATAGGCAGTGATACGCATAAACCACTGACGCATCGAGCGCTTCTCGACAGGATAATTGCCACGCTCAGACATAGGACCATTCGGACCATCAACAATTTCATCGTTCGCAAGCACAGTACCCATTTCTGGGCACCAATTGACCTCAGAATATCCCTCGTATGCAAGACGATAATCCATCAGTACAGTTTGCCGTTCGAGTGGGCTCATCGAGCGCCACTCACTCGCCGAGAAAACACGCTTTGAGTGATTCACCGCAGAAACTCCCGCACTTCCCTTTTTTGCAAATACTGATACGAGGTCCTCGATCGGTCGAGCCTTGTTTTTTGAGAGGTCAAACCACGAATTATAAATCTTGAGAAAAATCCATTGCGTCCATTTGTAATATTCAGGATCAGTTGTGTTTACCGTGCGATTCCAATCATACGAAAAACCAATCACCGACAATTGTCGTTCAAATGTTTTGACATTATCAAGCACCGCTTTGCGTGGATGAATTTTGTTTGCGATTGCGTATTGTTCTGCTGGAAGTCCGAACGCGTCATATCCCATAGGGTGCAAAACGTTGCATCCCTCCATTCGTTTTTTGCGTGCGATCACATCAGAGCCGATATATCCGCGGGGATGTCCAACGTGCAATCCTGCACCTGATGGATACGGAAACATATCGAGCACATAAAATGGCTTCTTGCCTTTGGCTGATTTTGCAGACAATGTTTGGTAGGTCTTTTTTTCCCGCCATGTCTTTTGCCATTTTTTTTCTATTTTTTTATGATCGTACGCTTTCATAGATTGTTACTTCGCTAATTTTTTGACCGCAATCCAAATGAGTGCTCCGAGCGCGACTGCAAGAATGATGACTTTGAGAAGATTGTCCGCATCGCTCCAATAGCGCATCGAGGCGATCACAAGTGAAAGTACTCCACCCCATGAAAACGAAAGTTGTAAAATTATGTTCGTAACTACGGCACCAAGCACAAGCGAGATGACACCGAGCACCACGAGGATAATGAACACTGTTCTATCATATGTATTTTGAGCGGCAGTGTATTTCTGGAGATTCGTATAATTTGGATCACAATATCCTGGAGCAGTTGCGCCCTTTGAAATAGTGTTGGTTGTACCAGATGGCGCAGGAGCTGGATTCGTCCACTGTCCTCCGACATTTAAACAATCAGTCTTGTTTGTAATTGGCTCAACAACGTCTGTCCGAGGCATGTACTGGTCCCATGTCGGTGCTTTGTACACAAGCGAGATCGCATAATTGAAAAAGAGGTTCAAAACAATGACAATTGCGACGACGACGGCCCACTTCATAAAGCCCTTCCCCTTAGTAACAGGTGTAATTGTTGTTTGTGTATCCATATAAGTAGTATACTATAGCATCACATGAATGCGCGCAAAGTAGCCCCTCCGAGGCAAAAAGACGAACCCTTGCTCGAATATATTTCGTTCCGCGCGACCCGCTGGGTCGGTTCGACGACATCGCTCATTTTTCACACCGCGATTTTCATCATTTCCTTCCTGCTCTACTTCTTTGGCATCGAACTCAACACTATTTTGCTCGCACTCACGACCGTCGTCTCGCTCGAGGCAATCTACCTTTCGATTTTTATTCAAATGAGTGTCAATCGTCAGAGTAAACATCTCCGCGAAGTGGCGAAAGATGTCGACGAGATTCAAGAAAACGTGGAAGAGATGCAAGAAGACGTCGAAGAGATTCAAAAAGATATCGATGATATTCAAGAGGATGTCGAAGATATTCAAGAGGACGATGAGGAGGAAGAGGTTACGATCGATCCTGCAATGCTCCACCGCATCGAGCACTCACTCCGCGAACTCGGAAAAGAAATCGCTGAAATGAAGCGCAAAGGTTCAACGAATCGCAGTATTTTGGGAGAATAAAACTCGTGATGGTATCACGAGTTTTATTTTTGCCTATCATTTTATTTTCGAAGTACGAGCGGTTTTCCCGATAGGAGCGAGACGACTCTCGACGGCTTCCCTGTCTTTCGTCCACCAGCAAAATAAAAATCAACCGCGTCTCCAAAATATTTTTTTGCTTCCGCGATGGTGTGTGCAGGTTTGAGTCCTTGCGGATTTGCACTTGGTGCAGTGAGTGGTCCTGACACCTTGAGAAAATCGCGCAAACTCTTTTTCTTGGGCATGCGAAACGCGAGTGATTTCGTACCGCGATGAAGATACTCGAATTTCTGATGCGGGCATGGCAAAATAATCGAAAACGCCCCTGGCCAGACCGACTCGAGATACGTAACATGCTCGGGCAAGAGATTGATTCCAAATCGTTTGATATCGTCGAGCGACGAAATCAAAATAATGAGTGGCTTGCCCTCACTTCGGCCTTTAACCTCAAAAATACGCTCTACTGCTTTTTTCGAAATAGCACTCCCAACCACGCCATAGAGCGTGTCGGTAGGAAAGACGCCAATAGCGCCTTTTTTGAGCATTGTGAGTACCTTGGAGCTCGCCCCGTTCATAGCGCTCTAGTCTACCATTGCTAGATTTTAAACTCAATCACGTCGCCGTCTTTGACGATATACTCTTTGCCTTCGGTGCGGACTTTGCCTTTGGAGCGCGCTTCGGCGTAGGAGCCTGCGTTCAAGAGGTCTTGCCAGTTGATGATTTCAGCACGAATGAATTTTTCCTTAAAATCTGTGTGAATTGCCATTCCAGCGACGGGAGCAGTACTGCCCTTCTTAATAGTCCACGCGCGAGTCTCTTCGACACCTGTCGTGAAGTACGTCTCGAGACCGAGCAATTTGTATGCTGCTGTAATCAAACTATTGATACCATTGTCACCACCACCCATTTCGGTGCGGAACATTTCTTTTTCATCACCTTCGAAATCTTTGAGTTCATCTTCAATCTTCGCATCGAGCACGACATATTGTGCACCAGTTGAGAGAATGTAATCACACAGTTGCTTGAAAAGTTCTGGATTGGTCTCGTCGAGATTTTTGGTACCAGCGCGCTTGTTGAGTCCGTAGAGAATCGGTTTTGCCGTGAGCAAGCCGAGCTGGTGCACCTTTGGAATTTCTTTGTCGTCAAAAGCAATGGTATTCACCATTTGTTCAGCTTCAAGCGCTTCGAGGATTTTTTTAAGTGCGCCTTCCTCGATGACAGCTTCCTTGTCGCCACGCTTTGCATCGCGCGAAATATTGTTCATACGCTTGGTCGCAGTCTCAAGATCGGCGAGCAACAATTCCATGTTGATGACTTTGATATCACGGAGTGGATCGATGTCACCATACACATGCATGATGTCGGTTCCCTTTTCGGCTTTGATCGGGAAAATACGCACCATTTCAAAAATGGCATCGGTCTCGCGAATATTGGCGAGGAATTTGTTGCCGAGACCTTCACCCTTTGCAGCACCCGCAACAAGCCCTGCGATATCGACGAATTCAATAGCAGCCGGAATGATTTTGTTTGTCTGCGAAAATGTCGCAAGCTTCTGGAGTCGTTCATCAGGCACACCAACAATGCCGACCGATGGATCGATCGTACAAAATGGATAGTTTTCAGCGGGCACGCCCTTTTTGGTAAGTGCGTTAAACAGCGTTGATTTTCCAACGTTTGGCAGGCCTACGATTCCAATAGATAGACTCATGATGCAAGGACTATAGCTTTTTTTAACCAAAAACTCAATCTATCGGCTGAGTACGGCAGTTTTGTTTATGTACGCAATTGTCGATGTGCCCAAAACACCTGTTCCCTTTTTGAGTCCTGACGGAGTGAGAATTTCTTTGGCGTGTGCCTCTTGGAATTTTGCGAGGGCTTTGGCTGTGGCTTTGCCAAAATAGGTTGATTCCTTGCCAATAGATCCTGTGCCCTTTTGTGCAATGATGAAGCCCTGACTGTTGAGATATTTTTGAAGTGCGAGTACGTCAGGTCCTTTTGATCCAACACGAAGTACTTTTTTGAAAACGAATGCTCCGCTTCCACTCGTTTGTGTGCCGATTTGTGGTTTTGTCGTGTTCGCTTGTGTCGTCGTTGTGCCTGAAGTTTGATCTACGTGACCGCGACTCGTGACAGGACACTGACTCGTCGTGAATGTGACGTCAGGTGAGCTTGTGCCTGTGCCGATACTATTCGTGGCGTATGCTTCGAGGTGATATTGTGTCGCGCACAGAAGCCCCGTCAATTGAGCGCTGAAGTCACCCGTGTCGAAGCTGCCACTTTCTGTCGTGAGTGAACCGTAGCTAGCCGTGAAACCGTAATGGAACCCACGCGTCGCTACCGCGACGCCGCCGATATTCGTGATCGAACCCGCAAGTGTTGCAGTACTCGTCGTGATAGCGGAGACACTACCAGCAGTCACACTTGGCACGGCAACAGGAAGTAAGAATGGAAAACCATTATTTATTCCTCCATCAAATGCCCATGTTGTCGTAAAATTCCATGGACTACCTCCACCTTGTGCATAAACTGCATGGTCGATTGATTTGAGTAGTCCGACTGATCCGACGAGAACACCTTTGGCGTTATTTGCGCTCGCATCAGTGAAGTATGCATTCGTGATACCAGTGCTTCCGTTGTATCTTCCGATGATTCCTCCGAATGTACCCGAGCCAGTCAAACTCCCTGCACTAAATGCGTTGGTAATTGTGATCGCACCTGTACTACTCGCCACCAAACCTCCAGCGAATGTTCCGCGTGTACGATTGTTTATGTTGCCTGTCGCGTATGCATTCGTAACGGTAACTGTACCTGTGGTATTTCCCACCAAACCTCCAGCGCTACTGCTCGTTATATTGCCTCGTGCATACGAATCATTGATTGTAAGTGCCCCATCTGCCTGTCCTACCAATCCTCCAGCAGAACTGTAACCGGAGCCGGTTGTGATTGTAGCAGTCGAATATGATTTTGAAATTGAAACTGTTCCATTGGTGTATCCAACAAGTCCACCCACAGATACGCCGTTTGCAGATCCAGTGATGCTTCCCGTCGCGTACGAATGTGTAATACGCGTCGTACCAGTCGCAGATCCAACGAGTGCACCAACTTGGTTTTTGCCAGTTATCGAGACTGACACCAATCCGAGATTGCTGATTGTCGCGTCTTGGACAAATCCAAATAATCCTACATTACTGACGCCCGTGATTGAGAGTCCGGTAATCGTATGTCCGCGTCCATCAAACGTACCAAGAAACGGATTGACTGCGGTACCAATCGAAGTGAAGCTAATGCCACTACAATCAAGGTCTCGTGAAAGCGAATACGATCCAGAAAGATCGGTACTCATATCGGCAAGATCACCACATGTTGCAACCACACCAGTGCTCGTGCACGGAGATGTGGCAAAATTTTGAATCGAGCCATTGCCCGTACCGTCGCTGTTTGTTGCGTACGAACGATAGTAATACGTTGTCGCACACGTGAGACCAGAAAGAGTTTCAGAAAAGCTCGACGGTGAAGCATTGATTGATTGTCCATCGGTATGAACATCGATTGACGTTGCAAGCGCAGGATCAGTACCAAAATGGAAACCGGTCGTGACAACAGCGCTCGTGCCAATATCCGTCACCGATCCCAAAAGCACGGCGGAAGTTTTGGTTACAAAAACAAGTGGCGACGTCGTTGCCACAGCAGGAGCCGCAGTCTCGTAATCAATACTTGCAGAAAATGATGGGCTCACATTGCCAAGCGCATCAGTGAATCGCACATATACCGTTTTGATTCCGAGCCCCGATGACAGTGTGTAACTCTTCGTCGTCGAAAATGATTCAAGTGATGTGTATGTCGTATCGTCGTTTGAAAACTGCATTTGAGCGCAGGAGGTTGCGACGTCACTACATGAGAGTGTCAACGTGACACTTGTCACACGCGTCGATTGTGCTCCACTATTGATACTGATTGATCCAGTTGGCGGAGTTGAATCGAGCAAAATACTCGACGAGATTGGAGTACTCAGATTGCTACTACCGTCTTTGAATTTCACGTAGACTGTTTTTGTTCCATCGCCTGCTGAAAGTGTGTACAGCTTCGTCGTCGAAAATGATTCGAACGAAGAATACGTCACGCCATCGTCAGAAAACTGCATCATCGTGCATGGTCCTGGAGTCCCCGCACACGTAAGTGAGAGCGTAACCGCAGGTGATGCAGTTGTGGTCGCGCCACCATTGATAGAAAATGCTTGGTTTTCTTCTCTGCTCTGCGAGTAAAATGATGCCGTAGATTGTTGGTTGGCATATTCGGTCATAACCCAATCAGCAGATCGTGCGACTGTTGCAAAATGGACTTCATCAACCGATCCGTCAAACACGTCGGTTGGTACTCCGTCTCCATCGTTTCCAATATGGAAAGAATTCGTCGAAACAATATTTTTTGATATCGAACTTCCGACAAGCACGCCGTCATCATACAACTGTGTTCCGTTCGTAGAATCAATTGTTAATTCGATATAGTGCCAACCACTCGCAAGACTTGGTACGTCGATGTTAATGCTGCCACCACCCCCGCTCGCACTGTTGATTGAAGCAATGAGACTTGTTGATACGTTTCGTGCGCCCCAAATGATGTTTGTTCCGTTCGCGCCAAGCAAGCGATTGGTGATTCCCGTCGATGATGACTGTGCCCACGCGCTGATAGAAATATCCGATGACGGAACAACGTATCCCGTGTCCATATCTCCACCAATCGTGCCATCGAATGTCACGGCTTTATGAATCGTGCCTGTTTGTCCAAATGTGATAGCCCCGCTCGTCGTTGCATCGTGATTGCCTGTCGTATCGGAAGCTATCGAAGGTCCACTATCAGACAAATGGTACACCGCACCAAAGTGATTGGTCCACACTCCAGTCGGATTCGACTGATCACTCGCAGAAGCATTGCCGTAATACATATATACGTCTGTATCTGCAGTATATGAGACCGTCGGAACACGCACCCATGCGATCAATTCCCCTGTAGTCGGGTCGTATTTTTCAATTTCGTGATTGAGTTTTGTTACTCCGTCGTCAGCAACAAAAACGATATCGTTCCCCGTATCAAACGCGACATGTCCATTGTGTGCAGCGCTCTTCCATGCAGAATTCGTGCTTCGAATAAGTACGGGGAAATTTGTTTGATCACTGTTCGCGACTTTTGTGCGGTCGATCGTGAGCTTGGTGCGATAACTCCACGCTGTGTCGTACCACGCGACTGTTGGCGAAGCACTACCACAGGTGTCGGTGGTAAAACTTTGTATTGTTCCATAGCTCGTTCCACTCGTGTTCGTTGCATACGCTTGGTAGTAATATCGTGTGTTACAAATGAGACCGGAATTTTTTCGTTGGAAACCTGTCGGCGTAGATGTTATAGACAAATCAATCGTACGACTATCGCTATACGTCACAAGCGATGCATCAGTACCATAATGGAATCCTGTAGTGGTGACAGTACTCGTACCAATGTCAGTCACCGTGCCACTCATTTGGACTGACGTGTCTGAAAGTACCGTCGCACTACCGGTCGAGACAAACGGCATCGTATTGTATGCGAGGTATGTGAGCGATGATGGATCAGGTAATCCACCATCGTTTGAAGCAGTGAGTGATATCGTTCCAACTGCGCTCGGAGTAATGGTAAAAAATTGCGTCGGAGAATTTGAGAAATGGAGTACGATTGGATTTGTGATTCCCCCGCCCGACGGAGTGATGGTGACGGCACCAGAAAATGTACCGTTCATACGTACGGAAAACACGTCTGACACCGTATTCAAAACTCCAGTACTCGGTCCAGTGATTGTATAGGTTGTCGCTGGATGTGGCGGATAGACTTGATTGGTTGCAGTATCAATAATCGAAACAACGCCGTCCTGAAAGCGAGAAAAATAGATCCCTGGAATCGCAACGCCAGCACCCGTCACAGGGGTAATACCAGACGGTGAATGCCCTGCAGGATCAATCGATCCGATAAGTGCACCAAGACCACCCGATGCAGTTGTATCAATAATCGATATCGTACCGTCGTCAAAATTTTCTACATAAACATAATCACCGAAGATAGTCATGCCGCGCGGACCTTTACCAACCGCGATAGTTTGTACGATTTTGTTGTAAGTGTTCCCATGCGCCGGATTAACGTCGATAACAGAAACTGTGTCTGAACGAAAGTTAGAAACATAGACTTTGTCTCCAAGCGTTGCATCGGTATGCATTGTCACTCCGCGAGGCCCGGCACTTCCTCCTGGAGAAACAATCGTTGCCGTGACTTGGTTGAACGTCGGAGATGCAGGGTTTGCATCGATGACAGAAATCGTGTTATTGCCACCATAATTGTTGTTGATGTCACCGTAGTTTGCGACGTACACATTCGTACCGTGGGCTTTGATGCCACGAGGATACGAGCCTACTTCGACGGTCGACTCAAGTGTATTTGTATTCGCATCAATCACAGAGACGGTATTCGATAATCCATTTGTGACATACACGTTTGTTCCGACAGTCGTCGCATAGTACGGATTTAATCCAACAGTGACAGTTGCAGCTACGGTGTTGGTGCTTGTGTCGATAACAGAAACTGATTTTGAACCAGTGTTCGCGACATATAAATACACAACCCCCGAAACAGTGGCCGAGGCAATTCCATACGGCTCAGAACCAACAGTGATTGTGCTAACAACTGTCGAATCCGACAAACGAATGACTGACACCGTACCATCGCCCTGATTGGCAACATAGACATACTTTGTACCACCGACTGTCACGACTGGAGAAATTTGATAAGGATTATTCCCAACAGGAATAGAAAAAAATGTTCCGATGACAATATTTTTGCTATCACCAATATTACGCTCAATCAAAGAATTCTCGGCTGAAAAATTGCCTGCAGAATACGGCATCGCATAATTCATGCGTGTGTGATTTGTCGTATCAGTAACCGAAGCACTCAGAATCGACGAGACTGCCAAATCAGGAGTTTGATCATTCACACCGACCGTATACGTACCCGACAATTGCGTACCCGAAACTGAATTCAAAACAACTGAAGCCCCGGTATTCAGTCGAACAGTCATTGTTGATCCCGAATGAAGTGGACGACCAAAGTTTGCCGTGATAGGAATCGTGTCCGATGCCGAGTACGTTCCATCGGGCGAGCTTGTGCTAAACGATACAAGCTGGGGAAAATCCCCTGTCACGTCAGTGGTTGTATCGATAACAGTGACAGAATCGTATCCAAGCGCAGGAACATACACTTTTGTTCCGATAACACTTGGATATCGAATTCCTGTTCCGCTGATTGTACCAACAACAGTATCTGTATCCGTATCAATCACCGACACACTATGATCACCTTGGTTTGCGACGTACAATCGCGTTCCGACAAATCGTGCGTAGTCAGGTGCGACACCGACAGGAATTTTTTTCATGAATCGTCCACCCGGAAACTCTGGTGTCGTATCTGTTGTATCAATGACAGATTCCGCGTTGTCACCATACACGCTGACATATATCTTATGTCCTATCGATCGCGCAGTGTACGGAGCACTTCCAATTGGAATCGGACTTCCGATGACATGATTGTACGATGCAGACTCGGGATCTGCGTCAATGACAGACATCGTGGCGTCACTATTGTTACTCACATACACTTTTTTGCCGAATGCAGTCGAGTAGTATGGACTTCCTCCTACCGGAATCGTCGCGATGACAGTATTGTAGTTAGTCGAGCGTGGATCAGCGTCGATGACATATACAGTATTCGCAGTTTGGCAGTTGAGGTATATCGTAGTGCCAACGACACTCGCAGAAAATGGAACGCCTCCGACAGAAATCGGACTTCCGACGACGGTATCAGTCGTCGTATCGATCACAGACACAGTCGAGTTTGAAATGTTACCCCAGTACAAGTGCGTTCCCACGACAGTGCCGTAGGTTCCACCTCGTCCATTCAATCCAAGAACCGGAATCGTGGTGATGACTGTATCGGTCGTTGCGTTAATGACCACAATCCCATCGTTGGTCTCCATGTAGACTTTGTTGCCCACAGGAACAGAAAAACCTGTCGGGCCACCGACAGGAATATGAGACACGGAATCATCCGCACCGTTGATAACAACGACGTCATCACTCCCGCTTCCTGCGTAGAGTTTTTTTTCTGCGACGGATGAGTAGTTAGGCGTCGATCCTGCACCGGTATTTATGGTTGCAAACGCATCTGCGTGTGCGTACGGGAAAAAGAGTGCGCCCAAAAAAAGGAGCCCGAGCGAGAGTGTGTGTATTCTTGTGTTCATATGATTTTTGCGAGACCCATACCTATAGTAACAGGTTTTACGCATTGTCAGAAGCATATCTATTGTGGAGCGATATTAATCGACAAGTTGTGCACAGTACGCGCATCGCTTCGCCTCAATTGGAATCTCGCTGAGACACTCGGCACATTTTTTTGTTGTGGGATGAATTGTTTTTTCTTTTCGTGAACGTGAGATGAGTGCGTTCATTGGTCGGACGACAAAGAAAAAGACAGATCCCGAAACGAGGAAAAATGATATGAGTGCATTAACAAAATGACCATACATAAATTTGCTTCCGTGAAGCGTAAAATACATTCCGGAAAAATCAGGAACTTTTGCAATAGCCGCGATCAGTGGCGTGATCAAATCAGTCACAAGTGCAGAAACAATCGCTCCAAACGCGGCACCGATAACAACACCCACCGCGAGGTCGATTACGTTGCCACGAAGCAAGAATTTTTTGAAGTCGTCTATCATGTGATTAAAGATTAACCCTTGATGCCCATCATGAGTTCCATGAGTGGCGCGAGATCATCGCGATGTTTTGCGACCTGATCTTTATATTTCGTCATCACGGCCATCGCAGCATATTGCTCAGGCATTCCCCTTTTGGTTTTTTGTTCGATTTCTTTTTGAATATTTTCAAACAAAGTCTTGAGTTCTTTATTACTCTCAAGTGCTTTCATCTTATCGGCGATCGAAGGATCTTTCTCAAGTTTGTCGGCAATCATCTCGGCCTGTTCCTTAGACATACCCTTTGCTTGTAATGCCTTCTTCATCAAAAATGTTTGAATTCCCATACCGAGCACTATACCCGCACTCATCATTTTTGGCAACGCCTCAAGCGTGATACAATAAAGAGACATGAATTCATCACCGGTCGGTGTTCCTGCAAATCCAACACGTGTTCTTATCATCGGCGGAGGCTTCGGTGGAATTCGCACGGCACTTCGTTTGGAAAAAGCAAAAATTCCAAACCTCATCATCACACTCATCTCCGATCGTCACCATTTTGAATACACGCCAGCACTCTACAAGCTCGCTACCGGCAAATCCCCGATGGAAACCTGTATTCCACTTGGAGATATTATTGGCAGGAAAAAAATTGAATACGTCATTGATACCATCACTGGTGGATCTGTCGTCACGCGAACACTGACTGGAGCAAGTGGTTCTGTCTATCATTACGACTATCTCGTGCTTGCACTCGGTGCAGAGACTGCATACTTCGGTATCCCTGGAGTTGAGCAAAATTCCTACACGATTAAATCCGTCGGCTCAGCACTAAAACTCAAAAATCATTTGCATGAATTGTTCGACGATCACTCAGGTCTCTCAAAGGCGGAGATTATGCCACAATTTCAATTCGTCATCGTCGGCGGAGGTCCAGCTGGTGTTGAGCTCGCTGGTGAAATCAGACGCTATGCTCGAAGTCTCGCGCGTATTCACACGATTTCAGAAAAACTCGTGACCGTCGATATTTTACAAGCAGCATCTCGACTCCTTCCAACAATGTCTGAAGCCGTATCAGAGCGCGTTGTAAAACGTCTTGATAAGCTCGGCATCAATATCATCCTCAACCATGCAGTTACAAATGAAGATGAAAAAGGTGTCTACATGAAAGACATCGCGCTCAATGCAAAGACGGTCGTCTGGACGGCAGGTGTTCGACCAAATCGTGTACATGCGCTCATTCAAGGACTCCCTCTCGACAAAGCTGGCCGAATACTCGTCGATGAACATCTCAAAGTGCAGGATCTCGATACCGTATTTGCCGTCGGTGACGGTGCCGCGACTCCATTTTCTGGTACTGCACAGACTGCGATTTATGATGGCAATTACATGGGAGAAATGATTGCGAATATCATTCGTCACAGAAAACTTCCTCGCCACGATCCACGTGTCACACCGTACGTCATCCCAATTGGAGAAAATTGGGCCGTACTAACCTACAAAAATATAACGCTCAGCGGTCGTTTGTTTTGGTGGCTTCGTCAAATCATTGACTTCAAATTCTTCCTTTCCATTCTCCCCTTGCACAAGGCATTTACTGTATGGCGCGAAGGAGGAATGCTCACCGAGTCCTGTCCGACTTGCATCTTCGCCGAAGAAGAAGCCGCTCGGACTCATTAATCTCGCCCCTCACCACGCTCGATTTTTTTCAGAGCATTCAAGATCTGCACAAAATCTTTTTTGAGTGTTTCGCGTAGCGCACCATTATAGAGAGCACTCGCAGGATGGTACAGCGGAAGAAAATATTCCGTGTGCAATCCATCAACGTGAGCGTGAACGAGCTTTCCGTGTGCTTCACCAATTTTTAGATCAGGAAAAAAACTTCGTAGTGCATGACGACCAAGAAACACAATCAACTTCGGTTGCACAAGTTCGAGTTCTTCAATGAGCCACGCCCGGCATGCGTCCTTTTCCTCGGGCAACGGATCACGATTGTTGGGCGGTCGATATTTCACTACGTTCGTTATATATACATCACTGCGAGAAAGCTTAATTTCGCTAAGCATCTCATCCAAGAATCTTCCGGCTGAACCCATAAACGGGATACCGAGTTTGTCCTCCGTTTTGCCCGGAGCCTCCCCAATAAAAACGACTTCGGCGGTCGGAGAACCAGCACCAAATACCGCTTGCGTGGCAAGGCTTTTGAGCGAACAGGTATTTACTTGGTGATTGCGCTCATTGAGCTCAGCGAGCGCTTCTCGCTTTTTCATATTTCGATTATACTGTAGGTGTGCGTATTATTAAATACCCGCACACTGCGGGCTAAGTAAGCGTTGCGATGAAAGAACACTACATCTGTACGGGCGGATGCAAAGGTATCTCCCTTACGCCAGGAACGTGTCAGGCCGAATCCTGTGCAAAACACGGTCAACCACTCGAGGCATGTCATTGCCAAAGTGAAGGCCACGACGAGAAGTCTCACGAAAAAAATGAAAACAAGTAATCGCCTCTCATAAAAATACCCCGACACTCGGGGTATTTTTATTTCTATTCTTCGACAATCCGCACATCATCAATACCACTCGGATGCTCGCCTTCTACTTCTTGCGCGAATGCTTCACGAACGATTGGGATATCTCCATCTTGTTTTTTTATTCCGACAAAACGTAGAAACGAATAAACAGAACACGCAATCACGACAAGCAGAAACATCGCATACCAAAAGAATGACTTCCCTGTTTTTGTTTCTGTTGGTTGGAGCGCGAGCGCACTATTCATTTCGACATTTGTTTCAGGTGATTTTTCTGATTGATCGATTGTTGAGATAGTCGCTCTTTGATTTGGTGTTGCTGCAACAATGGGTTGATCCGTTTCGTTTTCGATACTCATTGTATAGGTACTAACCGGTATATGCAGTGGTAACGAGAGTGTAATCGTCGGAACGTCACCCAAAAATCCGACGACACTTGCGGGTACTGTTACTATCGCCTTGGGTGCAATAATCGTACCATCGGGAATGTGAAATTCGTTTTTCTTTTCACCGAGGGTTGCAGTCAGAATCCACCCCGAAATATCTGCCTCGCTCGTGCTCGTATTCGCGAGCACGATTGAATCATCTGAGGTAACCTGCGACACTACAACGCTCGGGCTCGACACGACGACGGTCGCTCGCACAGACATGTCAGGTTTTTGTATATACGAATTTGAGCGATAGTCGAGCTTCACAATATATGTTCCCGCGGATTGATAGATGTGTGAGGTCTCATCCTTTGACGAACCACCATATTCCGAACCATCTCCAAACGCAATATGAACACTCCCGTAATAGCGGATATCTCCTTGTGCACCATAAACGGTATACACGATTGGAACCGGAATACCGGTGGTTGCGATTTTTGGAATCGAAAAATCGATATGTGGTACGGTCGCTTTTGATTCAACATTTTTTTCGGAACTCACGGGAGCAAGCACCGAAACACTACTCGCGCTTTGATTTGTTGTTTGCTCGTTCGTTCCTGTATCTGTCGTAGCATGAGAATTCGTATCAGTATTTTGGAGAGCACTATTCGGTGTCGGCGGTGCACTCACCCATGCGCCGGTGGAATTTTTTTGTAACGAATTGCCATCGTTTGTCGCACCGATCGATGGGTCATATGTGACTTGATCAAGCACCACTCCCGCGGTATCAATGAGGGCGATTGTTTTACCACTACTTGCAGTAAGTCCTGTCCAACTAGAATCAAACAGCAATCCTGAGTAATTTGGATAATCTGTTTTGAATGCATTCACATCCTGAACGATGACGGCATATCCGTCATGTGGGATTGCGCTCGCGCCGACAGGCGCGAGCGCATGATGCGAGCTCGACAAACCATCCGTCAACAAAAAATATCCCGCGAGATCAATACTCTCAGAACTTGTATTGTGTACTTCAATCCACTCGCGATTCGTATCAGTACCACTCGGGTCGTACATTATTTCTGATATTTCTAAACCATTCGAGGCCTGTACGTACTTCACGCCCAAACATAGCACACTCACAAACATCACACCAAAAAGAACACACATAGAAATATGGCGCATGAGAAAACACAAAAAAACTAATTACTAATTATTCATTGAGAACCTTCCTCAAGATATCTTCCGGAATTTCGCGAACTTTTTTGCCAGTTGCGTCAGCCGGTTTTTCTTCAGGTTGTTTGTCCTCATCAGGTGTTTGTTTTTCAGCAGGTGGTGGCGGAGTACTTGGGGCTTGAGGTATAGGAGTGACATCTATTTTCGGTGTTGGAGTCTCTACCACGGGCGGTGCGGGGCGCGGAACAAAAGTAGTCTCTACCCGCGGAGCAACTGGAGCGAGAGAAGCTTCGCTCTTTTCCTCAACGATTGGCGTAGGTTCGACTTTTGGTTCCGGTTTGATTTCAATTTTTGCTGCTCGTGCGATTGCATTCTGCAATGCCGAGACACGTTCATCAGAAGCTGTTTTGGTCTGGAGTTTTGGAGCAGCATTCACGACAGAATCAGGCTTCTTGAGTGCTGACAACGATATCGTTGGTCGCTCCTCTTTTTTCTCAACAACCATGTCTGGCCCATTTTTTACTGTCTCGGTGTTTGTTGTTTGAGGAACAACCGGTGTTTCTTCTTTCATCGCACTGCCGAGTGCTTGTTTCAAGATTGACTGCAATCCTTCATGATCAGGACCTTTGCGCTCGACGTTTGGCGTTCGGAAATTCTTTGGTCGATCAGATTGTGTACTTTCAGGAGCTTGTGTCGCACGAGCCGCCTGCGCATTATTCGCCCGAGCAATAGCGCCAAGCGAAGGTTTTTCTCCGCCCTTGATTGGTGCTTTTGGTACAACGGGCGAGGAAGCTTTCGCTCCATTCATGACAGGTTTCGTCACTGGAAGTGGCATGCGTGTTGGCACGAATGGCTTTCCGATTGGAGGACGCGCCATTGGTGGTGGCATGCCCCGCGGAGCACTCGGCTTCGGCATTGGCGATCCGTCAGAAACGAATTCGATTCCGAGACTCGAAAGGGCAGCATACGATTGAGGACGAAGACTTTCCTGTTTCGTTCCCTTGAGCGGTTTCATTTCACCCGATTTGATCTTGGCGATACATTCCTTACAATACACTGGACGTCCTGCCTCAGGTTCAAATGGCACCATCGTTTCTTTGCCACACGACGAACATACCGCCTTAAACTTCCCTTCTTCGGCAAGTCCAACGAGCATTCCACTCCATTCATTAATTTCTTTTTCAACGGTTTCGCGTGGACGCGCATACAATCGTCGTGATGATTCGATGATTTCTTGTGCAACGTTACTGTTCTCTGGAATTTTGTATGGAGGAAGTGTCTTTGCAGAAAATGGACGAGACGTAACACCGTCCACCATGAGCTTGAGATAGATTGTGTAGTTCGGCAAATTCACCATGTCTTGAATCATAAACTCTGGTTCAAATTCTTGCTCCAAGAATTCAGCGTCTGCCGCACCAACACGAAACACAATCATCGTTCCAACGTTTCCGAATACGGCATCACGCACGGCCTCTGAATCTTTGGTCACCAGCTGAGCAATGTATTGGTGCGCGAGTGTGAGGTTGAGACGATATTTACGTGCCTCAGAAAGAATCGACGCGAATGCATCGGTCACGAAGTTTTGAAATTCGTCCACGTAGAGATAGAAATCCTTACGCTCGTCTTCAGGAATACGCACGCGTTCCATCGCCGCGAGCTGAAGCTTGGTAATGATCATACCTCCGAGCAGTGCAGAGTTGTCTTCACCGATACGTCCTTTTGAAACGTTGACGAGGAATATTTTTCCCGTGTTCATCATTTCAAACAAATCGATCGTAGACTTCGCTTGACCAACGACGTTACGAACAATAGAGGTCGAAAGAAATTGTCCGACTTTGTTTTGAATTGGAGCGATCGCTTCGTTACGATATTGATCACGCCAGTTTTCGTATTCATGAATCCAGAACGCTTTGATCACTGGATCTTTCAAGTTGTTGATGACCACCTGACGGTAGTCTTTATCCACGAGGAGACGTGGAATACCAAGCAGTGTTGACCCAGGTGTATCGGCAAGTGCAAGAATCGCATTGTTCAAAATGTATTCCATACGGGCACTCCACGCATTGGCCCAAATCTTGGTAAAGATTCCCATAAGTCCGGATGCCACAAGGTGTTTGTACTTTGGATCGTCCACTTGAAGCACATTGAATCCAATGTGGTAGTCAGTATCGGCTGGGTTGAAATAGATGACATCTTTCGCGCGGTGTGCAGGAATAGTCGCAAGTACACTTTCCACAAGCTCGCCGTGCGGGTCGATGACACACACACCTTCACCGTTCCAGATATTCTGGACGATCATGTTTCCAAGAAGCACGGATTTACCCGAACCGGACTTTCCAAGCACGTACATATGCTGGCGTCGATCCTTACGCTTGATACCGAATACCTGCTCATGAGCGCGAAAATTTGTTTTCGCGAGATAGGTAATATTTTTATTAAAAGCAACCCCATCGGGGAGGAAATCCATATACTGAAATTATACAAGCTTTAAAACTTTTACGCCACAGTTCAAAACTTTTATATGTTGGCTGTTTTACGCTCGATTTTACAAGACCTCTTTTTGGTAACACGATTCACAGTACACAATCTCCTTTCGCTCTGGTGCATATGCAGTCTCGAATGTCGCCTGACATGGGCCTGTGTGGTCGTGGTTTGACTGGGTGCACATGCAGGTACGAGACCAAAGCTTCATTGGATTACGCTTTCGAAGACGCTCGTCGTGACGACAGCCAAAACAAAGCCGTGGAAGCGGAACACCGATTCTGCGGTACAAATTAAGCTCGTCAGCTGTTATGCGATATGCTCGAGCGCATCGATCCGAACACTCTCCGTTGTGAAGACAGCCAATGATTTCTTTTGTAATTGTATCCGAAACCATTGAGAGCGAGTCCGGTAAATCTTTCGCAAATAGTGTGACTGCATAATTTTGAAGTGTCTTGTCTCGCCACAAATGTCCTCGCTCAACCGCATCGATCTTTGAAAGTGGAAAATAATCCTGCGCAACCGTCTCGTTGTATGCGAACGGTGAAAGTTCGGAAGGGAAAAATTCTCCATAACGATACGTTCTACCCTTCGCGTCGATATATGGCATCGTCATCATATGCTCTTTGATTTTGGGTACAAGCGATTCGTACTCCTCTTTCTCATACGGTCGATTTAAAATACAGTAATTTTTTCCTCGAATACCAATACAGCCGAACAAATTCGAAGAACCGTGACAGTTGAATGAATACTCAATCTCGTTTGAACTATACACAACACTCGTAAAAAGGTTTCGAAAATTCCCAATACCGGTATCAAAAACCTCGTACATCATTTCACCCATACCAACTCCAGGACCAGAATCATACACATCCTTTGCACTCACCTTTGCCCAGTGAACGAATTTCGAGTCTTCAATCTGTCCGCTCGCATCAAAACACATCCGAGTATTTTTCACTCCCTCAAGATTGTCGCCGGTAGAATTTACAATTTTAATTTGGTTTGCGAAACGATGAATCGCTTGCATGCACATCTCAGAAAATCGTTGCTTGCAGTCTGCAACGACTGTATAACTACTCATATCGAGTTCAGACATCCTACGCATGTATTCCTCCTTACCCAATTGTTCATTCCACATACAGTATGATTGGTTTCGCAAATTGGTACATCCAAAACAGTTGGTGCATCCATGACAATCATAAAGGAAATACGAATCGACACAGCTTTTGCAGTTCGCAGAATACAGAACATGATAGCAATCAGAAGAAATGATATCTTCGTAACAGAGTTCGGAATCATGCACGACATACAAATCAGATGAATCCTTCACTTCCATGATGCGGTTGGAATAAAAACTACGCTCAACTTTCCATGTAGCTGATATCATGTATGAATCACGACTCTCCTCTGCGATATTACAATAATCGCTATTCGTTGCATTTGAATTGGAAAGTCCTTGTACGGGGATACGTCGATAGAGCTCAATCCATTGCTGAAAAAATGGTTTCGAAAAATCGTATTCTACCCCGTAATCAAATGGATCCCATGCGTCACTCCACCAATATTTTGAATCAACCACGTGCAATTTTGTGTCAGGATGATAGATCGTAATGAGTGGCTCTCCGTGTGAAGGAGCGTCACATGTACGCTTATAAAGCGACATCTCGTTGCGCCACGAAAGACGTCGTGCCGTGCGACACTCGGGACAAAACGTCGGTGGTGGGGCTTGGATTTTTTCGTAGAACAAAAAATCTTCTGGCTCAATCTCGAAATCAGTTTTGCAGTTTTGGCAATTGCGAGATTCCATACAGAACTAATTGATATTTTGCTTGTAACATTCCTCACATGCGATGTGAGTGTAGCCCCAATCTTTTGGATAATATCCGATGCAATCTTTGGCACAAAAAACACATGAGTAGTGTTCTCCGTGGAGAGTCGCAAGCGCTCGCATACGGTTCTTGGTTCGAACATCGAAATGGACTCGTGGAAGTGCGATTCCTTTTCGTGACAAAAACTGAAACTCGTCAGCAGAAATATTGTAGCGCCATCCGGTCACCGGACACACAAGCGGTTGTTTTGATATTGTTGCATCGACTTCTCTGATTGAGTCTGGAAGTTCGCTCGTCGCGAGTCCTTCTACGGCATCTTCTGATTGATCATCCCAATACCCTCCACGAGCAAGTACATAGTCCTTTGAAATTTCGGGCATATAAATCGCAGCAGTCGTGAGATTGTACGAACAAAGCCCCATCGAGTATGGCAAGAAGCGCCCATATTCTCCTCGTGCGCGCATATCTGCAATGATTTTCTCCTTTAGCGCTTCGTACTCTTCTTTTGTATATTGACGATTGAGAATACAATAATTTTTCTTGCGAAGACCAACACACCCAAAACAATTTTCCACTTCAATACATTCATCCAAATATTCAGAATATCTTCCCTCTGACCATGACGAATAGCGGAGTTCGTATCCGCCCGTGCAACAACTATCGTTTCCGCACAATTCTACTTTCCATGTGCCAAGCAAATCGATACTATCTTTCGCTTCGCGACCACGCAAACAGTTGATACAGTTTTCAGATTCTTCCCAACCAAATACATTTTTACAATTGTTACAGTCCGCGAGATACGTGCCCGTCGAAGTATATGTATTGATATTAAAATTCTCGCGATGGATAGTCTCAGTTTTTAGGATATCAGTATATCGCTTTTGGAGGTGCTGTAAATTCTGATACGAGCTCATGTCATATTCCTTCACTTTTTCAAAGTACTCTTCTTTTGAGTACTGCACATTCTCGATACAATATTGTTTGCCACGAAGATTCCAACACATCGTACAATTACTACAATTGCGGCAATCGTACAAAAATCGACTGTTCATACAATCGCGGCAATTGCGAGAAAAATAAAGCTCAAAGCAATTGAACGAGTATGTACATTCGTAACAATTATCGAGCGAAAATGCATGCGAAATATCGATAGAATCTTTTACGTCGAAACCGCGATATCCATATGAGACATTTTCGGCTCGCGCACATGAACGCGAGAGATAACAATTTTTGGAGTCCCAAATATCGTCACACCAATCACATCCTGTACTATTCGTCCCCTGCTGATGTGGACGCGGAACTTTTTCCTGTACTTCTTTCAGTTGATCGAAAAAGGATCGTGTTGAATCATAGTCTTGGCCAAACTCCATTGGATCCCATGCGTCGCTCCACCATTCTTTGGCAGTGTAAATTGGATATCGAACACTCGCAGGGAGCATCGTAATCAAACTTTGTCCCGACAAAGCGGATACTCCTTTTCGAAATTTACCGAATGGCCAAAATGCGAATTGCTGTGCCCAGCGACAGGTAATACAAATAGTTGGAAATTCGACTTGAACTTTCCCATACATTACGAGTTCGTCACTACTTAGCTTGAAATTATTACCACAATACTCGCATGTCTTCTCTTGTGTATCCATTCGATTGAATTAGTTAGATTAATGGTTCGGCGATTTCTTCCACTTTTGCAGGAGCTTGTGGGGCGCTCGCTCCGCTCGCGCCCACTCCCGCACTTCCGCCCTCGTTCACACCCTTTCGCATAATAGCAGCCTTTTCTTGTGCGCTACGAATGATAGTGGATTCTTCTTCCGCAATCAAACGCTTGGCATCTTCTGCCGTAATCGCGAATTTGCGTCGTGATGATGCGATAATACGTTCTTTGTTTGATGGATATGGTGGCGGAAGGACCTTGAGTGTCTCGGCAGAAAATGGGTCGTATGATTCACCATCGATTGTCATTTTGATATAGAACTCCCCGACTCCAAGGTTGATCATGTCTTTGACATCGAAGATAGGCGCGAACTCAGGTTTGAGCTTCACTGCATCGTCACCACCCACACGGAATGAAATAATCGATCCGACGTTTCCGAGTACGGCAGCTTCAACCTTCTCGGGGATTTGTCCGACGTATTGATGTGCCATCGTGAGATTGATCGCATATTTACGGGCCTCAGAAAGCAAGTTTTCAAACGTATCCGTCACAACGTTTTGGAACTCGTCCACGTAGAGATAAAAGTCTTTACGATCTTTCGCGTCAATCTTCGCACGCGCCATTCCGGCTTGTTTGATCTTGGTCAAAAACATTGCTCCAAAGAATGATGAGTTTTCTTCACCAATTTTTCCTTTTGAAAGGTTGATGAGCAAAATCTTTTGCGTGTTCATCATTTCTTCCAAATTGATCTTGTTTGTTTTTTGTCCGAAGATATTGCGGAGCATCGGATCAGACAAAAATTGTCCGAGTTTGTTGACGAGCGGGATGATAGCGTCAGTGTCGAATTTCTCAGACCAATCGGCGAATTCGATTGCCCAGAAGCGCTTGACCATGTCGTCTTCGATATATTCAACCACTTTTTGACGGTAGTTACGGTCGGTGAGCATTGAAATCATTCCGCGCATTGTTGCGTGCGGATAGTCGAGGAGCGCGAGTGTCGTGAAGCGGAAGACATGCTCAAGACGTGGTGTCCAGTTTGCTCCGAATTGCTTTTCGAGCACTTCAATCAATCCTTGTGTGAGTTGATGTTTGAAAGTTGGATCAACGTTTTGGAGCGGATTGAATGACGCAGGAAAATCAACATCTGATGGGTCAATGATACAGACGTCCTCAACACGGTTTTCTGGAATCGAAACAAGAATGTCGTCGATGAATTCTCCGTGCGGATCAATCACACAGACACCGTGACCATATGCGATGTCCTGACGCACAAAAAGCTCTTGGAGCTTAGATTTTCCAACACCTGACTTTCCGATGATATAGAGATGACGACGACGATCGGCTCGTTTGATACCGAAAAGGAATTTCTTTTCTTCAAGGGCCGCGACGTAGTTGGTGCGACCAATAAAAGATACCTCCGCCGGATCAACCTTGCCATAGACTGGAAGCTCGAGTGGTGGCGGAGCGTATTTGATTATCTGAATCTTATTGGCTCGTGCCATACCTTAACAGAATACCATACGTCGGACTATTCTACCTCCTCGACAAAACGTCCACGGGCAGTTTTGACTGCAAGGTATGTGGCAACAAAGAAAAGAAGTGAGACGATTTCATTTGCCCAGAAAAACGCGACGCGACGTGTTTCGGTGACAGGAATGTGTGTATATGCAAAGGCTGCTTCATACTGAAACACGATCAAACCTACGATAGGTAAAATAGTGTTTACAACGAGAAGCCAGCGCTGTGCGGGATTGAGTAATCCGCCAAACACTGCGAGCATCGCAATGATGCCAATCGAGAGCCAAAGTGGAACAGGAACGAGATCGCTAAAAAATGGGAATGTGGCGAGCATCATAAGCCCCACAATCACGAAAATACCGCGGACGACATTGCCATAATAATGACGATTGATAATCTGCCATTTGGATGCTTTTGGTAGGTTTTCCATAGTAGATATAGTATACGCCTTGGTTTGAGATCGGGAAAGGATATTGTCGGGGTACAAAAATGCGCGGTCGCCCTTCGGGCGACCGCGCATTTTCTTTCAGTATTCGTATTAGTACCCCATCTCCTTCGCGATGCGCTCAAGCGCAACAATGAAGGCTGCACGACGCATATCAGTTTTCGCTGAAAGCGACTTCTCATAAATCACGAGTGATTCACGATTGAGAATTTCAAGCAATTTTGCGTTCACATCAGCTTCTGTCCAATGCTCACCCTTGATGTTCTGTTCCCATTCGAATGTTGAAACAGTCACACCACCTGAGTTTGCAAGAATGTCTGGAATAACGGGAATGCCACGATCAAAGAGGATTTCATCAGCTTCTGGAGTGATTGGTCCGTTTGCAAGTTCAAGAATAAACTTTGCTTTGATCTTTACTGCATTATCAAATGTAATCTGATTTTCAAGCGCACTTGGAATCAAAATATCACATGGGAGTTCGAGGAGTTCTGCATTGGTAACAACGCGTGATCCAGGGAATCCTGCGAGTGTTCCATTCTGCTTCTTCCAATCTTCGAGCGCTTTGACATCAATACCGTCTTCTTTGACGATACCACCCTTTGAGTCAGATGTTGCAATGACTTTGTATCCATTCGAAGAAAAGATACTTGCTGCATGACCTCCAACGTTTCCAAATCCCTGAATGACAACAGTAGATCCTGGCTGAACATTGTATTTCTCACGGAGTGCACTAAAGACGTACCATCCACCGAGACCAGTAGCTGCACCGCGACCTTCTGAACCGCCCTTGTCGAGTGGCTTACCGGTAAACGTTGCACCTGTTGTGTCACCTGAGATTTTCATGAACTCATCGTTCATCCATGACATGATTTCTGGAGTTGTGTTGACGTCTGGAGCTGGAACATCTTTCTTTGGTCCAAGAATGTCTGCCATTCCGCGTGCCCATCCGCGTGAGAGTTTCTCAAGTTCGGTCTTTGAAAGTTTCTTTGGGTCAACTGTAATTCCACCTTTTCCTCCACCCATCGGGATATTTGCGACAGCACACTTGAGTGCCATCCAGAAAGCGAGCGCTTTCACTTCATAAATATCAGTGTCATGGTGGTAACGAATTCCGCCTTTGTATGGTCCGCGAGCATTGTTGTGCTCAACACGGTAGCCTTCAAAGACCTGTGTACTGCCATCGTCCATCACAACTGGGATAGAGATACGGACCTCACGGTTTGGAACCGAAATCTGCTTCATAAAGCCCTCTGGGAAGGCCTGTACGTCTGTGGCACGCTTCAACTGCATCAATGCGTTTTCGAATGGATTAGTCATATAAAATGTGAGTTAGTAATGCCTGCTAGTATATACGAAAATCGGTTTTTTTCACAGTGGAATATGGGGTCGTGAAATGCTTGACTTTTATAACTAAATATGTATAATAAGTTCAAATTTTTCTCACACAAAAAAGTGCCTTGCACTTTAAAAAACAAAAAACATGAAAAAATACACGACTGTTATGATCACGATTGCAGCTATAACGATAGCTCTCGGGATAATTGGCTATGAAAGCAAAAAGCCAATAGTACAAAGTACGGCAACAAAAATTGACACAGGAAAGCCTCAGATACCTGACGTTCTTGTGTATCCTATGCCCTACTTCGAAGGTGCCACTAATTTTCTGATTTCGAATTCAAAAACCAAATTCGATTCAACGATACTGGGCTCATATACCTTTGAAGAAAAGGATATAAGTTACGGTTTTGTATCCATCACTCACAAAACGAGCGATACTATAATCCTTTTTACGGTTACGAGAGCTATTGGAAAAAATAAATTTGGAACGATAATTTGTGATATTCACAAAGAGCACATCGATCTAACAGCCCATGACACAACCTCGATTGCGCTCTTTAAACACGGATTGGATTTACTGTTACGTAAGCTGTAACGCTCAAAAAAACTAGAGCCCTGCACAATGTGTGGGGTTCTTTTTTATTCCACCTCAATAGTTTCGAGATCTTCGGATTGTTCGTCTTTGACTGCAGTGCCACCAATAAATCCACCGGCTTGAAGGTCCCAGAGTTTTTTGTACTGACTGTGTGGGTTTCGGATCAACGCGTCGTGTGTTCCCTCTTCGGCGACGCGTCCTCCATCGAGCACAATGATGCGATCCATTTTGCGAATCGTTGAGAGACGGTGCGCGATGACGATCGTCGTGCGTCCTTCCATGACAGTGGCGAGCGCGTCTTGAATGAGCGCTTCAGATTCGGAATCAAGCGAGCTTGTGGCTTCGTCGAGAACGAGCAGTGGCGCGCGTTTCAAAATTGCGCGAGCGATAGCGACGCGCTGGCGTTCACCACCAGAGAGCTTCACACCACGCTCACCGACGTAGGTATCATATCCAAGCGGAAGCCGGCCGATAAATTCATCACAGTGCGCAAGCCCCGCTGCGTGTTCTACTTCTTCATCGGTCGCACCGATTCTGCCGTAGCGAATATTTTCGCGCAGTGTTCGATGAAAGAGCACAGTATCTTGCGGTACCATGGCAATGGCGTGGTGCAGACTTGATTGCGTGACAGTGCGAATATCGACACCGTCGACGAGGACAGCTCCGCTTGTGACATCGTGAAATCGGAGCAAGAGTGACATGACGGTGGTCTTGCCTGCACCACTCGCGCCCACGAGCGCTACGCGCTCTCCTGCCTTCACCCGAATATTCAAATGATCGAGCACCATGCGCCCATTGCCATATTCAAAACACACATCCCGAAATTCAACCGAGCCATTCTCTATGGTGAGCGTCCCTGCCTGTGGTGCATCGCTGATATCGTGTGGAGTTTTTAGAATCTGCACGAGCTCCACTCCATCGGCGAACGCTTCATAAAATCCACGAATGACTTTGCCGAAGTTCCAGAGCGATCCAGACAGCGAAATCACATACACTTGAATGAGTACGAATGTACCAATCGACATATGTCCGTCACGCCACAATGTGATTCCAAAATAAAAGACGAGAAATTCAATCGTCATGATGAATGCGGATTGAATGGCCTCAACAATCCAACCAAGATTCCACGACGTAGCAGTGACTCGAGCCTGATCGTTTGAGATGGCGACAAAACGATCGTTTTCAAAATCATCTCCTGTAAAAAGATTGATGGTCGTATGATTTGTGAGCGCATCGGCGAGCGCGCCTGTCGTGCGAGAATCGGCTTCTGATTTCTTTATATCAAATTTCATCTTATATCGCGCAAAGAAAAAATTGAATCCAATGAACAACAGACCCCATGAGACAATCAATACCGCAAACAACGGCTTCTCGATCGAAAGCACGATCGTGTATCCCACGATCTGCACAATGAGCGGAATAAGGTTCCAACTCAGATTATCAAAAATGGTTTCAAACGCCTTCGCAGCACGACTCACACGCTGAACAAGCGATCCGATAAAGGTATTGGCAAAAAATGTTTGTGAGTGACCTCCGATATATTCGAATGCGTTCGTTTTGATATCCGACATCGTTGCGACTTGATATCGAATCGTCGCGAATGTCGAAACACGCCACCCAACCCATGCGACGATATGTGCTCCGAGAATAATCACAATGATATGCACAAGACTATTCGCCGTGATTGGGTTTGGTGTACTCACCGTAAGCACGTCGAAGAATTTTTTGTAGAAGATTGGATACGTAAGTTCCATTATCGACGCAAGCACAATCATGACAATCGACACATAGAAAAGCCACGCTCGTTTTTTGAGGCTGTGCCAATACGTCGAGACGACGTCTCGATTCGTCACTGCTCTATAATTGTCATTGATTTTCATGCTCTATTCCCACTCCATTGTTGCTGGTGGTTTGTTGGTGATGTCGTAGACGACACGGTTGATTTCTTTGATTTCGTTTGTGAGACGAGTTGAGATGGTCTCAAGAATTTCGTACGGAAGCTTGGCAAAGTTTGCACTCATGGCATCGCGCGATTCAACGATACGAAGGACGAGCGGATGCTTGTACGAACGTTCGTCACCTGAGATACCGACAGACTGCACCGGAAGGAATACCGCAAAACTCATCCAAATATCTTTCCAATGTTTCGTGTGCATGAGCTCGCTCTCGATGATGTGCCCTGCCTTACGGACGATAGCGGCACGCTCTGGAGTCACTTCACCAATGATACGAATCGCAAGACCTGGGCCTGGGAAGACCTGTCTGTCGGTGATTTCTTTTGGAAGTTTGAGTGTCTTCGCGAGTGTGCGTACTTCGTCTTTGTAGAGATCACGAAGTGGTTCATAGAGTTTGAGTCCCAAATCTTTTGGCAGTCCTCCGACGTTGTGGTGACTCTTGATGTTTGCAGAATGTTTCGTGAGACCACTTTCGATGCGATCAGAATAAATCGTACCTTGGATGAGCCACTGTGCCTTCGTCTTCTTTGCTTCGCGTTCAAAAATACGAACGAAGAGTGTTCCAATGATTTTGCGCTTTGTTTCTGGATCAGTCACACCTTTGAGTGCGGTGAAATATTCTTTGGCTGCATCGACGATGATGAGCTTGAGGCCTTTGTCTCCAAATGCTTTGCGGAGATAGTCGGTCTCACCTTCACGCATGAGTCCTGTGTCTACATAGACCGCAGTGAGATTCTCGCCGATGGCACGCGCGACGAGCGCTGCGGCAACAGATGAATCCACTCCACCCGAGAGACCAATGACGGCACGTTCGTCACCCATCGTATCTTTAGCTTCTTTGATTGTTTCTTTGAGCAAGTTTGCAGATGTGTAGGTCGGTTTGATCTTACAAATGTTCACGGCGAAATTCTTGAGCATTTCGGTGCCGTGATCGGTGTGACTGACTTCTGGGTGGAATTGCACACCGACGCGTTTGTTGTCCTTTGATGCGTACGCAGCGATTGCCGAGTGTGATGTCTTGCCGATGACCGTAAATCCTTCAGGCATTTTTGTAACGACATCTTTGTGGTTCATCCAGATTTTTTCTTTTGCTGAGAGTCCTGCAAAGAGTCCAGTCTTCTTGGTGATGGCGAGTGTCTGCTGACCATATTCACCAACTGTGCCGTTTTCTACCGTACCGCCGAGCTGTTTGGCGAGGAGTTGGTGACCGTAACAAATACCAAAAAGTGGCATGTCGAGATTGAAAATGGCCTTGTCGAATTCGGGAGCGTTCTTCTCATAGACGGAACGAGCACCCCCCGAGAGAATGACGCCCTTTACTTCAGGACGCGCCATGATTTGTTTGGCAGAATAGTCTGATGGGAGCACTTCGGCGTAGACACCAAAATCACGCAAACGGCGAGAAATAAGATGGCACGACTGACCTCCGAAATCCAAGATGAGAATTGTATCCATGAAATGATTATACATACAAAGGGTATTTTTGGCAAAAAGTCGGGGAAAATTTTAAAAATGTACTTTGCGAAGCACCGGCGTAAATTTCTGAAGAAATTTCGCCTCACGCTCGCGCCGTCGCGCTCCGCGGGTGCTTCGCAAAGTACATTTTTAAAATTTTCCCCGACTTTTTATCGAATTACCTTTTTCGATTTATGGAAGAAATAACCTACAATTACTAGCATGACGAGAGGTGAGACCCATTCTGGGATTTCGTGGCCGAAGGCGCCGAGGAGCATGATTATGGAGAGTGCACCGATGGCGTACATGGCGCCGTTTTTGAGGAAGACATATTTCTTGATGGTGTCGATATTTTTGACGGTGAGCTCGCGGAGGACGAAGGCGCCGATTCCGTTCCCAATCAAGATATAGGGCACGCTGAGCGTGAATGCGAATGCACCCAAAATACCGTCGATAGAAAACGATGCGTCAATAATTTCGAGGTACAAAATTTTTGAGAGATCAGAGCGACTGCTCTCCCCGCTCTTGAGTTTCTCTTCTGCGCGCTCGGCATTTTCTTTGAATCCATGCATGATGAAAAATGCAGTGGAACCAATGACTGCTCCAAACGCCATGATGGGATTTGTTTTGAGTCCATACCAAACGACAATAGAGAGAATGACCGCAGCGACTCCGTAAAACCACACACCCTGACGCAAAAAGAATCGTTCATGATGCAAACCGATTTGTTTTGGTTCCAAGAAAAGCCAATGCAAGAAAAGAAATACCAAAAATATTCCCCCGCCCGCGAGCAAGAGTGGCGCTGATTGTGCAATAGAAGCCGCGATGCGAGGATCGTTTGAGAACGTTGCAGTCAACGCTCCAACAGCTCCGAGTGAAGGATTCGTCGCCCAGATGATGACCCATGGAAGTAGTCCACGAACCGCAAAGACTGCAAACAAAAATCCCCAAAGCATAAACCACTTGCGTCCACGAGCACTCATCGTGTCGAGAATTTCAGCATTGATGACGGCATTGTCGATACTTGAGACAATTTCAAAAATCGCGAGACCGAGAACAATCAAAATAGCGTTTACGATATGCATACTATACTTTCTGAATTACGTCCTCCTTGGCTGATCCACCCTTTTCAGTTTCTTTCTTCTCAATATGCTTCTTGATTGAATGGTGCATATGGTGGGACAGGTGCATCATCGTGAGCACCACAAGCAATATGAACACTACAAACAGTCCAACGATTTGCCATTTGTTGAACGGATTCGCTGCGGGAATAGCTTCGATACGTTCGTTGCCATCACGATCCACCGCCTTCACCAAAATATCTCCCTTCATCTCCTGATCTTTCAAGAGGTATGGACTTACTGCGACTACCCATGAAGCATTCCCTTCTTTGACCTCATAGTGATCCATACCTGAGCCTTTGTCTTTGGTATTGAAAATGAGTACGCGTTGATTATCATAGAGGAGCAAATCACGTTCGACAACTGGCTGGAATTCAAGCGGAGCTTGGTTGTCTGGGAAGAAATCAAGCGATCCAGGTTGCAACAATTCATCGACGACGAGTGGGAGCGAACCAGATGAAACATGGGTCTGTGTGCCGAGACCATCATTCAAATATGCTTCGACATCAGGAAGTGAAAACAATCCTGAACCTGCTGTACGGCCTCGGAGTAACAATCGAATGAGGATACCCGCCTTGTATTCAGACGGATTAAACGGATCAATCGATCCTGCAAATCCTCCAGGGATAATTCCTGAGAGTGTCATGGTACGAGTTTTCTTGTCAAACTTTGGTTCATCAACCCACAAACTAATAATCGAGGAGCTGTCATCAACACCAACATAATCAAGATCTGTTGGAATTGAAACAGTCGCTGAGACGGTGTTCACATTTTGACCTTGCGGATCAAGCAAGACATCAATCGCAATATTTTGTGCTTGGTGCACGACCGTCGATGACGTTTGAAATGTAATACTCGCCGCTCGGGCCTGATGCGAAAAAACGAACATCGAAAAAAAGAGAACGATGAAGAAAAACGAATTTTTTTGTAGTTTCGCTATACTCATACAATTATCCTGTCCAATCAGAAGCGAGGATACTAAAATCTTTCAAGTTGATCGCTCCATCGCCAGAGAGATCAACACATGCTGGTGGATTTGGTTTTTTGTACCAATATTTCATGATTGAATAATCGATGATGTCCACTTTGCCATCTCCATTTAAATCACCGCCTGCGCATCCGAGATTGGTCTCTTTTACTTTGGTCGTCGAGAGGCCCATCAAAAAGAGAATACCTTTACTGATAGGACTACTCTGCCCCGCAACAATATCAATGGCGTGCATGGTGTAGGCACCAGTTGCGAGCGCTGATGCATCAATCTGATATTGATATCGGCCACCAGCATCAGCGATAGCGTCGTACACGGTGGTCAATTGTTTACTCGTGATTGCAACTTTTGCGTACGGAGTAGCGAAACCGGAAACAGTGAGTGTGTCGCCTGACTGCACAATCGTCTTGTCTGCTGATATTGTCGGAGCAACCAATATGTTGGTAATATTCACGACTGATTTTCCATTCAAGACAAATGGAAATGTCGTGGACGCTGACACAACACCATTCTGATCTTTTGCATAGATAGAAAAAACATATGAACCTGCTTGAATTCCCGACACCGGCGACAGAAACGCTCCGGATGAATCCGCAAGAACATTTGAAACAATTACGCCGTCACGCAGGATTGTCACTGTCGCTCCTGGGTATGCAAAGCCAGAAAAGTTTACCGCCGACGCAGTAAGTATTCCTCCATTCCCCGGGGAAGTGACTGGAAGTACATTCACAGAACAATCATTCGTTGTAAATGTTTGGTCTGTTCCGTATGCACGACCGGCACCGTTTTCTGCATACGCACGATAGTGATACGTCGTGCCACATACGAGACCCGTTATGATCGCGTTGAATTGTCCATTACCAAAACCAACTGATGTTGAAGTCGTTGTCGTTCCATATGAAGGCGACGCGAGTCCATATTCAAATCCTTCGGTTGTCACAGCAGAATCTCCACCGTCGGAGAGTGTTCCGAGCAACGTCGCCCCGTTGTCGCTCACAGTCACCAATGGATGATCTGTAGTGACCGTCGGAGGAACAACTGAACCGACACTTACGACCTGAGCAGAAATCGTAACGCCATCTGAAATTGGTGATGGAGTAGCAAAAGAAGTTTGAGGAAGTAATCCAAGCACAAACGTACAGACAAAAAGAATACTAAACGCTCGTCTGATTTTTTTTGGGAAAATTGAGTGCTTCACAACAGATATATTTTAACGCATTCAAACCAAAACCGCCACCCTATCGGGTGGCGGTTTTGGTTTTTACTGCTTTGTTTCTTTCTCCTTTTCGATTTCTTTCAATTTTTCTTCAACTCGTTCTTCGATTTTTGCTTCTTCGTCTTTCTCAAGCATTTTCTCAGCTTTGTTGACTACCCATTTTTCTCCATGGAGTACTGCGTAGCGAACAACGAGGAAGATAACAAATGCGAGGATGAGAACAAACACGACGAGATGCCATGGCCACACAACAAAATGAACGACTGAATCAGTCACTACCCCCTTCGAGCCATATGTGAGTTTGAGGTGAGCAGTGTAACGTCCAAGTGCAAAGTTGTGTAACTCATAATTTGCAGCGGCAAAGAATCCTTTTGGAAGCTTACCTTCTTCCCCTGCACCACCTGACCATGTTGTTGTAAATTTGCGAGTACTGAGTGGAAGAATATTTCCATCAACTGGATTACCAGGAACTTTTGCTCCTGTAAGCCCAAGCATATCCTTCATAAGAATGTCACCACTTGGATTGATGCGATCACCTCCTCCATTTTGGAAACGGTAGTAAAAAGGAATCGGCAGTGCGTTGAAGTAATGAGTGCTTCCGATGGTATCAAACTCGGTCACACCTCCCTGCTCTGGAATATTTCCATTTACAGTGAGCAAAACGAGCATGCCAGTCTTTGCACCAATACCTATATTTTTATTTGCATTCTTTGTTGGCTGAGTTCCCCAAAAAATGGCCGCGAAGTGACCTCCCGGTGTAGCATTCTTAGGAATTGCAATTTTTATTACAACTTCCTTTGATCCACCTGGTGCTACCACAATAGAATCTGGAGTACTCATCCACGTCCCAAGATCATCTTTGGCTTCAACAAGCGCTGGGGTTCCTGTATCCCCCTCGGCTTCGAAGTTCGCGTAGGAAGAATAGTATGTTCCAAGAACGTTTTGATCGTTGACCACTGTCATTTTTTCAGTGACAGTCGTACCCGGATCTCCACTCAATTCAAGGCGTGAAGGAGTTATGGTAAGCGCGTGAGTTATTTGTGGAGATACAAAACCAAACGCAAGCAACACAGCAAACATCACACCTTGGAGTGTCTTTATTTTCATAAGAATTAAAAATTACCCGTTAAAAGATAAGTGATAGTAAGGTTATAGGTACCTGGGGCCTGAGTGCCGGATACGTTTGCCATATAGTGCATCGCTACCGTATCACCCGCAACAGCAGATGTAGCTGTGACTATCGGCGTCGTTGTACCCGAAACAAAGTTCCAATTCGGACGAGTTCCTCCTGTACCGGTACAAGTTGCTCCTGACGTACCGCTACTTCCCGAAAGAGTTGTGGCTGATGCATTCGCATGGTTGTAACTAGTTACCGGTGTTCCAGAACCAGTAACTACCTCACTCATCGCAAACTGCGATGTTGATGTGCCTCCTGTCGTCGTCAGTGTATTACAAAGCGTTGTCGCTGGAATCGTATTTGATCCTGAAGTAAGTGGAGCGGCCGCAGTATATGTAAGCGTGTACCCATGTGCAGCATTCGTCGAAATCGTCATGTTCGTAGCCGCGACATCACTTCCTGAGCCTCCAGATCCTGATGGTGATGTTGCCCACTTGCCCGTACCAGGTGTCAGAGGTCCGAAATCAACTGAGTTTGAATCAAGTGAAAAACTAATCGTAGGATTCACTGTAGCTGTAACTGCAACCTGATCACCTGTTGTGGTTGGTGACAAAATTGGAATCGCTATCACCCCAGTATCCAAAGTTGCAAATGCTGCGTTTGTCGTAGTGATAGTCAACAAAGTCGTTCCAGCAGCACCATTCGTAAATTTATTGTTCAAAAGTTTAATTTCGATTGCACTCGCAGAAGTTGAGCCACTTGTTGGCGCTGTAATCGTAATGAGAGTTGCACTTGTTCGAGCGAATCCCCACAGAGATGAAGTAGCAGATCCGACTTGCGCAACGTTTGCGCCACCACCTACTGACAAAAACACATCCGAAGTTGTGATTCCTGAAGTAACGCTACCGGCACTAAATGAAAGTGTGATTGTGCCATTGGTAGGAATGGTAGAACTTGTCGTAAAAAGAATATCATTATTTGTCGGAGCCCCCGTCGTCTCATCCGTAAGGGTATCTGACAAGAGAGTCAAAGAGGCAGCTCTCACTATAGAGACATTGAACAACCCTGCCGTTGCAAGAACAAGCACGAACGACATGAGTGGCGACAAAAATCGCAAAAATTTATTCTTAATCATACTATTTTTTTTCATATTAATTTTACGCAGTTATTATAGCACAATTCTCCCAAAAAAATGCAACATTGTGCGTCATACCTAAAAGTTTCCGACTGCAAGATAGGTAATATTGGTCGAATAATTCCCCAACGGCGTCGTACCCACCGCGTAGGCAACATAATGTACGTCATATACCGTCGTCGTCAACAAACTTCCGCGATATGTCGCGATAACAGGAGTTGTAACATCTCCGTTATAAGTATATCCTGACCCATTTCCACCATAATCATACGCAGTTGGCGGAACGAGCAATGTATCGCCTGCAACAGTACCCGGCCCCGACGTTCTCACAAGACGAATTCCGAATTCTTCTGTTGTCGGCGTAAACGAGGAAATGTTTGTATTTACTCCGCCAATCGAATGCATTGTGTGGGTACTAGAAGTAAGCGATGGTCCTTGCGCATACAAATTGAAACCACCCGATCCACTTGTGGCAATTGTAATCTGATGAGCGGCAACATCGGTGGGAGATCCTCCCAAAAGTGCGTTCCCAGTTGCATACCGAGCAGTGCCGATTGGGAGAGCTCCAAAATCTACCGCCGTCGCTGAAATTGAAAAGTTCAAATATGGCTGAGTGAAATTCCAACATCCGCCGGTACCAATCAACGAATTGCGTCCATCGTCTGTACTCGAAGCCGCATTGATCACTTTCGTGCTCGATGCGCCCGAGCAACTACTGTCTTGCACATCAGCAAAAGAAACAGAATTATTCGCCGTCAATGCGGGAGTAAGCGACCACGTAGTACCAGGCTTGGTTGAATAAAGTTTGATGAGTCCTCCACTGTATCCAGTTACCGAAAATGAGTTTGAAGTAGTAACACTTCCACTAAATTGGACTAGCTTAGAAAATTGCGGAGAGTACCCTGAAACGATCATCCCGTTTGTTGATGTGTTCAAATCCGCACCATACATATATTGACCAGTAGACGACATCGCAAGTTGGCGCCATGGTCGACTACCCGCAGAAGGTTGCGCAACCCATGTTACCCCGCTATCACTTGAGACATACACACTTGATGATCCTGAGAACGAAGAAGCTGCAAGCAACTTGGTACCATCAGCTGACGACGCAATTTGGTACCAAGCGCTCGATCCTGATCCTGTTTGGTCAGTCCAACAATACCCTGTAGCACTACTAGTACAGGCGCCTGTACCGAGTGCTTGCGCTGTCCAAATATCGCCACCACTCATAGTCGCAGCAAGTCTGCTCCCATCTTGCGACGAAGCAATTCCAAGCCACGTATGTGAACCGGCTCCGGTTTGTTGAGTCATCGTCCACGAACCGCTATACGTACCTGTCCAGATATACCCACCGTTCAAAACACCTGCTATTTTTGTCCCTGTCGAATCTATCGTTACTCCACGCCATGTTCCCGAACCAGCAGATGTTAATTTGGTCCAAGTCCAGTTCGTTGTAAGTCCGCACGAGGTTGAACAAGTCCCTGTGTATAAATAATCAGCGTTACTTCCACTCGCAACTATTGTGATTGTGGATCCACTTACAGCCATAGCCAAGCCGAGCAGAGCAGCGTACGGGGCATTCGTACCATTTTGTTTTACCATGGTCGTCCCTCCATCAACAGAGGTCCAAACGTGTCCAATTGTTGTACCTTCGGAATTTGTATCAATAGCGGCCATTGTTCGGCCATCGTTAGAAATAGCAGTCGCAAACCAGTTGCCATTCGCCATTCCCGAACTCGCAGTACTCAGTGCTGTCCACGAAACACCGCTGTTCGTCGAGAGCCACAATTTTCCGTTCGTTCCACCTCCTTCTCCCGCAAGAAGTTTTGTTCCATCTGCCGATGTTGCAATAGCAGTCTTTGTTCCCGTAGATGTAGCAATTGGCGACGCAGTCCAAAGTGCAACGAGCGCGTATGTGTCACTCGGAAAAAACCCAAGCAACAAGGAGAGAATGATGATTGAAAAAGTAATTTTTTGTATTTTTTTTCCAAACATAGATGTGTGTGAAAATAGTACCATACTTTTAGATGATCAAGTTTGCGAATGACGTTGTTCCTGATACAACGCCGACAATGACTAGCACCGTCGCTCCGGCTGAGTGACTGATAGCTGCCGTGCCGTTTGCTCCACGAGCCGCGACGGTAACTGTCGTTCCACTGACTGCTGTCACCTGCATCATTTCGTTATCAATCTGAATCGTTTCCCCCGCGACAATGCCGGTCCCGGATGCGACAGAAAATGAGAGAACGGCACTGTTGATTCCCCCAACGGTAGTGAGTGTTGATGATGGAAGTGTGGTGATCGTGTTACTCAAGAGAACGCTTGAAGTACCTGAAGTGAACGTCCCGTTACAAATCCAGTTGCCCGGCACTGTAATATTGGACGAACCAGCGCTAAGTGTCGCGCCCGACTCGATATCCATCGTACCTGTCGTAATTGTATTATTGTTCGTGTTTACCGTAACAGATGTGACTGAGCCTGATTTTTTAATCAGCATTTCGTTTACTGCGCTTGTCGTACCATCCTGCGGGGTAATCGCAATCGAACCAGACATATTCCACACAAACGCAAACGCAGATCCTGTCGGATTGACCGTAAGATTGCCGTTCACCGTCATCGATGCAGCCGTCATTGCATATGTCGTAGCTGCTGCCACTATCGGTGCAACCGTAAGGTTAACGTATGGGAATGCAGTGAAAACAGTCTGGGCTGCAGCATTCAAGTATTTGATTGTTGAACCTGAAGCAAAGGTAAATGTCGTGAATGCTGGAGCAGATGCGAGTGCACCAGTCGAAGCCACACCTCCGGTACAATCGGCGAGCGCCGAGGCACCAGTCGTACCTCCAATACAAAAGAGCGTACCAGAATCCATGCGCATGGTCGTCGATGACGATGCCGTAATCACAGCAACTGTAGAACCGTCGAGATCAAAACTGCCATTCTTCAAGTAAAATGTACCTCCACTCGCAATAGTGAAGTTGTCTCCCGCATTTACAACAGTGGCACTGACTCCGGCATCCCCGATCGTCACGTTATAAAATACCGTTCCCGCACCAGAGAGGAAACGTGCCACTCCTGACGGAGTCATGACTTGGACCGTCGAAGTACCCGCAGTAAACACTCCTGCGGAACCGCGTGTGAAGAGTGTTGCAGGAGTTCCGGTACCAGTCAACTTGATAGTTGCATTTCTTGCGTTGAATATTGAACCAGCATTACTTGTAATAAAAATAGTTGCTGCCGTAATGTTACAACTTAAACCTGAACATGCCGAAGACGAAGCATCAAGTGTTACGTTCGCTGGAAGAGAAATACCAGAAGTACCGGTCACTTCAGTTGGCGCACCAAGGGTAAATGTACCTGTGCCAGTTATCGTGAGGTTGTAAAAGTTATTTGTTGAGGTACCACTAATAGCAAAGTTGCCCGAGTCCAAAGTTGCGCTTACACTCGCTCCACCAAACGTCACAGTCGAAGTCCCAGGCGTAAATGTTCCACTGTTTGCAAATAAAGTTCCAGATGTACCTGTTATCGTCAATGTTGTAGTATTTGCCAGAAGAATACCAGTTGACGCAATTGAGACGAGCCCCACACTATAATTACTCAACAATTTTGTACTTGTGTGGCTATCTCCAGAAACCGTGAACGTTTTTGCTGCTGGAATTGTTAATGCTCCAGAAAGTAAGAGCGTTGGGGTGCCACTCGGCGACAATGGATTACTTGTTAAACTACCTGAGAGTGTCGGCACAATACCCATTGTGTATGTTGCATCAGCTAGCAGTGCAGGAGGAGCGAAGGTTAAATTTGTAAATGAAATTGCAGACACCCCAAATATAGTCACACTCGCATTGCTCGTTACTGCGAAATTCGCAGTTGTCGTAGTCATAGCAGATGCTCCAGTACACGTTTTTGCAAAGGCTCCAGTACCACTATTCACATTATTAAACAATGTTCCTGATGCACCGTTGAGCGTTACACTTTTGGTGCCCGAAGCATTCGTAACAATAAATGCCCCCAGTCCGAGAGAATGGCAAAAATCAACATACCCAACAGTTAAATTAAAATTATTTGTATCTAATCGAGCCCCCCATCTACCATATGATACGATATTTGCAACTTCAGTATCAGCTCCCAATTGATAATTATTTGTACCTGGAACATACGTATTCAGAGCAAGATTATAAAACTTGTTGCTGCCTGTCCACAAACCAGCATTGTAAATTTGATTAACTGCCGAACCATTATTTACCATATTAAAATAGACAGTTGAAGTTCCAGCGGTGAATGTACCATTATTCGTTATAAAAGTATTTGTAGTACCAGTACTTTGTAACGTATTATCTCCACCTATATTTATAATACTACTTCCTGCATTAAATGTACCTCCGCTCGAAATCAGAATTTGATTCGAACTAATAAGACCATCTGTATAAATAAATGAGGATGAACCTGCATTGAATTGTCCTCCGTTCCCGACCAAAATATTTGAGACCTCAAAAAATGTCGAAGATCCGCTAAACGTGCCTCCGGACTCGACATCAATTGTTTTTGTATAACACGGCGTCCCCATTGGCTGATATGGTTCAATAACTATGGCAGAAGTCGCATGACTCACAATCGAGGTTCCATTCAAACCACGAGTAACATTAAGCGTTGAACCAACAACGGTATTCACAAGCATCTCTTCTGAGTCAATCTGTATTGGCTCTCCCGGAACAATGCCAGCAGACGAATTAACTAAAAACGATGTTCCTAACCCACTTGCTCCGTTCAAAGTTGTTATCACCCCATAAAACGTTGGCAACGTACTCGCAGTATACACGCATCCGGACCCTGTCAGGACGCCAGAAGCGCCCGCGGTGCCTTCTATTTTAACAGTAGCTGAAGCGCCAAAAGTTGAATTCGTTGCAATAGTATTTACGTCAACTGTTAACGTATGCCCCGATCCGTTCGGTTTTACGTCAAATAGACCTGCTGCTGCTACTGTCGGCAAAACCCCGACTGAATAATTACATGTTCCAGAAGCACAGGTAGCAGCGGAAAAGTTTGGCTGTAACGTGATATTGTAAAAGTTAGTGGCCAATCCTCCAAAAATAGTTACACCGCTATAATCACTCGTAACAGAAATTGTTGAAGTTCCAGCAATGAAGGCAGTACTGCCCCCAGCGACACTATTGGTAAACAGTGGCAAAGAGGTATCACCAGTAAGGGTAATAGTTGAGGCATTCGCAGCGAAGGTCATACTGCCCGCAGATACAGGACCTAATGTGATGTGTCCTGCAGTAAGGCGATAATTGGAAGTTGCTGATGTAGAAAAGGCAACACCACTACTCGCGTTTCCCACCAAAAGATTATTCGTAACAATAGTATCGCCATTTAATGTGTCGTTTCCAGATCCACCATTGATGGTAAGGTTATAATACGTAGTAGCCTCGATATCAGTACCTGAAGTAACATATTGAAAAGTAGAAGTTCCGGGCGTAAATGTTCCGGCATTCTGAAATGGGCGACCTGCACCCGTCCCGCTCCCGTTAATAATGATCGTCGAACCCGAAGCGGCCGAAGTTGCATTCAAAACACCTCCACTACTTATGGTTAAAGCCGTAGTATTTATATTGTAATCAACACCAGCAGATCCTGTCTTTAGTGTCCCCGCAATAGTAAGTAAGGTAAGCGCACCACCAGTTGCTGGTGTGTTCGTGTCGAGAGTAACAGTATTTCCAGTCGGAATTGTTACCGTATCACTATTTGGGCCCGTTGTTGGCACACGTAAACAACTCCAGTTACTCGCATTATTCCAAAATCCAATCGCTGGACCGATATATGTACATGAAGAATCGTCTGCGATTTGCCAACGACGCATTTCTTTAAAGACCGGAATGGCAGTCGTACTGTCATCACCTTTATTATAAAAAGTGAGCGGTCCGAGCAAATAAAATTCTGGACTGATTGGTGGCGGCAAGAATGAATATCCGATAGTTGTTGTTTTGCCTGCGACGAGCGAAACATTCCATGTCACCGTCGTTGTATCACCAGTCGTCGTCACAGTATCATACAGAGCCACTCCATCGAGCGCACTCACCTCAAAAGAACTCGGTAGCGTATCAACGATTGTTCCCTGCCAATCGACAGGCGAAGTAATCTGCATTTCTGCCGGATACTTATCGGCCGGATACACACGAGTCGGACCACTACGCACAACATCAAATGGAATATCAGAGCTGACCGTAAACGCATCGTGTACCGTACGAATACCATTTCGCGTATTCGCCGTGAGTGTCATATGATACACACCTTCCTCGCTCCCAATATGGGGATGTGCATAGTAATCAGGGACATGAATATAATTGTCCGGTCCACATTGCGGTTCGCGTACGACAGTCCCATCACTCGTCGTGTATGTCTGATCAACACCAAATGGACTCGTAATAACGAGCGTCATGTCGGCATCACAGATTGTATGCCCAAAGTCGTCAATCACACCCATCTGTACATACGCGGTGTCTCCTGCGTGATAGACGGAACGATCAACGTTGATTGCAAGTACGCCCCATGAAAAATCTTGTTCGGAAATGATATTCACGTCGGGAGTATGTAATGTAACTTGAAGCGTATATTTTCCAGGACGAAACATATTGTCAGGCTTACTGACGACAACTTGATCTTGACCAACACCATTCACGACCACATGTTGTACTGTAACTGCAATCGTCGTTTGATTGCCTGAAGCATCGAGCACCACAGCATCGATTGGTGATGATGCCGTGTCCCCCGCAAGCGCAAGCAATGCGTTTGCAAACGACATACGAAATACCTGTCGCATCATGCTGTAATAGCGCAGAACGGTGTTCGCAAATAGGTGCTTGAAATCAACTTTCTGAAACGCTTGGACGCCAGTGATATCCGATCCAAGCGCACCAACAGCAAACGCGCCGAGGTTTGAAGAATCTGCCGTACTCGTCGAAATCGCGCTATTCAAATCTGAAACTGGTTGAACAGGCGCCGATACTGGTGCTGGCGTTACAGTTTGAGCTGATGTTGTTTCACTTGGCGCAGTAAGTACCGGAGTTGCTGGAACTACCGGAGTTGCATCAGGTGTGATTACTGGTGTAGCTGGTGGAGTCGTTGTCGTGTCTGAAGTTGGTGTTGGTGTTGGTGTTGGTTCTGGTGTCGTGATTGTTGATGCAGGGATTGTTGTGTCAGTTGTAGTTTTTGTATCAGTGGGAACTTTTGTATCAGCCGTAGCTTTTGTATCGGTTGGAGTTTGTGTAGCTGTGGTGGTGTCGCTTGGAGATTGCGCTGGTGCTGTCAAAGTCGAACTTGTCGGGCCTGTATCTGTCTGACTCGTCGGAGGTTGCGTTGGTATCGTTTTGGGTGCTGTCTCAGAAAAAACACCCAAGTGGTCGTCAACAACGACGGCTTTGTCATTTTGAACAAGGTGTAAAATTTGAGCAGTTGAAAGATTTGGGTTAGTGATAGAAAACACCGGTGCCTCATCCAAAGTAAAATTATCTTTTTGCGGAGCAACGATTGAGATAGACGGGTCGACGACTTTCACTGTCGGAACGATAACTGAAGTGCTCGCATCAGCATAATCAACATCGACTTCAACAGCATCGATATACACAACAGGCTGTGTTCCATCAGGAGAAAGACTAAAAAGTCCAACATGTAATTTTGAAAGATCACTCCATCCTGCGATGTCTGGCCCAGATATCGTAAACGTAGCAGTCTGCCAATTTGCAGCATTGACTGTGCCAATATCGTTCCAGTTAGTTCCGTCTACGGAATAGCGAACGACAAACATATCACTTGGAGAATGAAACATTGTTGTGTCACCAGCACTCAACGCGTCCGTTACAAGCGCATCGAGAGTTGCAAGTGTTTTTTTGAATGCAGACGCTACTGTCTTTGGTTGATCGGTTGTTGCAGTAGTAGCCGCAGGCGTTGTTGTTGGAATTGTCGTGTCTGCTGCGGGCTGAGTATCGGACGAAGTAGTTGGCGCAGTAAGTACCGGAGTTGCTGGAACTACCGGAGTTGCATCAGGTGTGATTACTGGTGTAGCTGGTGGAGTCGTTGTCGTGTCTGAAGTTGGTGTTGGTGTTGGTGTCGTGATTGTTGATGCAGGGATTGTTGTGTCAGTTGTAGTTTTTGTATCGGTTGGAGTTTGTGTAGCTGTGGTGGTGTCGCTTGGTGATTGAGACGTCGTAGCTGGTGCAGAAATAACATCTGTTGTCGTAGCTGGTGTGGGAGTAGACACCCCATCATGTGCAACAGATCCGTCGTCAATCGACCAATGGAATTTAACCGTAAATGTTTTTGGATTTGTTCCACTTGGAATATTTCCGGCAAAGTTATTACAAACGATATCAGAATGTGAATTATTAAGCACAGCAGAATTTTTTTCTGTATAGCTATTCGCAGGCTGCACCCCATCGAGTGACGGTAAACCAGTGGCATTCTGAGGATTGAGCCACCCACCAGAACAAGTACCTGGATAAAAATCAGAAACCGTCGCAGAACTATGTGGAGCAAAAATGATAGACGAAGTGACAAGTACTACAACAAGTCCAATCACCGATATGCGTGTTTTTTCTTTTGTAAACGTAAAAGAACTGCCTAAACGCTTCGTAATTCGATTCAAAAAATGAGTAGTCACGACAAAAAACTCGCGCGTATATTTATCGAGTTTCTCTTGGATACGGCTAGCAAAATCAGAAAGCCAGTCCATAGGTGTATTTTATCAGAAAAATTCATATACAGAAAGGAAAATGAGTGAATTTCCTGCTCTAAAATATCCTGATTAAAATTGTCCATTCTTGCGA
Organism: bacterium; assembly: GCA_037143195.1. Taxonomy (GTDB): domain Bacteria; phylum Patescibacteriota; class Minisyncoccia; order Phycocordibacterales; family UBA9973; genus CAITQP01. The sequence goes on along the minus strand of JBAWZD010000001.1, from coordinate 64,264 downwards.
AAAAGATACATTTAAGCTACAATACCGAAGTTATTTTTTTTGGGCCCTTAGCTTAGTTGGTAGAGCGCCTCTTTTGCAAAGAGGAGGTCAGGAGTTCGAATCTCCTAGGGTCCACACCTGTTCGATTCTCGCGAGACAAAGACACGCAACAAAAAAACGCCATTCGGCGTTTTTTTGTTGCAACCTTTACAAATTTGGCTACTGACAAACTGCAAGCACTGGAGTCACAGGAGTTGATCCTGAGTAATTCTTAAACTGACCGGTACTATCTGCGCACCACGAAGCACCCCCCACGGTAAGACCATTCGAAGCCGTAACAGCCCAAACACTGGCACTTCCTGAACCATACGGATCTTCATAACAAGCTACCGTGTATGTTGATGGAATCGCAGTAATAAGCGAAAAGAGTGTATTCGATCCACTAAGAAATAACTCCCCTGTATGACAATCTCCATATGAAGATTGTGAACTACCATAATTAGAATTATCGCCAAAAAACATTTCTCCTTGCGCACGCATCGAAGAAAGTTGTGCTTGAACTTTCGCATCATTTGCTTTTACACGAGCACTTCCAAGCGATGTAAGCACGATAGTCGCAAGAATACCGATAATCGCGATGACGACCAAAAGTTCAATCAAGGTAAAACCAGCTTGTTTGTTTTTCATAAATACTGCTCATTAACTACTAGTACGATAAGTATACTCCTCCTCAGTAAAAATCTCGACTCGTGTGTGGAAAAGATACTTATATTTTTCGTGCACGTGCATGCGAAAGTACGTGCTCAGAAAATTCACGAAACGATGAGCCAACAGAGGTGAGTGCCTCGTGAAAATCTGATTCAGGATGGACGGCAAGTACCGTATCTACTCCAGTCACGTATACGCGTCCCTTGGGAGAGACAACGGCATGAATGCATGAGTACGAACCGAGCTCCAATCCTTCATGCACACTTCGCGCGACACGTTGCACGATATCACGTTCTTCTCGTTTCAATTTTTTGTGTGCGCCCCTGTTTTTTTCTACTGGCAAAAATGTGTACGTTTTTTGTCCGCGAAACCCACTCGAAGCAACGACTCGTACTTCCTGACCAATCACGGCTTCCTCAATGAGGACGGGAGTTTTGTTCTGACACATTGTTTGGAGTATGTGCGCAAGCTCGATTCGTGTTTTTGCAATAACAAAATCGCTTCCACCAACACGAGATGTTGGCGTAACAATCCACGGTGGAGAAAACTTTTTTGATACAGTCGCAACGACTGTATCAACATCCTTTGCGTCGTACACTCCGTCGCCCCATGAATCTACAAATAGCCCACGTGGAGTTACGATGCCGAGGGTTGCAAGTCGATCTTTTTGCAATTTGCGATTGGCTACGATCGCTGAAGTAAGCGGGTCACTGCCCGTATATTGTATTCCAAGTTTTTCAAGCAGTTGTTGCAACTTTCCATCTGCCCCAAAGTATCCCGACAAGGTGTTCCAAATAACGTCGATGCGATGACGAAGTTTTTCTTCGGAGACAGGAGTGCCCCCAAGATGCCAAACACCTTCAGTATCAATATACACATCATAAACCTCGTACCGATCATGCGGAAGATGTTTGAGTACGTATGCTCCACTTGCGAGCGATTGCTCGTAATCGGTTCCAGCTCCCCCACGAAGTACTCCAACGCGAATCATAGTCTCAGTATATCGTATTATGGCAAAAAATTCTTGTCTCGCTTATTTTTGTGCAGACGAATTGAAAAACGATGCGCCTCTGAATTCATCAAGAGAATTTCTTTTTTGTGCTTCGCAACCATGTCCATGTCACCCAGAAAATCCTTTGGCTTATGGTGATCATCTTTCACCACAGACACAACAGGGACTTTCATTTGGTAGCGATCGAGCACTTGGCGTGCGACGCGAAGCTGTGCTTCACCTCCGTCAGCGACGACGAGATCTGGCATTCCCCATTCAGTATGACGAAGTCGGCGCGAGAGGATTTCTTCGAGAGCACCGGTATCGTTTGCTTTCGTGAATCCTCGCACAGTAAAGGTGCGATATTCTTTTTTGTTTACTTCACCATCTTCCATCACCGTCATCACGCCAACCATATTCTTGCCACTCATGTGCGCAACGTCATACGCTTCGATACGAAAACCAGCTTTTTCCTTTCGGACACTTGGGTCGCCTTTCAAGAGCGCAATGTCATTGATATGTCCGAGGGCAAAGAGTTGATTGCGGATATGTGACGCATCTTCAAATCGCTCTTCCTTTGCAGCGAGTTTCATGTCTCGCTCAAGCTCGCTCACGATTGTTTTTTTCTTGCCTTCAAAAAAGAGCTTCAGGTTACGCACACTTCGTTTGTACGCCGTGAGTTTTTCTTCACCCGATACATCAGGCGTGAGTCCGAGCTGGCGATAGAATTCATAATTGTCGCGCTTCGCGCTCGACGCATCAACGAACGGGAAAATGCGACGGATAATTTTGAGCGCCTCTTTGAGTTGGGTGCCACTCGTGAATGGTCCATACCAATCGCTCAGCGCAACTCCGTTGAGTGTTGTACCCGTTTCAAAATTGATATTCTTTCCACGCTCGACAAGCACCATCGGACAATCACCTTTGGTGATACACACATAGTTCCAGCTTTTGTCATCCTTTTCTTTTGTATTGTAGTACGGTTGATATTTCTTGATTAAATTTGCTTCAAGAATGAGTGCTTCGAGCACCGAGTCTGTTTCTTCGAATGTGATGTTATCAGCCTTAAATACCATGTCCACAATGAGCGGTCCACGGGTCGCAATCAGGTCCTTGGCAAAATAGCTCTTCGTGCGATCACGGAGCGATGTTGCCTTGCCGATATAGAGAATTTCATCACCCAAGCGAAAAAAATACACGCCTGGTGTATCGGGCAATTTTGCTTTGATGACATCAGATATTTTCATAAGTATATCCTACCACTCCCACTCGCAAGGAGGAACAATTTCTATTTTTTCTTCAGTACTTTTTTGAGATAGTACCCAGTGTGTGATTTTGCGTTATTCGCCACTTCTTCTGGCGTTCCTTTGGCAACGATTTTTCCACCTTTGTCCCCTCCTTCTGGTCCGAAGTCGATGAGGTGATCGGCACACTTGATAAGATCGAGGTTGTGTTCGATAACGACAACAGTGTTGCCTCGGTCGACGAGTTTCTGCAACACATCAACGAGATTCGCAACGTCGTCATAATGCAATCCAACCGTTGGTTCATCGAGCAAATACATCGCCTTGTGAATAAACGGACGATACAGTTCACTTGCGATTTTGACACGCTGAGCTTCTCCGCCAGAGAGCGTCGTCGCGTTTTGTCCGATTTTGATATAGCCGAGTCCAACGTCGAGCAACGTCTGCAAGCGGTCACTGATTGCTGGAATATCACGGAAGAATACATTCGCTTCTTCGACAGTCATTTCGAGCACCTCGAATACATTCTTCTTTTTAAATTTAATTTTGAGTGTTTCTTTGTCGAAGCGTTTGCCATTACAGACATCACAGGTGACGTAGACAGTCGGCAAAAAATGCATTTCAACCGCTATGACACCGCGACCTTCACAGGCTTCACAGCGTCCGCCTTTCACATTGAATGAAAATCGATTTGCCTTCCAGCCACGCAGTCGTGCTTCTTCTGTCTCAGCAAACATGTCGCGGATATGACTCCATGCGCCAGTGTAGGTCGCAATGTTTGAGCGAGGCGTACGTCCGATTGGGCTCTGATCAATCAAAATTGCACGAGTGAGATATTCACGGCCGAGGAATTTCGAGCAATTGTAAATATTGTTTGAGCGATATTTTTTGTCGAATTGCGCGGAAAGATTTGCCGCAAGGACATCGTCCATGAATGACGACTTTCCTGCTCCCGACACCCCAGTGATACAGACGAGACGACCGAGTGGAATGTCTACGTTTATGTTGTCGATATTGTGAATTTTTGCGCCAACGATCTGGAGTTTGCCTTTGTCTGCTTCGCGACGTTTTTCTGGTACAGGAATTTTTGCTTCCCCGCGCAAATATGCGAGTGTACGACTGCCAGACGGATTGGTCTTTGCAGTGAGCAACGTATCGAGCCAGCCACTTTCTATAATATTTCCACCATGAACTCCGGCAGCTGGACCAATATCAACGATATAGTCAGACGCATAAATGGTATCCTCATCATGTTCAACGACGATGATTGTGTTTCCAAGATCACGAAGTTCAAGAAGTGTTGCGATGAGTTTGTCGTTGTCGCGCTGATGCAGACCGATGGTCGGTTCGTCGAGCACGTACATGGCACCGACGAGGCGTGAGCCGAGTTGGGATGCGAGACGAATACGCTGTGATTCTCCACCACTGAGTGTATTCGCACGGCGATCAAGTCCGAGATAGTCGAGGCCGACGTTGAGCATGAATTGCACACGGTCTCCAATCTCTTTCAGGATTGCAGCAGCGATTTCTTTTTCTTTTGGTGTGAGCTTGAGTGTCTTCAAAAATTCGTGCGCATCACGCACTGTCATTGTGGTGAAATCAACAATGTTTTTTCCGTGCTCCTTTCCACCAAGAAAAACGTTGAGCGCTTCTTCGCGCAGACGCGCTCCCTTACAATCAGGACATGGTTCACCACCGAGAAAATGCTTTGTTCCAAGACCGTTACATGAAGGACATGCTCCATACGGTGAGTTGAATGAGAACAATCGTGGTTCAATTTCTGGGAAGACGTAGCCGTCTTCTGGACACACGAGCTTCGCCGAGAGTAATGAATCTTCTTCAGGAGTTACGATACGAATGAGGCCGTCACTCTCAAGAATCGCGCGTTCAATCGCCTCAGCCAAGCGCATTTCCATGTCAGCTGGTCTGTCGGTAAATTCGTGCACCGCAAATGAATCCACAAGAATATCAATCTCGTGCTTTGCGTTTTTTGAAAGCTCGATACGATCACGAAGATTGTGTTCAGCGCCATCGATGCGTGCTTTTTCATATCCCTTCGAAAGCATGTCGTAGAGCAATTGATAGTACTCACCTTTTCGTCCACGCACCAGTGGTGCGTAAATTGAAATCGGTGCATCAACCCACGAAACACCCATCACCGTCTTTTCTTTTCCTTTCGAATTCTTGAGAACATCTTTTACTTTTTTCAAAACGAAATCAGAAATTTCTTGGTTTGAAAGTTTCTTTACTTCAAGTCCAGAGATTGGAGAAAATGGTCGACCGATACGTGCGTAGAGCACGCGGAGATAATCGTAGATTTCCGTGATCGTCGCGACAGTCGAACGTGGATTGTTTGAGCGAGATTTTTGATCGATCGAAATCGCAGGAGAAAGTCCGGTAATTTCTTCCACCTCAGGCTTCGGCATCTGTTGCAAAAACTGTCGGGCATACGAAGACAGAGACTCAACGTATCGACGTTGACCCTCTGCAAATATCGTATCAAATGCGAGCGACGACTTTCCTGATCCAGACATTCCGGTCACAGCGACCATCTTGTCTCGAGGCATATCGACATCGACATTTTTGAGATTGTGCGTTTTTGCGCCACGCACACGTATCCAGTTTTGATGTTCTTTATCTTTCAATTATTTTTGGAGGAGCACCGATGTAACGTTCTGCAAATTTCCGCAATCAACCATTATTGTATCTGGAGTTGTAGGACTTGAAAACTTCACGATTTTAAAGCCCCATGGTTTGATAGTAACATCTCCAAGCACATCCATGTGAATCAAACGATTCTGGTTCGAACGATTGTCGAGCATGAGCTCAGTGTTATTCTTCCATGTTTGATTGACGGGTCGAACCTGACATTCAGCATCGAATTCAAGACGAGCATCCGCATACTTCGTGAGTGCTTCAGTATACGTAAGTGCTGGTACGGTCGGAGCAGGAGCCTGGTGCACACTGCCACGACTAAAATCCTCGGTTGATTGAAGCACTGATGTTTCAAGGTCATGTGTTGACGGTTCGGCGACAGGAGCCTCTGCTTTGTGACTCAAGCGAAGCGCGCCGATTATCACGATGACGAGCACGACCGCCCCACCGATAACCCACCACCATTTCTTATCCATTGTTTTCATACTGAATTTCTGACTTAATTATTATATTCGCACTATACATTACTTTTTGATTATGCGCTAGCCCCTCAAGCGGAGTGCCTGAATCTCGTCTCGCAAGATAGCTGCGGTCTCAAAATCGAGGTCTTTGACCGCTGCACTCATTTCTTTTTCTTTGATTTTAATGAGTTTCGCGTAGGCTTTTGGACCCTTTGCACCAATCATTGCCATATCGATCGACAATTCTTCGCCAAGCGCTTTTTCGTGTTCACTTTCGAGCTCTTGCGCGATATCACGAATGGCTTTCTTGATAGTCATCGGCGTAATGCCATGTTTTGTATTGTATGCGACTTGAATTGCGCGACGACGATTCGTCTCCCCAATCGCTTTCTCAAGTGAGCCAGTCATCACGTCAGCATAGAGTATGACGTGACCATCGACGTTACGCGCTGCACGACCGATCGTCTGAATGAGTGATGTTTCGGAGCGAAGGAATCCTTCTTTGTCCGCGTCGAGAATTCCAATAAATGAAACTTCCGGAAGGTCGAGACCTTCTCGAAGCAAGTTCACTCCGACAAGCACGTCGAATTCACCTTTGCGAAATTGCGTAAGAATGCGAATACGATCAATCGTCTTGATTTCACTATGCAAATATTCTGCTTTTATTTTTTTGTCCTTGAGGTACGTGGCGAGGTCTTCGGCCATTTTCTTGGTGAGTGTTGTGGCAAGGACGCGATCACCTTTCTTCACAGTAAGCTCGGTCTCACGAATGAAATCTTGAATTTGCCCAGGGTAATTCCCCTTTTCCAAAATTGGACGAACAATGACTTCTGGATCGACGAGACCGGTCGGACGAATAATCTGCTGAACGATTTGTTCACTCATTTCTTTTTCGCGATCGGCTGGAGTTGCCGAAACGAAAATGACCTGACCGATGCGTTGTTCAAATTCTGGAAACGTAAGTGGTCTGTTGTCGCACGCACTCGGCAAACGAAATCCAAATTCCACGAGATTTTTCTTGCGTGCTTGATCGCCTGCGTACATACCTCCAATCTGAGGAAGCGTCACGTGTGATTCGTCGATGATCGTCAAAAAATCAGGCGAGCCGTCAGCTTTGTGAGGGAAATATGAGAGCAATGTTTCTGGTGGTTCACCTGCCTTCTTGCCAGAAAGATGTCGAGAATAGTTTTCGATTCCATTACAGTAGCCCATCTCGTCAATCATGGCGAGGTCGTATGTCGTGCGACGCTTCAATCGTTCTGCTTCGAGAAGCTTTCCTTCCTTTTCAAATTTCTTGAGCTGAGCAGCGAGCTCCGCTTTGATACTTTTGACTGCGCGGGTCTTGCTCTCGTCGTTTGTAATGAAATGTTTCGCTGGGAACACAAACAAATGCTCTTGATCACCAAGCGACTTCGATGAGACAGGATCAATCTTGGTGATGCGTTCAATACCGCGAGCACCAACAGAAATCTGATACATCATTGTTTCTGAAATCGGCATGATATCGATTTTGTTTCCGACTGAACGGAACGTACCTGGTTCAAGATCGGCATTCGTGCGCGTGAAATGCACTTCGATAAGTCGGCGCATGAGCGCAGTGCGATCAATCGTATCACCGACTGACAATTTCATATTTACCTTCTGATATTCAGCTGGACTTCCGAGACCGTAAATACACGAGACGGAGGCGACGATAATGACATCTTTGCGAAGGAGGAGTGACTGCGTCGTCGCGTGACGAAGACGATCAATTTCTTTGTTGATCTGTGCGTCCTTTTCGATATAGGTATCACTCGTCGGAAGATATGCTTCTGGCTGGTAGAAGTCGTAGTACGAGACGAAATAATGTACGGCGTGATTTGGGAAAAATTCTCGAAATTCTTGCGCGAGCTGTGCAGCGAGCGTTTTGTTGTGTGCAATAATGAGCGTCGGTTTGTTGTGTTGCTGAATAACATTCGCAATCGAAAATGTTTTTCCAGTACCAGTCGCACCAAGCAGAGTCTGCTTTTGCATACCAGAATCAAGCCCTTTGACGAGAGCCTTGATTGCTTCTGGTTGGTCGCCTGACGGCGCCCAATCACTTTCAATAGTAAAAATATTCTTTGACATCGTAGCTGTTAGTTATACATGGCATCACGAATTTTCTCAAGTTCATCGAGTATCATGCTGTCTGTAATTTTTTGAAATCGTGGTTTGTTCACGTCATTTTTGGTCACCATTTCGGTGAACATTGCGCGCGGTCGGACATTCCAATGCTTCCCTGCTTGATATATCGGAGCATAGTAGAGGGGTCGATACATGACCATCGCGCTTTCATCAAGACCTGCAATTTCTGAGTGATGTGCAATCCCCATCACTTCATAGGCAAAGTTGTTTATCTCCCCCGACGGATCGTGTTTGTAGTGATAATAAAATCCTTTTTCGATATCCATATTATTTTGTATATGTTTTCATGAACGATTCTTTGAGTTCATAAAAAGTTCCTGCAATGATTGCCTCGCGCATTTGGTCGACAAGGTGTGTGAGGAAATACAAATTGTGCACGCTTGCAAGCATACTGCCGAGCATTTCTTTGGCATGAAAAAGATGTGCGAGATACGCGCGAGTGAAATGCGTGCACGTGTAGCATCCGCAATCACTTTCGATTGGAGTGAAATCTTCGCGATACTTTGTGTTCATGATGCGCATGCGTCCTTCTTTGGTATAGAGCGTACCAGTCGATCGAGCATTGCGTGTTGGAGCGACACAGTCAAAGAGATCAACACCATTCTCAACGCCCATAAACAGATCTTCAGGTTCACCAATACCGAGCAAGTGACGAGGTTTGTCTTCGGGCAATTCTTCGTTGACCCACTGCACAGCGCTGTGAAGGTCGTCTTTTTCAAATGATCCTCCGATGCCAAAGCCGTCGAATTCGGCGCCGCCGGTCGAGCGCATCGCCGCTATTTCACGAGCCGACCGGCGGCGCAACTCCTCATCTCGCCCACCCTGCACAATACCAAGTAGTGCCTGTCGCTCAGCATTCGGTCGCGCATGATGATATTCCAAACTTCGTTTCGCCCACGCGTGTGTGCGCATCAGTGCCTCTTCTTGATATCTGCGTTCTTCTGTTGGTGAGGTGCATTCATCGAATGCAAAAATAAGATCAGCCCCAAGATTGTGTTGGATCTCCATCGACTTTTCAGGAGTGATGTAATGCAAGCTTCCATCAATGTGGGAACGAAACGAAACGCCGTCATTGCCGACCGTCGCGAGGCGAGGTACGCCGTCATCAGCACTTGAACGTTCAGGGATTTGTTGCGATGGCTCGACAGGATGGAGCACTTTTGAAATTCCTTTGCCATATGCAGCACCCAGTGAAAATACTTGAAATCCTCCCGAGTCCGTCATCATCGGTCCATGCCACCCCATAAATGTATGGAGTCCGCCCGCACGCGCAATCAATTCATCACCCGGTTGCAAGTACAAATGATACGTATTACAGAGTGTGATTTGTCCACCCATATCTTTGAGCATTTCCGGCGTCATTCCTTTGACGGTTGCTTTCGTTCCAACAGACACAAACGCGGGCGTGTGCACTGTTCCATGAGGCGTCACGAGAACACCCGCACGTCCAAGCGCGTTGTCTATTTTTTTCGTAATCGTAAATTTGATTGGCTTCACAAAATTATTGTCGTACTTCGACGAAATTCAATTCGTACATATTGAGCGGTGCACCAAGCAAGATCGTTTGAAATGAATCTCGTGCATCTGAAACTACTTTTTGAAATACCGCAATCGTACTTGCATTCGTTTCTTTGGTCATCACTGTCGTCCCCTCAGATACTGCAACATCGTGCGGAATCGTCGTTGAAAAATTGCCACCACCTTTTCCAACAAGTGTCACATCTATATTTGAAGGCATCAATCGTGCTTCCGTTTCTTCACCTGGAGCAGAATAGAGTTTAACGATTGCCGTACTTGGTAATACTTGTGCAATCGAACCGATTGGTGTTTCTCCATTGGCATACACACTCTGTCCTACAGCGAGACCAACGGAGCTTCCTCCATCAATGACGAGCGTGTCATACAAAGAATGTGGTGGTTTTTCAATCACGGTCGCAAGCGTAAAATGATTTGCTTCACTTCTTCCCATCGCAGATTTCAAGTTCGCATTTTCTCGTGCGACCTGATCACTACTTGCGAGTCGTGCCGTCAATTCAGCAACCTGTGTTTTAAGTACGGCGTTTTCAGTCGCGAGCGAATTTTTTGAAACCACAGTTGTGCGGATATCGACAAGCCAACCACCCACGGCGTGTGTGCCCCGAGCAATCGTAATGCCGACAGCACTCACTCCTCGACGCATGCCCGAGCGAATCGTCGGAATAGCAAAAATAATAACAAGGAAAAGAGCTGCGCCAACGACACGCAATTGGCGTGTTTTGGTATGTGTTGGAGCAAATTGTCGCTGACGCGGAATCATTTTTCTAGAATAGCACAAAAGGTGCGCGAGCGGATACTCGACTATCGTGGAGGCAGATCGTTTGTCGAGCTGACAAGCTGTTCTTCATATTCATCCACAGCATCAAGCACGACACCTGCACCACGCGCCACCGCCGTGAGCGGATCTTCGGCCACAAAAATAGGAATCTTGAGTACCCCTTCGAGCAATGTATCGAGACCAGTCAAAAGTGCTCCGCCACCAGAGAGGACGATACCGCGATTCATTACATCAGAAAGAATTTCAGGTGGTGTTGTTTCGAGTACTTCTTTGATTCCATCAACAAGTTCGTTGACCGCTGGCGCAATCGCTTCGCGAATATCACTGTCGGTAATAATAACCTCACGAGGAAGTCCCGTAACGAGGTCACGTCCACGCACTTGCGCTTCTTGAAATTTGCCTTCAGTTGCGCTCGCAATTGCTATCTTCACATTTTCAGCAGTCTTTTCGCCGATGAGCAATTTGAATTCATCGCGAAGGTATGAAGAAATATCTGAGTTGAGTCTGTCGCCCGCTACTTTTGAATTCTTGCTCCGCACGATTCCTCCAAGAGAAATGATGGCGATGTCTGTCGTACCTCCACCGATATCGACAATCATTGAACCGACTGGTTCTTTGACAGGAAGACGAATACCGATTGCTGCTGCCATTGGTTCTTCGATGATGAATACTTCACGCGCCCCAGCAGATTTTGCAGCGTCATAGACGGCGCGAATTTCAACGTTGGTGATTCCTGATGGAACACCGATGACGACACGGGGCCGAAAAAATTTCTTCGAAATTTTTTCGGCCTTCGCAATCAAATACGAAAGCATCTCCTCAGTCACTTCAAAATCAGAAATCACGCCATCGATGATCGGTCGCACAGCACGAATATGCCCTGGAGTTCGTCCGAGCATGTTCTTGGCCTCAGTACCGACAGCCACAATACGTCCAGTCTTTTGATTCACCGCCACCACAGAAGGTTCATTAATCACAATCCCATGCCCCTTGAGGTACACGAGCGTATTCGCAGTACCGAGGTCGATACCGATGTCGTTTGAAAATGCGTTGTATACCCGTTCAAACATATACCTTTAATATGCCTTCGCAAAAATTACGCGACGCTTTGATGGTTTGCCCGTCTTAATACACATACCAATTTCTTCCTTTGAATCAAACGGAATGCAGCGAATCGTCGCTCCAGTTTCTTCTTTGATGAGTGCTTCTGTTTCGCGTGTGCCATCCCAGTGTCCAAGGACAAAATTACCTTCTTCGATCGCTTGTTTAAATTCATCCCAATTGTCGAGTGTCTTTGTTTTACTCGTTCGGAGTTGCACAGCGCGTTCATACAAAGATTTTTGAATCGTTTCAAGAAGCTGACCGATACGTTCAGGAACGTCACTGAGCGTGACTGTTTCTTTTTCGCCGGTATCGCGACGCACAAGTACGGCATGATTCGCGGTGAGATCTTTTGGTCCGAACTCAACACGAACAGGTACGCCCTTACGTTCCCATTCATAGAATTTTTCTCCAGGACGCATTGCGCGGTCGTCGATTTTTGTACTGATTGAAAGCGCACGAATTTGAGTATCGAGTTCTTTTATTTTTGCGAGCACATCAGCATCAACATCTTTGCCAATGAGAATAGGCACAAGCACTGCTTGAATCGAAGCCATCTTTGGGGGAAGCACGAGACCCTTGTCGTCACTGTGAGTCATGATAAGTCCACCAATAGAACGTGTCGAAAGACCCCAACTCGTTTGCCAACCAAACTGCTGTTCATTGTTCTCGTCGAGGAATTGAATATGAAATGCTTTCGCAAAATGATCTCCAAGATTATGTGACGTTGCAAACTGAAGCGCTTTGCCATCTTGCATCATGGCTTCACATGTATAGGTGCGGAGTGCTCCAGCGAATTTTTCTGAATCAGACTTCTGTCCAGGAATAACAGGGATGGCCATGTACGTTTCAGCGAAATCTCGATACACCTCAAGCATCATGCGGGCTCGCTCGTCGGCAAGCGCCTCGCTCGCATGCACCGTATGCCCTTCTTGCCACAAGAATTCTGTTGTACGCAAAAAAAGTCGTGGACGCATTTCCCAACGCACAACATTGGCCCATTGATTTATCAAAAGTGGCAAATCACGATATGAATGAATCCAATTTGAAAACACTTCATACATAATTGTTTCCGATGTTGGTCGGATGATAAGTCGTTCTTCCAAATCTTTGCCACCAGCATGAGTCACAACAGCAACTTCTGGAGCGAAACCTTCAATATGGTCAGCTTCACGCTTGAGCAAACTTTCAGGAATGAGCATCGGGAAATACGCATTCTCAACATTTGATTCTTTGAATTTTGCATTCAAAACATTTTGTACCTTTTCCCAAATAGCGTAACCGTAGGGTTTGATAACCATCGTTCCTTTTGCTGGACCATGTTCGGCAAGACCAGCTGCGCGAATGATATCGAGATACCAAGCAGAATAATCCTCTGCGCGAGGAGTGATGTGGAACGACTCTTCAGTTGATTGATTTTGAGGATTTGCCATCTGGTTTTTAGATTATGTTATATACGGATACTACAGGAAAAAAGTGCCTTTTACAAATGAACTTGTACCCTCGCGAATCATTTGCCCAAAACCAATTTTTCTGCTATAGTAATCGGGCTTTCCGTGGGGAGTCCCGACACTAGTCACCTTCCCTGTATCGGCAGAAATGCCAAGCTGAAATGCTTAAAAACGGATCGCGCCGAGCGTAGCTCGGCTTTATAATTAAGGTCTTCCGGTCACTGACCGAGAAACCAAGCTATTGTGTATATGTCAGAGAACACCAGTGCATCCCCGCTCCTCAAGGAGCTCTTTAGTGTCGGCGCTCACTTCGGATATTCCCGAACTCGCCGTCACCCATCAGTTGCCCGACATTTGTTCGGCACAAAAAACAAGGTCGACATCATTGATATCGAACAGACAGAAGTCATGCTCCAGAAAGCGACTGAGTATATGAAGACACTCGGCCAGAAAGGCAAGACTGTTATCTTCGTCGGTACAAAGCCAGAAGCAAAAGACGCTACTCGCACAGCCGCAGAAAGTCTCGATCTTCCATTCGTTACGAGTCGCTGGGTTGGAGGTATCCTTACCAACTTCCCTGAGATCAAAAAGCGTCTCACTCGTCTCGAAGAACTCCGCGCAGCCAAAATCTCCGGAGACCTTCAGAAGAAATACACCAAGAAAGAACAGCTCCTCATCGCGCGTGAAGTTGCGAAAATGGAAGAACTCTTCAGTGGTATCGTTTCTCTCAAAGGACTTCCAGATGCACTCTTCATCGTCGACCCAAAGAAAGAAGAGATCGCAGTTCTTGAAGCACAGCGTCTCGGTATCCCAGTCATCGCACTCGGTAGTACCGACTGTGACCTCACAACAATCACCTACCCAATCCTTGCCAACGATGCATCACGTGCAGCAATCGAATTCATCGTCAAACACCTTGCCGATGCTTACAAGCAGTAATTAACAAAAACTATATCTATGGCTATCACAACGGAACAGGTCAAAGAATTGCGAGACAAGACGGGCGTTTCAGTTATGCAGTGCAAGAAGGCACTTGAAGAGGCAGGCGGAGACATGGAAAAAGCGCTCCTCATCCTCAAAAAGAAATCAACAGAAATTGCAGCCAAAAAGTCTGACCGTGAAGCAACTGCTGGCGTTATCGTCAAAGCAGAAAAGAATGGCTTCGCTCTCCTTTTGACACTCCGCTGTGAGACAGACTTCGTTGCAAAAAACGCAGACTTCGTTGCAATCGCAACAACACTCGCAAGTGCAGCACTCGAACAGGGCAAAGCAGCTGCTGAAGCAATGGCACCTGAGCTCATCTCAGCAGGTATCCAGAAACTCGGTGAGAACCTCCAGCTCGGAGAAATCGTCGTTATGGAGGCTCCTGTCGTCGGTGTCTACGTTCACGATGGACGCGTCGGTACAATGGTTGGTCTCTCGGGAGGCAACCAAGAAGTCGCAAAGGATATCGCAATGCATGTTGCTGCGATGAATCCTGAGTACAAGACTCGCGCCGATGTTCCAGAAGAAGCAAAGACAAATGTCAAAGCACTCTTCGCCGAAGAAGTTGCGAAGTCAGGCAAACCAGCAGATATCCAAGAAAAGATGCTTGCCGGTAAACTCGATACATTCTTCAAAGAGCGAACACTAGTCGATCAGCCATTCATCAAGAATCCTGACCAGACTATCGAGAAGCTTCTTGCAGCGAATAGTGCGACCCTCGTCGGATTCGTTCGTGTAGCAACTGCGTAAGAGACGCGGTACAATACTCACATGCTATTCACTATTATTCTCTTTTTCCTTTCAGTCATAGTCGCGTTTGCGCTCATCGGGCACAAGATTTGGCTCTTTCGTACAGGTAAGATCCTTCCTGAGTCATATGAAGCGGCAGATTGGCACGACCTCTCAATCGAGAGCATTCGTATGCGTCTCGTCGACCTTGCCAAGTTTGCCGTGCACCACTTCGTCCTCATGGCACTCAAGGTTTGGATTCTCATCTCAACATGGGTACGCAACACTGATGGCAAAGTAAAGGCTCGCCTCAACCGCCTCATCACAAAGAATGGTCACCTTACACAAGGAGGACGACCGTCCGGATTTCTCAAAAACATCCGTGCTCACAAGGACAAAGTAACCGATGCGATTCGTAAAGAAAGTGGCGACATGGGACTAGCAAAAAAAGAAGAAATATAGTAGGATGATTCGGTCGCTCACGCGACCGACCAAGCCGCTTTAGCTCAGTTGGTAGAGCAACGCTTTTGTAAAGCGTGGGTCCTCGGTTCAAGTCCGAGAAGCGGCTCCAGACAATACCCAAATCAAAAACCGGCATATGATGCCGGTTTTTGATTTATTAATTCGTTTCACTAGCTATGATTTTGCGGAGGCAAAAATTGGGCAAGTACTCCTAAAAGTCTCGGGTCACGATCTTCTGGTCGAAGTCGAAGATACGTACTTAACGCACCTTCAATTATTTTTTCTAGTGCCAATGCTAGCTGTGGTTCGCTTTGTGCACCACCAGAATTTTCGAGAACTCTCTCTGTTTCGACAAATCTATTTTCTGCTCGATAAAGTGCGGTAACGATTTGATCTTTTTCAACCTCGTATTTTCCTTGAGCCCGTTCCTCTTTTGATTTGATATCAAGAAAGTTTTTCAATGAAAAACTTTTTTTATTTGGTTCATTCACGACCGAAGCGCGATCTTTTTGAGGAAATTTTTTGTCCCACCACTCTTGGATTCTGACTTGCAGTTCCTTTTTCTCCCCACCATGGTGTTCTGCATGTCCGGGTCCGTGAGTATCGTGGTGCCCACCATGTGAGTCATGAGATCCGTGAGCATCATGTTTCGGAGTATGATGATCCTCGGAATCGCCTTTCGTATGTTGTACAAATTCACTATCTGGAACCTCATCGAGAGTTGTACTCTCAATTCTCACCCTATCTCCAGCAAAATGAACTTTCTTAATAGTTGGGAGCGAATAGCTTGAAAGATCTTTGCTGAAAATGTTCGCAAAACCCCCTAATGCATTTTTGACAAACTCGCGAGCTCCTTTTATTTCTTCTGGAAGAACAAAATCAAATGAGTTCGGGTCGATACTTATGTTTCCGTTTTCTGACTTAATCTTTAAATTCTGAATTTCGGCGTCCACCAGACCACTCGTGCCTTTCACTTGAAATTTTAAATTACCAACAAGACCATTGCGAATTTTATTCGTTGGTGATAGCGTAAATGAATTTTCGGGAATTTGGAAACTCTTGTTTCCAGCAAATGCTAATTGGATAAACTTCGGTAAATAATTCTGAGCAAACTCTTCATTCGAAATATTCCGAATGACATTTATACTTTCATGCCCCTCAATGGCACCCATGCTCTGTGTTGTTCTCTCTTTAGCACTTTGTTTCTGCTCATTAAGCTTATTATACGCCTTCGCAATATTTTCTTGTTCAAGTGGAGTAATTAAATATGATTCATCGGCTTCACCCTCGTTTTCAACCTCTGAAGCATATCGCTTGAGTATCTTAATGAAATCCTCAGAATGAAGTTCGTCTTTCCTGATTGTGAATTTTAAACCTGAATCATGTTTTTTACTAAAAACTTTCAAGTCTTCCCCGATACGATCATATGTATCCTTCTTTTTTTTAAATTTAAATTTTTTTATTTCGAATGATGCTTGTTGAGTCACTGTGTTCGTCGAAAGATTCTTTTCAGCCTCACCAACAGCCTCACCATCATACAGAGCTGTGCTCATGTCTCGTATTGCTTTAATCCCCTCGACGTCTTTCTTTTCTGCTAATTCTTTGATTTTTTCTACTGCTGTCTTTTCAACTTCTACTATCTTTGAATTTACATTCACCGTACGCTCCTCGGCCTCTTGAGTTGTTCCGTGAAGACTCAACACACTATCAAGATACTCAGAACCTTCCTGAGCATCTTTTTTTTCTTTTTCCAAGCGGTTAATCGCATCAATTTTTTCTTGCTCTACACGCTCAATTTCAGCTATTCTTTCTTGTTCCAAGCGATCGTTCTCCTGCTTCACCCGTTCGATTGTTTCTCTCGCATCGGAAGCAATACCAGGCTCATAACCAACGTCTGCCTCCTCAGCAAGAGTCTCGAGACCAGCAATGTCTTTTTCTTTTTCAAGTTTTTTGATTTTAATGCTCTGTTCCATAAAAATATATTATTTCAATAAATCGTTGAGCTCATCGTGAACATTTTGCATTTTCTTTGCCTCTAGTTCCTTTATATATTCTCGGATTATCATTCGGCGCTCTTTGCCAAGAATACGAAGTTCTTCAACGGCTTTATCACAAACAGCCTGAATTTGTTCTGTTACTGAAACCATAATGCCGAGTATAGTATACTCTAATTTTTTACACTTGGAAGTGTAGCTTTCAATTTCGGAATGAGTTTTTCGATGTCGCTAACACTATGGAAACCAGTATAGACTTGCCTGTCTGAAACGAGCGCTGGAAGTTCTGTGTCTTTGATGCCGTATATTTTGATGAGTGTCTCAACGGCTGAGAGATTCAAACCGTAGTCAAAAGAATACACGCGGAGTGCTGGGTACTTTTGGCGAAGGTCAGTGAGCACATATCCTTGCTTCACACACTCGCTACAATTGTCGCTCGTCGTATAGAAGTACAAAATGAAAACGGACTTTTGACCACAACGATTGGTAATCTCTTTCATGAGAAGATAGTCCTTGATCTCAAGCAATGAATACTGTTTTTCAAGCTGCGTGAGTTCATCTGATTTACCACTTGAATTCTCAAGATACTCAATCTTTTTTGAAAGATCGTTGAGTTGGTCTGAAAGCACCGTGCTCGTCACTTGAGAACAATCCAATTCGCCAAGCAGTGAATACTGCGTTTCGGCGGAGAGTAAATCAACAGAGATATTATTTTGAATCGTGTTCAATTCAGCAAGCTTTCGTTTTGTAAGGACATCACTCACATAAAAAACAGTGATGAAAATGCCGAGAGTAATAAGAAAAACAACGAGGTATTTTGACCAGCCAGTATCGTGTTCAGTATTTTTTGTAGTATGTTGATTCATATAGTTATATTAATTATTTTTATCTCCACGCCGTCTCACGTCGGAACACAGTATTAATCACGGCCCGTATAATCCATAACGGCGCAATAATACTATAAATCGCGATGTACCACACCATAGCAAACGACGGCTTCCACTTCCCTGTCGACATTTTTGCACCGATCATGAGTGACGTAAACACGAATCCATACAAAAGGATTGTAATCAGAAATACCGCCTGTGTACTCACGTAAAACCAACTAAATTGTTGCGGTTGCACAATGGTACCAACATGTACACCGACTGCTTGAAATTCAGTAAATTTATTTGAAATAAATTTTACAAAGGTATAGATCATAAAAATGAACAGGTAGATTGCAGAAAAAATAGAAATGACACCTGCTGGAATAGTGAAGAGTGCGAACGCACCGTATTTTTCTTTGAAAATGAGACGTCGATAATCAATCGTGTTATTGATAAACCCGTAAATCCAACGCTTACGTTGTTTGTAGAGCGCGACAGCCGTCGGAGGGGTCTTGGTAAACACCTGCGCATCATGACACTGCTCGATACGCATACCAGCTTCGTGCATGCGATATGCAATTTCCATATCTTCAGTTTTGTGCGCTTCACGATATGGTCCGAGCTTCTGGAATACCTCGATGCGATAAATAGAAAACGGCCCAGGGGTCACATGGATACCGTTCATGAGTCCGAGCATTTTCTTGATGTAGACAGAAAGTTGGTATTCTATTTTTTGGGCCCACTCGATTGGTCGTTTGGGATCTTTGACGATGATTGACGGAGAAACGGCCATGACTGTTGGCTCATCAAAGTACGGAATCATGCGCTTGAGCGCAGATGGTGTGACGTATGAATCAGCATCAAGACAACCAATCATTTCCGTTGTCGCCTTTTCGATACCAAGGTTCATTGCCGTATGTTTGCCACCATTTTCCTTGTGAATGACTTCAATATTTGGGGTATGGGCGAATTGCTGGAGCACATTCCATGTATTGTCGGTCGAACCATCATCAATGAGCATAATCTTGATTTTGTCTTTTGGATAATCAAGCGCGAGCAATGATTCAACAGTACCTTGGACTGTCGTCTGCTCGTTCCAGCAAGGAACAATGACTGTTACGCTTGGATACACGCGATGCGGTTTGTCGTCGAGACGAATGACGATATCCTTGCGACGTTCAAGATACGTAACAAGAAAAAAAACCTCGACGTAAACGGCGAGAAAGGTGAAAATATAGAAGATAAAGCTAAACACTTGCTCCATAACGGTATTTTTGCATTATAGCACAAAATAACACAGAAATCCATTGAAAAAGGGCGGTTTTCGCTCCGCGAAAACCGCCCTTTTCTGAACAAAAACCAGCTATTACATCTGCTGAGCACCTGCCATGCAAGTCTTGCACTTAGCACACTTGCATCCGAAGAGTGTCATAACAGCTGCAACACCTACGAGAACGTAGACGAGAGCTTCAACTTTTGGCCATGAGCCAAGGAGCAATGTAACGAGGTTCCAATTGTGGCCAAAGAACATACCAAGACCAACAAGACCCCAGTTCAAACCTCCGACAAAAACAAGGAGACCGCTTACCTTTGCAGGCATACACATACATTTTTTCATCATATAATTTATACGAAACATTACTAATAATTACCCTACAATGGGTATGTTTCCCCTCTATTATACGGTACTCGTTTTATCGTGCAAGCGCTTTTGCACGCTGGTATGCTTTTTTAAATGTTTTTTGGAGCAGTGTTCCGAGCGACTTACCCATGAGCACCGAGAGTCCTGCCTCTGTTGTTCCTCCCTTTGAAGTCACTGCAACTCGGAGCTGTTCGGGTGTTTTTTCTTTTTTCTGCAAAATTGTATTTGTCGCTTTGAGGGTTTGAAGCACGATACGTTCCGCATCGAAATACGAAAATCCGAGCGACTCAGTCTCGCGAATATATGCCTCCACGATGTATGCAAAAAATCCAACTCCACTCGCCGATACGGCCGTAGATTTATCGACAGCATCTTCGCTCGCAACACACAATTCTTCGCCGAATGACCCGAGCATTTTTTTTGTAAACAAACTGTCATTTTTGGTGAGTCCACTTCCCGTCCAGATAGTCATCGATTCGAAAAATTGCGCACCGAGGTTTGGCATCGCGCGAACAATGCGCTTGTTTGGCATTTTTTTTGCGATGCTTGTAATCGATCGTCCCGCCATAACGGAGATAAGCAGTGCTTCTTGATTCACAATCGGAGCTATCTCCCCTGCAAGCTCATCAAACGATTGTGGTTTGACCGCAACGATTACCACACTAGCATCGGCAAGTACCTTGTACGAGGTTGTAACGCCAATCGAACGATGTGCGCGCTTGAGTGGCTCAAGCTTTTCCATGTGTCGAGCAATAACGGTAATCTTCCAATCGTTTTTGTTTGCTCCGATTGCGAGGGCTCCCGCGATAGCTCCACCCATTGCGCCAGCACCAATGATACAGATGTGTTGTGAGTTTTTCATAGCAAAATATTATTTGAGCAAAAACAAATTATTGGCATGCACGAGCAACTTCTGGTGCATATCTTTGGTACGAAGCATTGCGTCAATCTCAACGCACGACATATCGACAATACCAAATGCGATACCCTGATTTTTTTGATCAACGATTTCAATCACCTCCTTTTCGTTAAAATACCCATACACTTTTTTGACGCCAACAGCGAGCAAGCTCGCCCCGTTTTGTACAGCCTCGACTGCTCCCTTGTCGATAACAATCGAACCCGTCGAACTCTTTGCAGCCAAAATCCAGCGTTCTCGTTCTGTAACTTTTTTACCGAGTGGTCGAGACAGGAATTTGGTTCCTGCTTGTTCCCCGCGCATGACACGCGTGAGATTGCCGTGCTTCAATCCACTCACGATATATGACTCGACTCCGACTGCGGTACAAATACGAATCGCTTTAAGCTTCGAGAGCATACCACCGGTACTGTGCGAAGATTTACTCTTGGAACAGAGACTAATGAATTTCTCTGTAATATCATCGACTTCAGCAATCACTTTTGCGTTTGGGTTCTCTCGTGGGTCGCTATCACACAGGCCTTCGATATCTGAAACGATGATGAGTTTGGTCGCTTTGAGAGCAACAGCGAGGACTTGGGCAAGACTGTCGTTACCTCCCTCTCCGAATGATAGGTTGGTGCCGTTGACCATTACATCATTTTCATTCACGACAGGAATAATCCCGCGCTCAAACAAACTATTGAACGTATCACGGAGCAACATGAATAATTCTTTGCGAATGATTGATGAGCGTGAAATCAAAAATTCAGCGAGGATAATATGTTCTTTCTTGGCACGCTCCTGCCAAGCACTAAAGAGAATCGGCTGACCGACACAGGTGGCAACTTTTTTTGGAGCAGTGAGGTCGTTAAGTGCAAGTCTCCCAAGACGAGCGGCGCCACTCGTGACGACAAGCACGTTCGTGCCACGGGCCATAGCCTCTTTGGCTGTCTGTAAAATTTCAGTAACACTCGAATCAATAATGGTGCCATCGGCATTCACCAAGGCATTCGTTCCAATCTTAATGATGTAAAGGTCTTTGTTCATAGATTTAACGAATATGTCCGTCACCTTCGACGATATATTTCGTTACGGTAAGGTCTTCAAGACCCATTGGCCCACGCATGTGAATACGGCAGGTACTGATACCGATTTCACCACCGAGTCCGAACACTCCTCCGTCGGTCAATCGATTTGAAGCATTCACGAGCACTGAAGCGCTATCAATATCAAGTTCAAATGTTTGTGCCGTCGTTTTGTTTTCAGTCACGATAGAATCAGTGAGATGCGAGCTATATGTATCGATGTGGTGAATCGCATCGGCATATGAATCGACAACTTTAATCGAAACGACGAGGTCGAGATATTCTTCTGCCCAGTCGTCTTCGGTCGCAACTTTACAGAGTGGTGAATATGCTCGAGTTTTCTCATCACCACGTACTTCAACGTTCTTGGCGAACAATTGTTTGAGCAATTCTGGCATGACACTGTCCGCGATATCTTTGTGGACGAGAATCGTTTCGATTGAGTTACACGTTGCAGGATTTGAAGTCTTTGCATTCACCGCAATCGCAACTGCTTTTTCAGGATTTGCATCAATGTCGATATAGCAATGACAGAGTCCCCGAGAATGCTTCATAACAGGCACACGTGAGTGTGCCGAGACTGCATCAATGAGCTCCTTGCGTCCACGGGGAATGACAAGGTCGAGGTATTCTTCCATTGCGACGAGTTCGTATACTGCTTCGTGACGACGATCTTCGAGCTGTTGTACGGATTCAGTTGGAAGGCCTGAGGCTTTGAGTGCCGTTTCGATACATGAGAGCAAAATTGTGTTTGAGTGAGCTGCTTCCTTACCACCGCGCACAATGACGGCGTTGCCACTTTTGACACACAAAATTGCGACATCAATGATGACGTTTGGACGTGATTCAAAAATACAGGCGATGACTCCAATCGGAGCGCGGACTTTTTTGATACGGAGCCCGTCAGGGCGAACGGTGTCTTTGACGATTGACCCAACAGGATCTGGAAAGTCGAGCATTTCTCTGACACCCGCAATGATACTGGTGAGCCCCTGCTCACTCAAAAGCAAACGCTTTCGCATAGCGCTTGTGATGGTTGGATTTTCATCGAGATCAATTTGGTTTTCGGAAAGAATGAGTGGAAGTTTCTGTTCAAGCTCAAGTGCGAGCACTCGAAGAAACTCGTTTTTTGCGGTGCTCGAAGCTTTGCGCAAGATATGAGATGCTTGTTTTGCCTTTTCGGCTTGTTCTTTCACTGTGTGCATACGGACATTTGGTGAGAACAAATACATGCATATAATACCATACAAAACAAAAGTGCGCAACAAGCGCGAAAAAACCCTTCTACAGAAGGGTTTTTTCGCGCTTTCGCTAGACTTTAATCAAAATAATTCTTCAAACGGAGAATGCGCTCGTGAGTGCGAAGTTTCTCATGTACCTTCGCCTCAATCTGACGAATACGTTCACGCGTCACACCAAACTCTGTGCCCACTTCTTCGAGCGTGTGTTGTACCCCATCAGAGAGACCGTAACGCATCTCAAGAATCTTGCGCTCCTTTGGTGAGAGTTCTTCGAGCACGCCACGAATCTGATCGGTGAGAATGCGTCGTGATGCTTCTTGGTCTGGACGAAGAATCTTGTCGTCAGCAATGAATTCTCCACGAGTTGATTTTTCATCATCATCACCGATTGGCTGTTCGAGCGAAACGGTGTCCTGAGAAATATTTTCAATGACGTGAACTTTTTCAACATCGATACCCATTTCAGTTGCAATTTCTTCGGCAAGTGGATCACGGCCGAGGTCTTGTGCGAGACGGCGGTAGACCTGTTTGTATTTTGAGATAGTTTCAACCATGTGCACCGGAATACGAATCGTACGTGATTGGTCGGCGAGCGCTCGAGTGATTGATTGACGAATCCACCATGTTGCGTATGTTGAGAATTTGTATCCCTTTGTCCAATCGAATTTCTCAACGGCCTTGAAGAGACCGAGGTTCCCTTCTTGAATGAGGTCGAGGAGCGTCAAATCACTTGAACGTCCAACATATTTCTTAGCAATCGAAACCACGAGACGAAGGTTCGCACGGGCAAGAAGATTTTTGGCTTCCATGTCACCTGCTTGAATTCGTTTTGCAAGTTCCTTTTCTTCCCCTGCTTGAATGAGTGGGTACTGACCAATCTCTTTGAGATACATTTGGATTGAGTCATAACTTGAGTCACTCTTCTCATCTTTGTGGTCACCTTCAGCGAGGTCGATATCGAGCAAATTTCCTCCTTCGAGTACATCAATACCAGCGGTCGTGAGTTTCTCGTAGAGTTCATCGAGGAAGTCGATATTCGTCTCAATGTTTGGGAACGAACGCAAGATTTCGTCGAACGTGACGAATCCGCGCTTCTTCCCTTTCATCACGAGATCATCGGCGCGATCAGTCGGTGTCATTTTGCCTTTTTGCTGTTTCTTGGCAGCAACACGTCCTGCAGCAATTGCTCCACTGCCCTTCTGTGCCTTTTGGCGAACAGGCTTTTTTACGACTACCTTTTTCGCTTTCGCAACTTTTGGAGCCGGAGCTTTTTTGACAGCAACTTTCTTTGCAGGCTTTTTGACAGCCTTCGAAGCGGCCTGTTTTGGTGCAGGCTTCTTCGCAACAACCTTCTTTTTTACTTCTTTTTTCTTTGCCATAAATTGTTTAAAAACAAACTGATCGCTAATAATTAATTATGTAAAAATCGACTGCTTTTAATGGTATTGAGGCGTGCGCTTATCTTCTGTGATTCGGCGAGCAAGGATTGAAGGACCTCGC
Organism: bacterium; assembly: GCA_037143195.1. Taxonomy (GTDB): domain Bacteria; phylum Patescibacteriota; class Minisyncoccia; order Phycocordibacterales; family UBA9973; genus CAITQP01. The sequence goes on along the minus strand of JBAWZD010000001.1, from coordinate 39,787 downwards.
CGTCTTCACCTCTCTCAGCATGCGACATCTTTGCCATCAAAGCCTCGAGTGCTCTTCCGAGCGTTTCTTCTTCCAAATTATCGAGTAATTCTTCAACGTCTTCTTTCAAATCTTTTGAATCTTGATACACAAGTTCGACTTCAAAAATACGTTCATTTTTTTTGTCATTCGGCATCGTCATCATACGTTCAAATGATTCGGCGCCAATGATACTTTTGATGCGTTCCTTGACTGAATCAATCGGAATAACAGATCCGGAAATCGTCTCTTGCCAAAACACAACGCCGAGCAATCGATCAAGAATGCGTGTGGTTCGCACGACTCCCGCACTCACCGTATTTGGTTGCACCACTGGTGACTGATTTTTAGGCGCAGATGCTGGTGTTGCAACGAGCAATCGAACAACATCTTCAGCTAGTGCTTCCTCAGGAATACCGGTCTTTACGGCAATCTCACGGATGAAGTGCACTCGCTCAACAGCACTCGGCATCACTGCGATATACGGCAATATCTTGTCTCGAATTGCGCGTGCGCGTGTGAGCTCACTGAGTGGGTGCTCCATGAGCACAGAGAGATACAAGAGGACGATATGCTGTGCTGTATCAACAATCTTTTTCCATTCTTCTGCACCCTTTGTGAGGATTGTATCTGCTGGATCAAGACCCGACGGAAGCTTGGCAATCTTCACATTCATCCCAAGCGACAATCCAATCTTCTCAGCACGACCGGCGGCACGAAGTCCGGCCTTGTCTGCATCAAATGCAACAATGAGATTTTTGGTGAGTGCATGCACTGCGCCAAGACCTGAGAGCAAACCTTTGTCAGTATCAGCAATGAGCGAATCTCCGAGCGCTGTACCACTTGAGGCGACTGTGTTCGTAAATCCTGCTTGATGCGAAAGCACCAAATCCATTTGTCCTTCGACAAGGATAGCAGCATCACGTTTTCGGATTTCAAACTTTGCCTTATCAAGCCCGTAGAGTGTACTTCCCTTTTTGAAGATCGGCGTCTCTGGTGAGTTGATATATTTTCCCTGCATTCCAGAACCATCATCATGAAGCATTCGTCCACTAAAGGCGATGATGCGTCCACTCGTGTCACTGATTGGGAACATGACTCGATCGCGGAAGCGATCATAGATATCGCCACTTGGATTTTCGTCAGGATGTTTCGCGAGACCAGCGAGCACAATCTCAGTATCAGTGAAGCCTTGTTTGCGAAGTGCGTTCGCAAGTGCGCGCCATTCTTTTGGCGCATACCCGATACGAAAATGTGCGAGCGTCATATCTTTGACACCACGCTTCGTGAGATATGCGAGTGCATCAGAACATGTTTTCAATTCGGATTGATAGAACGCACACGCCGCTTCCATGAGTTCATGGAGACGATCTTTTTCATTTTTTTCTTTCGGGTCACTTCCTCGATATGGTTCAAGATCAACACCTGCACGTGCGGCGAGTTGCTTGAGGGAGCCTTTGAAATCGAGTCCCTCAAACTGCTCGACGAACGTAAAGATGTCGCCTTTGGCGCCACAGCCGAAACAATAGTAACTATTGCGTGACGGCGAAACAAAAAATGACGGTGTTTTTTCGTTGTGAAAAGGACACGGAGCCTTGTAATTACTTCCTGATTTTTCGAGTTTTAAGTACGAAGAAATCACATCAACAATTGAGAGTCGTTCCTTAATTTTTTCAACTGAAGAAGACATGATTTGTTTTTTGAAAGCAATGACACATGTGCCCCACGCACGGCGCCGAGGACGAAGTCCTCGGCGCCTCCCCTTTTATTCTGCCTGCTTCTGATCTGACTCAGGAGCAACAGGACGCTCTTCATGAGCACCATATCCAGTACCTGCTGGAATGAGACGTCCGATAATGACATTCTCCTTGAGACCGCGAAGTGTATCTACGCCACCACGGATTGCGTTGGTGATGAGCACACGGTTCGTGTTCTGGAAGGATGCCGCTGAAAGCCAACTCTTGGTTGTGAGCGCTGTCTCGGAGATTCCGAGCACGAGTGACTCTGCTTTCGCTTCTGTACGTCCTTGTGTCTTCATGAGTGCGTTCTCGTCGAGAAGTTCAACTGTTTCGACAATCTCACTTGGTGAGAATCCTGTCTCTCCAGCGTCCTTAACCTTCTTACGACTGAACATCTGACGAATGATGATTTCGATGTGCTTACGCGCGATCGAAGCACCCTGCAATTCGTACACCTTGTTGATTTCGTGAATGATGTATTCTTCTGCGCGCTCGCGACCTCCAAACTTGAAGATTTCGGCGATGTCAGCTGATCCATCTGTCATGAGTTCACCCTTCTTAACGGCTGCACCCTTTTGCACGATTGGAAGACGGTGTGGTGGAAGTTCGTATGTTGTTTCGTTACTCTTTCCATCTACCTTTGTGTCATGGAGAACAACGATTGCACGTTCTGCTCCATTTGGACGAACCTCGATAACGGTTCCATCTTCATGACATACGACAGCTGGGTTCTTTGGCAAGCGACGTTCGAAGATTTCTTCGACACGTGGAAGACCGGCGGTGATGTCCACTCCTGCGACTCCTCCGGCGTGGAAGGTACGAAGCGTGAGCTGAGTTCCTGGTTCACCGATAGCTTGCGCTGCGACGATACCGACTGCTTCACCGACTTTGACGAGCGTGTTGCGTCCGAGGTCGAGACCGTAACATGCCTGACAAATTCCGTAGGTTGTTTTACACGTAAGTGGTGAACGAACGAACGCTTCTGTAACACCGATCTTTTCAAGACGCATTGCCTCTTCTTTGTTGACGAGGAATCCGCGCTTGTGGATGATGTTGCCTTCTTTGTCTTTGAGATCAGCGGCGAGTACACGGCCACGAAGTGTTTTGGAGATTGGAATTTCGATACCAAGCACATTGTCCTTGATCATCATCTTTCCATCCTTTGTTCCACAATCTTCTTCGGTGATGACCACATCTTGTGCAACGTCAACGAGACGACGTGTGAGGTATCCGGCCTTCGCAGTATTGAGCGCTGTGTCGGCGAGACCTTTACGTGATCCGTGAGTCGTAATGAAGTATTCAATCGGAGAAAATCCTTCTTTGAACGATGGGACGATTGGGAAATCAATGGTACGTCCACTTGGAGAAATAATGAGACCCTTCATTCCCGCCATCTGCGAGAGGTTACTCATACTTCCACGGGCTCCTGAAGTGATCATATCACTTGCAGAACTTCCTTCAACGAGTGTTGCAGGGAGCATACCTTCGATTTCTTTCTTCACACCTTCCCAGATTTCGATTGTCTTCCTGTACTTTTCTTCTTCAGAGAGAAGACCTTCGTTGTATTGGTTGATGACTTCAAATTCCTTTGCACGTCCGCGCTTTACTGCCTCAGGCTTGCCTGCAGGAACATGAATGTTGTCGATACCCCAACTGATACCAGACTTGGTTGAGTACGTGAATCCGAATGTCTTAATCTTGTCGAGCACTTTTGGAGTCTCATCAATACCGTAATGCATGATGAATTCATCCACGAGTCCGTTCAAACGCTTTTGGTTGATTGTTTCGTTCAAGAATGGGAAATCTTCAGGAAGAATTGAGTTAAAGAGCAATCGTCCAACAGTCGTCTCAAATGGCTGTTTGTTGAATGGCTGATATTTCTGACTGTCTGTTCCAAGCACTTTGATTTTTGCACGAAGTGAAACTGCTTTGAAATCGTACGCGGTGATTGCTTGGTTTGGACTACTGAACATCATTCCCTCACCTGTTTCATTGATGCCAACTTTGGTCATCCAGAAACAACCGAGTGCCATATCCATACGAGGACTTGTGATTGGGTCTCCGTTTTGTGGCTTGAGGAGGTTCTTGTTTGAAGCCATGCGATCCTCTGCTTCGTTTTGTGCAGCCTTTGAAAGTGGAACGTATACGGCCATTTGGTCTCCGTCGAAGTCAGCGTTGAAGGCTGGACACACGAGCGGGTGAACCTGAATAGCGTTACCTTCAATGAGCACAGGCTGGAAGGCCTGAATACCAAGACGGTGAAGTGTTGGTGCACGGTTGAGGAGCACGCGCTTGCCTTTGATGACTTCTTCAAGGATTGCCCAGACTTCTGGAATACCATCTTCAATGAGACGGTTTGCGCCACGAATGTTGTATGCGAGTTCTTGAGCGATGAGCTTACTGATGACGAATGGGCGGAAGAGCTCAAGTGCCATGTGCTTTGGAAGTCCACACTGTGAAAGCTTGAGTGATGGTCCAACGACGATCACCGAACGTCCAGAGTAGTCCACGCGCTTTCCAAGGAGGTTCTGACGGAAGAGACCCTGCTTTGATTTAAGGTTGTCTGAGAGAGACTTCAATGCACGGCGCTGTGCTTGGTTCATCGCGACTGAATCGTTCTGACGAGCGATTGAGTTGTCGATGAGTGCATCAACTGCTTCCTGAAGAATACGCTTTTCGTTACGGAGAATAACATCCGGCGCACCGATGCCCTTCAATTTTGCGAGACGGTTGTTACGGTTAATCACACGACGGTAGAGGTCGTTGATATCACTTGTTGCATGACGTCCTCCATCGAGCGCAACCATTGGGCGAAGTGCTGGTGGAATAACTGGGATGACTGTGAGGAACATCCATTCTGGACGAATACCACTCGTGATCATTGAGCGAATGAGTGAGAGACGCTTTTCAAGCTTCTCGCGCTCAACTGCTGATGCTTTTTCGTGTGCAGCTTCACTGATTTCCTGAAGTTTCTTGAGATCAAGATTCTTGAGCACAGCGTAAATAGCTTCAGCACCGATCGATGCTTCGAAACATGTACCATACTTGAGACTGTAGCGATGGTATGCGATTTCAGTGAGCACTTTACCTTCGTAAATTTCACCGATTTCTTTCTTCGCAGTCATGAGGAGTTCCTTGAGCTTTGTCTTGGTCTCTTCATCTGCTGAACTCTTTACCTTTGTCTTGTATTCGTTTTCAAGATTCTTGAGGAGTTTGTCTTTTTCTTCTTGGTACACCTTCATGATGATGTAACCCGCGAAATAGATCACCTTTTCAAGATCAGTTGCGGTGATGTTGAGGAGTGTCGACATGCGAGATGGCACGCCACGGAGGAACCAAATGTGCGCAACTGGTGTTGCGAGTTCGATGTGACCCATGCGTTCGCGACGAACAATACTGCGTGTGACTTCAACGCCACACTTCTCACACACAATATCCTTATAACGGATACGGCGGTATTTTCCACAGTAACATTCGTAGTCTTTTTCTGGTCCGAAGATGCGTTCATCAAAGAGACCTCCACGTTCTGAACGGCCCGTGCGGTAGTTGATTGTTTCCGGCTTGGTGACTTCACCGTATGACCAGTCGCGGATGCGGTCTGGACTTGCAAGCTTGAGCGAGATCGATTCGAAATCCGAATTTGTATCAATAGTTTTCATATATATGTTTCCTTCGTTAGATTACTCAGCGACCTCTTTCGAAGCTGCTTCTATGATTCGACCAGCGGTACCGCGTTTCTGCAAATCAACATCAAGCGCAAGACCACGGAGGTAGTTCAACATGACACTGAATGATGCTGGTGTGTTCGGAATTGGAATTTCTTCACCCTTGATGATGGCATCGAAGGCCTGTGAACGTCCCATGATATCGTCTGACTTAACCGTGAGCATTTCGCGAAGAGTGTGCGCTGCACCGTAACCTTCGAGAGCCCACACTTCCATTTCTCCAAAGCGCTGACCTCCACCTTGAGCTTTTCCTCCGAGCGGCTGTTGCGTGATGAGACTGTACGGACCAATACTGCGCATGTGAATCTTGTCTTCCACCATGTGGTGCAGCTTGAGCATGTACATAATACCGACAGCAACATCCTGTTCGAATTTGTCGCCAGTGCGTCCGTCGTAGAGCGGAAGAGTTCCTGTTTCTGGGTATCCAGCTTTGACGAGTTCTGCTTTGATTTCTGTATCACGTGCTCCTGAGAATGGTGGCACGATTGCTTGGTAGCCGAGTGAGTTTGCAGCGAGACCAAGGTGCATTTCAAGAATCTGTCCGAGGTTCATACGTGATGGAACTCCGAGTGGTGTGAGGATCACATCGACTGGTGTACCGTCTGCCATGAATGGCATTTCTTCTTGTGGAAGGATTGTTGAGATGACTCCCTTGTTTCCGTGACGACCTGCGAGCTTGTCACCCACAGACACGTTACGAAGCTGAGCAACTTCGATGACAACTTTCTTGATGATGCCACTTTCGAGCTGATGACCTTCTGCGCGAGAGAATACTTTTACGCCGATGATGCGTCCGCGCTTTCCGTGTTCAAGACGGAGTGATGTATCTTTCACATCACGTGCCTTTTCAGCGAAGATACTGCGGAGCAATCGCTCTTCTGGAGTGAGTTCTGTTTCGCCCTTTGGTGTGATCTTACCGACGAGAATATCGTTCTCACGAATTTCTGCACCAATACGAATGATACCTTCTTCGTCGAGGTCCTTGAGTTTTCCTTCACCGACGTTTGGAATGTCGCGTGTCGTAACTTCAGGTCCAAGTTTTGTATCGCGAACGATACAGACGAATTCTTCAACGTGAATCGAAGTGAAGACTGAGTCCTTTACGAGACGATCAGAAAGAATAATCGCGTCTTCGTAGTTGTTTCCAGCCCATGACATGAAGGCAACGAGAACGTTTTGTCCAAGTGCGATTTGTCCATGATCTGAACTCGACATGTCGGCGAGCAATGCACCCTTCTTGACCTCCTGACCAACTGAGACGACTGGGCGCTGATGAAAGGCGGTGAAGTTGTTGGTACGTGAGAAGTTGACGAGAGGATATTCCTTCACGCCAGACTTACCCTTGATGACGATATGACGAGCATCCACTTTGGTGACCTCACCTGCTTCAGAAGCAAGAACGAGACGACCTGAGTATGGCGCTGCAAATTCTTCGATACCAGTAGCAACGAGTGGAGCGTTCGGAATGAGACATGGAGTAGCCTGCTTTTGCATGTTACTTCCCATGAGTGCACGGTTTGCGTCGTTGTGTTCGAGGAATGGCACCATCGCTGTTGCGATTGAGAATGCCTGATATGGAGCAACGTCGATGAAATGAATTTCATCACGCTTGATGAGACCTGGCTCAGTCTTAAGACGAGCTTCTACAAACTCTTCCATGATGAGACCCTGTTCGTTCGTAGCAACTGCGGCGTGCGCAATGTTGTACTTTTCTTCTTCAAGTGCGTTCAAGTACACGATTTCATTCGTGACTTTTCCGTCCTTCACTTTGACGTATGGAGTTTCGATGATTCCAAAATCATTGATACGTGCGTAAATCGAAAGGTGAAGAATGAGACCGATGTTCGGACCTTCTGGAGTATGGATTGGACACACGCGACCATAGTGCGATGTGTGCACGTCACGCACTTCGAGTCCTGCGCGCTCACGAGTGAGACCGCCGGGTCCAAGAGCAGACAATGTACGGAGATGTTCTACCTCGGCGAGGAGGTTTTCTTGGTTCATGAACTGCGAGAGCTGGTTGGTCGTAAAGAATTCCTTGATACGAGCCTGAAGCGGACGCTGGTTGATGATTTGAATTGGAAGTGCAGCTGCAGTGTCGATTGTCGACATGCGGTCCTGAACATTACGCTTGATCTGCGTCATACCAACGCGGATTTTCTGGGCGAGGAGCTCCCCAACGTAACGAACGCGACGCTGCGCAAGGTGGTCGATGTCGTCAGCCTTTGCATTTGGTGTATTTCCAAGATCCACGATGTGCTTGATGACCTGAATGAGGTCTTCACGCGAGATTGTGCGGCGCTCAAGTTCCTTCTCATCCATTGAGAGGTTGAAACGCTTGTTGAAACGGAAACGTCCAACTGGTGAAAGGTCGTAGCGATCTTTCGAAAAGAGCGCTGTGATGAATTCACGTGCGTTGTCTGCTGTTGCAAGATCACCATCGCGGAGACGCTTGTACATTTCGATGTTTGCTTCTGAAGGAGTCTTTGCCGTGTCCTTTGCGAGACAGGTTGCGACAACAGCGGCTGCTGTTTCGTGATCTGCGAAAGCGGCCTTGATTTCATCATCTGAAACCATGCCAAAACTGCGCAAGAGTGACGTGACTGGGAATTTGCGCTTCTTGTCGATACGAACATAGATGACGCCGTCAGTTTCAGCGTCAATTTCAATCCATACACCACGTGCAGGAATGATTTTGGCACCGAAAAATCGCTTGCCTTTCAATTCATTTTCTGTGAAGAAAATACCGAAACTTCGTGCAAGCTGTGGGACAATGACACGTTCAACACCGTTGATGATGAACGTACCGTGTGCTGTCATCATTGGAAGATCAGAAAGGAAAATTTCTTGTTCCTTTGCTTGTCCGCCAGAGAGTTTGTTCGTCAAACGAACCTGAACTTTGAGTGGAGCTTCGTATGAGAGCTTGTTCTCTTTTGCATAGAACTCATCACACTTTGGTTCACCAAGGCTAAACGAGGTGAACTCAAGTTGGAATTTCTTACCCGAGTAATCTGGAATTGGAGAAAATTCCTTGAACACTTCTCCGAGACCCTTCTCGACCAATTCTTTGAACGAATGAATTTGCATTTCAAGCAAATTCGGAAACTCCGTGAGCGGGGCCTTGTACTTTTGGAAGTACTTTTTTGGCCGCGCAGTCGTGTGAATCGACATAGATTATTTTTTCGCGAACACAAACGAAAATGGGACGAGAGAAACCTCCCCCTTCGTCGGGGCTTCTATCATCCAGTTTATTCGTTTGTGTTCACCTTGGCGTGGAGCGCCAATTTAGCTACTAAAGCTCCGGATCGCAGCTAAAACTCAATCTGTCCGTAGTGATCTGTATACTACTTATTTTTGCGCCAGAGTCAAGAGGTTTATATCGTTATTTTAAGTTCTCCCCCAAGAGCTTTTGAAACCTTCTGTAAAAATGAAACTGTTGGGTTATAAGTACCTGATTCGAAACGAGCGATTGAGGGTTGTTTTGTTCCGATTTTTGACGCGAGGTCCTTCTGAGACATACCAAGTTTAATTCGTTTTTCGATGATTTGGCTTATAATCGAAAACTCTACTTCCATAGCATGGTAAGCTTTCCGCGTTTTGGAATCCTTCAACGCACTATTTTTAATTTTTTCGAAACGAGTCATATATACAAGGTACCATATACCATATACGTTATACAAGCATTTTCATTCTCCTCCGTGCAAGTACTATGTCATTTTGTGTTATTTTATTTGTCTTCTTTTGAAAAATCGCGAGCAAATAAACCGTATTATTATGAAAACAATACAATAAACGAACATGTTTCCTCCCGGTCACACGAAGTTCAAATAATCCTTTGCCAAGACTTTTGCTATACGGCATACCGAGATTATTTTCATATTTCTGCAATAATTCAATTGTATGAATTACTCGTGCACGTATTTCTGGTTTCAATTCAGCTATAAATGTGTCAATACGTGACGTGATTGTTTCGACATGCATACAATTACGTTATCACTGCAAGTTAACCGAAAACTAAAAACCACAAGAGAAGTCTCTTGTGGTTTTTGTACAAACGATTCCGAGTTAGGAAAGGTGTGCTGAAACGAGCTTTGTCATTTCGAACATGTTCACAACTTTCTTTCCTCCGAAGACTGCCTTGAGTTTGTCGTCAGCGTTGATGTTGCGCTTGTTCTTCTCATCCTGAAGCTTGTTCTTCTTGATGTAAGCCCAGAGAGCCTTCACAACTTCTGAACGAGCCATTGGGCCCTTTCCAACGACGAGCGCGAGCTCATCACTGATCTTCATTGGTTTCATAAATGCAGATGTTCCTGCTGCTTTCTTTGCTACTACTTTTTTCTCAGCCATGATATTGATTCTTAATTACTGATTATAATAAATACCTCTCCGGCTATTATACCATATTTCCCTCGAGGAAACAGCCTACTCCCCTAGCTGTTGAAACTATACTCCGGTGACGTCACCTTGACTCCTGAAGAATCAGTCGTTGTAATACGATAGTAATATGTTGTATTTGAACTTATTCCAGGCAGAAATGTGTTATGTGACGTGGCAAGATTCGTATCAGTCACACTAAATGGGTATGCATTCGATGTGAGACTTTGCGTTCCGTATCGAAGCTCACTCTTGACTGGAGATGTCGTCACCCAACTAACCATCTCACCTTGATTAGAATACACTGTCGAACTAATTGAAATCTTTGACGTCGTAAACGTATATTCTGGCGAAGTTACTTTGTTGCCCGCTTGGTCGATAGCAACGATTCGGTAAAAATAGGTCGTTCCTGCGCTCCCCTGTGTAATCGTCGCCGTGTGCGTCGTCGAATACTCAGTCGATTGAACTGTACTACTCGAATACTGACCGACAGAAGAGCTGACTGAGCCCCAAAGTATTTGTCCTTCTGTTTTAAAATTCGTTGTCCATTTGATCGATGCTGTTGTCGCAAACAAATCGGACGCCGTTGGTGAGCTGATCGTCATCGTTGGAATCGTAAATGATTTCTCAGGGAGAGTGACCACATGCTGATTTGCGTCAGTCGCAACGATTTGATAGTAGTATGTTTTCCCTGCAACCAACTGCGTGAGTGTCGCGGTGTGATCGACAAAAGCCGAAGCTTCATCGTTTGTCGCAAGCGAATATGTACCATTCAGAGAACTCGCCAAACCATATTTTATATGAGAAGTAGTTGGAATATTTGTTTTCCATGAAATGATTTCAGTGCTCGCTGAATCATTCACGAGTGGACTCAGGGTAATGACCGGCAATGTATTCGCTGAAACTGGAACAACTTTTGGAGTAGGTGCGACTGGTGCAGGCTTCGGTGTTGGTGTCGGCTTCACGATGATGGGATGCGTAATCACAGGCAAAGATTGCGTTGGCGTTTTTGAAGCCGGACTCTGCACCATTGGCTGATTACTTACAGCGACGTTGAGCGGATCAGTTTGTACTTTTGTTCCAGATTCATCGTGTGCGGTCGCAACGATCGTATGATTGCCATTTGTAGCGAGCGTCGTATCCCAATCGTAGGAGCACGGAGACGTCGTGCATGTTGTGACAGTAGTACCATCAACAGAGAGTACGATATCTTTAAGTTTAGTATTCGTCGTTGCAATAGCAACAAGTGATTCAGTGCCAGTCAGCAATGATCCGGGGAGTGGTACGGCAATCTCAACAGAAAATGACGTCTTTTCGGCGACTGGTGCACTTGGAAGTTTTGGAGCGAATGCTCCGCTATACAAAAAATATCCGGTGGCAACCAAGAAAACAATGACCGCACTTGGAATAAGTAATTTCATGAAATAGATATCTTGCTACAACACGCTAGTAGACTTTTATTATATCACCTCTTGCTGGTAACACGCCTCACAATACACGTGCTCGGGACGTTCAGGTGCAAAGGGAGTTTCAAATGCATTCGTGCATGTTTCCGCATGTTCGTGATTCTCACGATCACACATACATGTCCTTTTCCAAAGTTTGCGTGGCGGGCGAAGTGCGAAACGACGCTTGTATCTGCAATCAGGGCAACGACGTGGTAGTGGAATAATCTCTCGACGATAGAATGCGAGCTCATCGGGTACGACGTTGAAATTCTTCGTACATACGATGCAACGATAAATTTCTTTGGTTGCAGAATCCGGCACATCGAGGATTGAATCAGGTACGTTTTCTGGAGCGACAGTCTCTCGGCCATAGGTGCCCGGAAGATTGTCCTCCCACTGCCAGCCACGAGAGAGCGTCTCTTCTTTCGAGAGTGGCATGTAGAGTGCGCCCTGTGTCTCGTTGTAATACACAGGTGCGATACTTGGAGGGAAAAATTCACCATACTCACCCGTCGATTTCATGTGTTCAATAATTCGCGCGCGAAGATCGGTGTATTCTTCTTTGGAATATTTTTTGTTGAGTATCATGTACTCACCTTTTTTGATCGAGACACAACCAAACAAATTCTGACTATTCTGACAGGAATCACAATATTGCAAAAACGTATTGTCGTAACATAGGTGACAGAATGCGCAGTTTGAAGTACGAGAACATCCTTGATTTTCATAAATCAGTTCGGAGTTGTACCCCACATGGTAATTGTCCATACTCGTTTTAATGTAGAGACCCGAGTACAAATATTTTACATCCTCAACTTTCTCTCCATCAAAACAAAATGTTGAACCTTTCGAATTGAACAACATACTTCCAGTCGAATTCACATTTCGTTCTGCAACCGCATATTTGTGTATCGTGTGATTTCGAACCAATTCAAGAAATGCATTTGCAAGTATTTCTCGCGTTTGGAATGAGGCGAGATTATATTCAGCAACGCGTGCCATATATTCATCTTTTGAGAGTTGCTCGTTCAAGAACACGAAACGTTTGTTGCGTAGATTGTTCGAAAGAAAACAATCGCTTGATCCATGGCAATCGTAGCAATACTTCATATTCGTACAATCCTTCAAGAGCGCACTCCACTCGCACTGATATGACTTACGAGAATCATTCACTTCCCACAAACGCTCGCCTGCTTCATAAATATACTGTGAATCCATGCACTCGCGCGATTGCATGATGAAACTTGAATACGAAATATTTTCACCACCAAAACACGAGTATGAAAGGTATGCATTTTTGTTATCACCTGAATGGTTCGTGTATTCAGAATTGATACTATTCTTGGTGAGTAATGCCATGCGCGGAACCTCATGCTGTAGCTCGCTGAATTGTTCAAAAAATGGTCGCGAGAAATCATACTCACGTCCAAAGCTCGCCGGATCCCAGCCATCTCCCCACCAACACGGAACACAGTAGACTTTGAATGGTTTAGTCGCGGAATAAATCGTCACTGTACTTTTGCCACAAAGGTCACAACTTCGGCGATACAAAGTGCGTTCATTGCGCCATGCATAGCGACGTTGTTGGCGACAGTCGGGACAGAGTGTTGGCGCCGGCACGGACATCTTTTCATAAAATCCAAAATCCTCCTCGCTGATTGCGAAGTCGTTTGAACAGGTACGACACGTGCGCGTTTGTTGCATATACTAACGTTAACACAATTTAAAAACGGACCCTAGCACACGCTAGAGTGGTTCTTTTTTATTGTGCTCCATTTTCCATTCTTCGATTTTCTTGTGGTCGCCGGAGAGGAGGACGGGTGGCACTGCATATTTTTTCTTTTTCCATTCGAGCACTTCTGGGCGTGTGTAAAATTCGCTCGATGAGACACGCTCTTCTTCGAGCGAATCAAATGTGCCGAGCACACCAGGGATTTGTCGGGACATCGAATCAATGAGCACCATGGCAGGAAGCTCCCCTCCCGTGAGGACGTAATCTCCGATTGAGACGTCTTCGGCTTTCAGTATCTTTGCGACTCGCGCATCGATCCCCTCATATCTTCCACAGAGCATCACAACATCGGTATATTTTTTCATCGTCGTTTTTGCGTAACTCGTCGTGAATTTTGTTCCACTCGGACTAAAGTGAATGATTTTTACTTTTCTCTTTTCTTTTTTTGCAATTTTTTTTGCAACACTTTCGACAGCCTTAAGGACTGGCTCAGCTCGAATAATCATCCCTGGGCCTCCACCGAATGGTCGATCGTCAACAATACGCGATACGTTGCCGTCGGGCCACACGCGCTTGTACTTCTTGCCTGAGACGAACATGCGCGGATTCACAAACGTGACTTTGATCCGTTTTTCTTTGATCGCACGACCGATGACCGATTCTTTGAGGTATGAATCAAATGCTTCGGGAAAGAGTGTAATAACGTAGAAATGCATGGTGGATACGGACTTTTATTTTTTGTTCATAACATCACTCAAGACTTTGCCGTCAGCCATCGTGATTGTGCGGTGCGCCAATTTAGCATATTCCGGCTCGTGGGTCACCATGACGATAGTCTGCCCTTCTTTGTTGAGGTCGATGAACGTTTGGATCACTTGGTCAGATGTTTCTGAGTCGAGGTTGGCAGTTGGTTCATCGGCAAAAATAATTTTTGGACTGTGACCGATTGCGCGAGCAATTGCGACACGCTGTTGCTGTCCGCCAGAAAGCTGACTCGGAAGATTGTTCATACGATCACCAAGTCCGACACGAATGAGCGCTTTCTTTGCCTTTTCTTCTGCTTCCGGAAGCGGATATCCTTGCATCAAGAGTGGCACGACAGTATTTTCAAGCGCAGTAAGCGACGGAATAATGGCGTAGTCCTGAAAAATATATCCAAGGTCATTCAAGCGTGTCATCGTGCGTTCGTTCTCAGACACAGGGACCATGTCCACTCCATCGATGAGCACTTCCCCGCTCGATGGCAAATCAAGAAGTCCGAGCTGGTAGAGCAGAGTCGATTTTCCGGAACCAGATTTTCCCGTGACTGTGAGAAATTGTCCTTCTGGCACACTAAAGGTGAGGTTATCAAGCGCAACGATTCGTTGTTCGCCAGAGGTAAATATTTTGGTGAGATTTTTTGCTTGTATCATATTATCTTCCGAGAATTGCGCTCAATGTATTTTGCTTAATAACGATACGTGCAGGAATGTATCCAGCGATGATTGTCGTCACCATCAGAATACCTGCACGCAAGAATGTACCTGAGACTGTTGCCACGAGAATACCATCAGAGAACGGAAAATTGATTGGGTGCGCTGTGAAATATGGTTTGATAATCACAAACACAAGAAGCATCCCAATCGTCACGCCGATGAGTGCATACATCAGTGCCTGAAACATGTATGAATACAAAATTGCACGACGATTGATACCAATCCCCTTCAAGATTCCAATGAATCTGCGTCGAGTAATTGCGTTGACGAAAATAACGATGAAGATGGTAATCGATGCAACAATCAAACCAATACCACTAATCGCGTTTCCAAGGATAGCGAATGTTGTCTTGATATCCTGCAAGAATTTTGGAAACGCCTCATCTGCTGTTTGTACACGGGCATACGATCCAACACCGCTTGCGAGCAAAAATTGCTTTGCTGCGATTGGGTCAGTCCCCGGTACGAGCTGAATTGCAATCGATGACGCATTGAGATCGGTTCGTCCTGTCATCTTGCGTACTTCGCTTGCAAGACCAATCACCGATGTATCAAACACATCAACTTTCGAAGAAACAATTCCTTTTACATAATATTCTTTTTGGTTGTTTCCTACCGTAATACGAATGCGCGATCCGATAGAAACGTTTTTGAGTGTCTGAAATCCTGGAGCATCAATAGGAGTAAATTCATAGAGCAAATTTTTTCCAATCAAAACACTATCCTGATCTTCTGGGGTCAAATATTGACCACGGATAATAAACTTCGAGACACCGGAAAATTTTTCTTCCTCGACAGGATCGATACCGAGAAACGAACCTCCTGCTCCGTCGGCAATCTGCCCTGGCGCAAGTGTCTTGCGATAGTCACTCTCAACTTTTGCCGAACCACTATATCGGACAGTCTCATCCTTAAAGCCAGGAATCGTTCGCGCAATATCTGCTACTTTTGGGGATTGTTCGATAAACGCGTGGTCAAGAAATGAGGAAATAACAATATCTCCAATGGCATATTTTTTTTGAGCATCTTCTGATCCTTGGATCAATCCAATCAAGATTCCTGAAACGACAACAAGGTTCAGGAATGTAAATGTCATCACAAGAACGATAAGTGCAGTCGTCCAAATATTGGCACGTTTAACATCGCGCTTGGCGAGATACCAACCGACTTTGATGTTTTGGGAAAATGAATTTTCGATGCGTGTGCGGTCCGCCATAAGTTACTTCGCACCAACTGCAATCTTCTCTCCGCCAGAGAGACCACTCACGACTTCAATGAGTTCACCATCACCAACGAGCCCTGTTACGATGCTTTGTTTTTTGTATTCGCCTGTCTTGTCGTCAACAATCACATTCACGCTTGTTGTTCCGTCACTCTCTTTGATAACAGCAGCCTTCGGTACGGCAATCGCGTCAGGTTTGTCCCATGCAGTGATAGTCATGTTTGCGTTCATACCAGGGCGAACTTTGTCTTTGACGAGATTAACGCAAACATCCGTGCCCTTGCATACTGGGTTTTGAATTGATGCCTTGATAACGTAGTTCACTACTCCATCTGCTGTCGTTGATGATGGATCAATATGAATCACTGATCCGGTAAAAATCGTATCAGGACCAAAAGCATCCAGCGTCATTTTGACTGGCTGACCAAGAGCAACTCGCGCGATGTTTGTTTCGTTGATGTTTGCTTCTACATACAAATTGCCAACATCTTGAATCGTTACGACTTCTTGTTGCGCTTTTGCCTGTTCACCAATTTTTGAATCGACGTGAACGACAGTTCCACTTGCAGGAGCGCGAATGATTGTTTTGTCATAGGTCGCCTGTGCCGCAAGAACTTGCGCGTTTGCGATTGCAAGATCAGCTGAGCGTGCACCTGCCTTTTTCAAATCAAGATTCGCCTGCGCTTGTACCACAGCTGCTTGTGCTGCCGTCACGACACTGTCTTGTGTCTTAAGTGCGTCTTGATATGCGTTGTAGCGAGTAAGATAGTTTGGTGATTTTGTATTTGGGATTGTAACCTTCCACGATGTATTCGTTCCAAACGAATCACTCGAGGGGAATTGAACAAAAAGTCCACGTGTTCCAAGTGCAGTCGCAGCGCCAGAATTAATTTGACCAGTTCCAGATTCGATTCCATCATATGAAAAGTATCCTCCATTCCCTGTCGAATATGTGGTTATCGTATAGACTCCCTGTGTACTTCCTGTATACGTTCCTGACAAAAGTGGTGCAACAGTGCTTGAACCTGATACGGTTTCAGGTGCCAAATCACTGTTTAACATTGCTGAATACGCACTCGCAACCAAATTGTCTTGTACTTTTTTTGCGCTTTCAAGGCTTGATCGCGCTGAATCAAGTGATGCTTGAGCGACAGCGATTTCTTCGTTTGATGATCCTTCAACAACTTTTTGATAATTCGCTTGCGCAGATTTGAGCGAAGCAAATTCACTTGCGTTGTTGAGTGTTGCAATGATTTGACCCTGCGAGACTCGGTCACCGACTGACACAGGAAGCGTATCAATCGTTCCACTTGCAGAGAATGACAAACTCAAATCAGTCGCACTCGTCACTTGTCCTGTGGCAAGAATCGTGGATTGTAAGTCGGCTTTTGCGACTGGATAGACCGTAACGGTGCTTGGTGTTGTATGGAATATCGAGTACAAAACAGCAACGAAGATAATCGCACCAAGTACCCAAAATCGTTTTGGGTGAGACTGATAATATGTCTTAATCGAAAGAAAAATATTTTTCATGTGTACGTTAGTATATCAATTGAATAGTGAATAATAAAGCGTTTTATCGAAACGAAAAGAGGTCGTCTTTCGGAAACCGTACCTTCGCGCGCTTGCTCGGCTGAGCAGAGTCTTCTGGATCACGATGACCAATCGCCATAATGACAACAGGGCGAATGTATTCTGGTAATCCAAGTATTTCACGAAATGCATCGGGTTTGAATCCTTCCATCGGAGCTGCATCAATCTCAAGTTCGGCACAGGCCGCGAGCGCAAATCCGAGTGCGATATAGACTTGTCGTTCTGCCCATGCAAGGAGCTTCTCAGGAGTTCGCGATTCAAATGACATCCAGACCATTTTTTTCAAACCTTCAAGTGATTCAGCGCTAACACCTTGTACTTGTGCGGTATTCGCAATCTGCGCTTCTGCGCGCGCTGGATAATCTGTACGAGAACAAAATACGAGAAGATGCGAAGCGCCAAGCTTTGCGACTTGCCCTGACGATTCGATCAATGTGTCTTTCATTGCCCCACGTGCGACAACAACATGGTACGGTTGCATGCCCGTGGCGGAAGGAGCGAGACGAATCGCTTCAAGAATCGTGTCGAGTTGCACATCACCGACGATTTTTCCATTAAATTGTTTGGTGGCGTAACGCCAGTTGAGATTGTTGATGAATGACATATTTTTTATTATACCAGTTATAAAAAATTCCGCGTAAGCGGAATTTTTCACTTATAATTATTGATTTCGTGATCCGCGTGAGCGCTCAGTCTCTGTGAGCAACTTCTTACGCAAGCGTACAAAGTGCGGAGTAACTTCGAGATATTCGTCGTGGTTCATAACTTCAAGACCACGTTCTATCGTGAGTTCCCATGCTGGGTTGAGATACATAGCCTCATCACTTCCCGAAGCACGAACGTTTGAGAGCGCCTTTCCTTTGATTGGGTTCACCATCATGTCTTCACCCTTTGAGGTGTTTCCAACGATCATTCCTTCGTAAACTTCCGTATTGTGGACGATATACATCGTGCCACGATCCTGAAGATTCCAAATCGAGAATCCAGCAGCTGAACCAGAAATCATCGAGATCATGGCGCCAACTTCCTTCTTCTTGATTTCACCTGCCCATGGACGGAATCCGATCACACGTGAAGCAAGAATTCCCTCTCCCTTGGTGTCAATCACGAATTGGTTTCGGTAACCGAGCAATCCACGAGTTGGAATTTCGATGAGAATACGCGCGATACCTTCTTTTTCTGTCATTGAAGTGAGCAATCCGCGACGCTTCGTCAGTGTTTCGATAACAGCTCCAGAGAATTCCATTGGAACGTCGATTGTTGCCTCTTCGAATGGTTCGTTTTTTACACCATCAATTTCTTTGGTGATTGCCTTTGGCTGTGAGACTTGCATTTCAAATCCTTCACGGCGCATTTGTTCAAGAAGAACGGCGATGTGGAGTTCTCCACGACCGGACACCTGAAATGTTGCTTCAGAATCGAAGTCGACTTTGAGTCCAACGTTGACCTGAAGCTCGCGTTCGAGACGATCACGAATCTGACGTGAAGTGACGAATTTACCATCGCGTCCTGCGAATGGTGAGTCGTTCACGAGGAAACTGAGTGTGATTGTTGGTTCGTCGATGGAGATTGTTGGAAGCGCAGTGACAGAATTGTCTCCGGCAATTGTTTCTCCGATGTAAACATCTGAGATACCAGCAACGATACCAATGTCTCCTGAAACGAGTTCAGAGACTGGCTCACGTTTCTGTCCAATGAACGAAAACATTTTTGTAATTTTCGCCTGACGTGTTGTATCTCCGTGTTTTACAAAAATTGTTGATCCATCTTTGAGTGTTCCATCGTAGACACGCGCGATGGCGAGACGTCCGAGGAATGAGTCATACGCAAGGTTGAATACTTGTGCACATGCAGGAGCATTCACGTCGCGAGTTGCAGATGGGACGAGCTCAAGCACCATATCAAGGAGCGGTGCGAGATCTTTTGAATCATCGGTAAGATTACGTTTTGCTATGCCCTGTCGGCCGATTGCAAAAACAGTTTTGAAATCGAGCTGTTCATCGTTTGCTCCGAGTTCGAGGAAGAGTTCGAGGACTTGCTCGTGAACTTGTTCTGGGTTTGCAGCTGGTTTGTCGATTTTGTTGACGACGACGATTGGCTTGAGCCCGAGTTCGAGTGACTTCTTGAGCACGAATCGTGTCTGTGGCATTGGACCTTCTTGCGCATCGACAATGAGGAGGACGGTGTCGATCGAGCGAAGCACACGTTCAACTTCAGAACCGAAGTCGGCGTGTCCTGGTGTATCAACAATGTTGATTTTTGTACCCTTGTACATGAGCGAACAGTTCTTGGAATAGATCGTGATACCACGTTCCTTTTCAAGGTCGTTCGAATCCATACTTGAAGCGGTTGCGTCGACAGCTCCTGTAAACTTCAAAAGAGCATCGGTAAGAGTGGTCTTGCCGTGGTCAACGTGCGCGATAATAGCTATATTTCTGATGTCTTTTTTGTCCATATATAAAATAAGAGCCCCGTGGGGCCAATTACCCTACAACAGTAACACTATTTCCTTGAATACGCAAATACAAAAGGCCGCGCGTACGCGCGGCCTTTTTTCTCGCCTCTGTCTCTTTATTTATGATCCGTACCGAGCACACTATAGCCCTTAATTACATCAGCTCCAGCATCCTTTGGAGGAATACCTGGGATAACGAACCCAAAAACTCCGTAGTCGATGTTTTTATAATATGTTCCATACTTGTTTGTACAACCTGTATCTGTTGTGAGTATAACTGAAGATTTTAGCAGATCATCGTTCCAATTCGTTCCTCCGTTAAAAACTACATTGAATATATTTTGTGAAATATTCGCAATCGAAGCGATAATACCAAATGGAATATCAACTACAGCAACCAACAATCCAAGATTCGATGAACGCATCGGAACTGGGAACTTTGTAACCCATTGCTGGTGACCCTCAAAACATGCGGGATTAATACGCATGATTGGTATTTCGCCATCCACAAGCAATTTTCCTGTGGCAATAGAATTCGCCTTCAATGCGACAGGAACACCTGGTACTGGATCAATATATTTTCCGTTGACTCCAAAATGAGATTCATTCAAAGCATTTACTGAACCAGGAACAGACAATGTACCTGTGTCATCGAGCGTACCGAGAACTTTCTCAGATGATGCAGATGGGCTACCATTACCTCCATTCATAAATGCGAAACCTCCCTTACCCTCGCCTTTACTATTGATGAAATCTGTTTCTCCGGTACCTCCAGTAAGATTGTTCCAGCCAATCCATGCACCTTGTGAAGTAATTGGCCCCTTTGAAGTAAATGGCAAAACAGATGAGGAAACAGTTGCTGCCCCTGCATTGTTTGATCCCATCGAAGCGCCTGATTGAGGACAGTTTGAACCATCTCTCAAACAAACAGGAACACCTTGCACGTAGATAGTATTGTACCCAGGAGTACTTGTTGGAATCGTACTACCATCGTTTTGTGCGATGCCGAGCTGTCCACGAATACCTATTCCCCCAGCAAAAACTGAAGTTCCTTGAACGTACAAGACTTTCATTGCCGAAGCGAGTGATCCAGTTGGATTCGCTCCGATGTTAATCGCTGGAAAAAGTGTTGCGGCTGGTGGTGTCGCACCAGTCCCACTCGCGCCCGCGCCACCGGTAGTGCCCGCACCTGTGCCTCCCGTTGTTGTTCCTGAACTTGTCGAACCACTCTGAGTTGTTGGAGCATTCACTGGCACTCCAATGGAACTCACCGCTCCGACACCGGGCGGAAGCATTCCTGCGGGAATTTGTGTACTCGATGAGCCAATAACCTGACCAGTTGCATTTCCTGTCCCTGAATGAGCATCGTTCACTACAAAAATACCAGCGCCCGCTAACACAACGACAAGTAACAAAACTTTTAACGCGTTATTTTCGGGATTATTCCAAAAACTCATAGCATACTGACTTACGGACTTACCTAAAGTTCGCAAGGGATAATAGTAATAAATCTAATTGTAACCATTCCATTTTAGATACACAAGTAAACTACCCTGCCACAAAAAAACACAACGGAAATTCCGTTGTGTGTTTTTTTTGTAAGATATTCTTACTTTTGATTACATATTCTTCAAATCAGCCATAGCCTCATCGAAAGTCTCTTCGATTCCAGCAGCCTTTGTGCCGCCGTCTGGTTCGTTGATTTTCAAATTGACGCGTGAATTGTTCTTCATGCCGATAACACGGAGCAATGTGCGAATGGCCTTGGCAGTGTTGCCTTGGCGACCAATAATCTTGCCCATGTCTGCGGGGTTGACGGTGAGCTTGACGAGCACGCCCATCTCATCGACGGTACGCTCGATCTTCACATCATTAGGGTTGTCGACGAGTGCCTTTACTACGTATTCAAGAAATGCTGTATCCTGTTCCATGGTGTACTAAACTGAAATTCTGTTAATGCAATACATATACTGTGCAATAGTTTCGACCCTATCGCGTAAAGAACATAGTACCCCAAATCGGCGTTTTTGAAAAGCAAAAAATTCAAAGGATCGAGGTTTGTAGCTCGATCGTTATACCATTGATGTTATTGACAAAATAAATTTAATCAGTAAAGTATAGGAAACGACAGCTCCGCCTCGACACACCTTAAAAAGAACATGTTCGCAACATTTTATATATCGCCCAGTGAATGCCGAAGTATTGGTTTTTAGTGGGCGATATAAAAAAAATCGTTGTATAAATCATGAAAAATGAATCGGTAGTGGTTACCACGCCACAAGAACCAATTACGTGCACCTTCATATACGGAAGGCTTGATAAAGAAGCTTACGATAAAAAATTAAAGAAATTCTCCACGTTTGGTGAAATAATTGATGCGATCGTCGCATTTGACAACCAATTAAAAATAATTGGAAAATCACGTAAAAAATACACATTTTTTACGTGGAATGAATCAATGAAAGGGCAAAATATTGTAACGGCAAAAATTAAGAAGACCTCTACTGACAGCTATTCGTATTCTTTTGAAGTAAACACCCTCGGCGCACCACCACCATATGGTTACGCCATAATCGACGAAGGATACAATTAAAAAAATACGGTGAACAATTTCACCGTATTTTTTCTGCGTATTTTATTTTTCCGCTTTTCGCTTACGCTGCTTTGAGTTCTTTGCGCTTCTTTGTAGGAGCCTTGCGTGAGAGTACGTTCTTTTTCTTTCCGACGACGATACCCTTTGTGACGAGGAAGTTATAAACGGTGTCAGATGGCTGAGCACCAACACTCATCCAGTGCTTTACACGATCTTCTTTGATAGTAACCTCGCCCGCCTTTGGGTTGTAGGCACCAAGAATCTCCTGGAATTTACCAGATTTTGCTGCGTTCTTGTGATCGGTCAAAACGATGCGGAAATGCGCCTCGTTCCTGCGACCTATTCGTTGCATTCGGATCATTAACATATGTGAGAGGTATACTACCAGAATTCAGAAAAAAGGCAAGAAATCGTGTTTTTGGCATGTAAAATGGTATAGTACGTATATATGAAAAAACCTCACCACAGCGGAGACAAGCCCTCCCCTCGTCCGCACCATTCCGCTCGACCGCAAAAAATCATTGAGGGTACGCTCGTCGTACTCGGTCGCGGAGGCGGTGTTGTGAAGTGCGAAGAATACAAAGACGGCATTCGTGTGTTTGAAAACGACATGAACATGGCGCTCCACGGCGACGAAGTCAAAGTCGTCGTCACGGGGTCAAAGGCCACTCGCCCATCTATCACCACTGGCGCTCCGACCAAAGAGACCGTCGGTCGCATCACCGAGATCGTCATGCGTGCAAAGACTCAATTCACTGGAGTGCTCGCACAACTCGGCAATTCATATATCTTGAAAGCGTCCGATCCAAAAATGTACGCAAACATTTCAATCCAAAAAGACATGGCGCTCGATGCGCGTCCAGGAGATCGCGTGTACGTCGAAATGATCGAATGGAAAAATCAGAACGTCGCACCAATCGGTCGCGTCGTTCGTGTGCTCGGCAAACCGGGTGAACACGAAACAGAAATGCAGGCCATCGCGCTCGAACGCGGATTCACGGAAGCGTTTCCCGATGAGGTGCTCGTCGAAGCCAAAGCTATTGATGCGCGTGGTATTACGCTCGACGACTTGCGCGACCGTCGTGATTTTCGCAAGATCGTAACATTCACGATTGATCCCTACGACGCAAAAGATTTTGACGATGCAATCTCTGTCGAGAAACTCGCGAATGGTGATGTTGAAATCGGAATTCACATTGCCGATGTTTCGCATTACGTCCAACCCAAAACAGAACTTGATCGTGAAGCGATAGAACGTGGCACGTCTGTGTATCTCGTCGACCGCACTATCCCAATGCTTCCTCGTGTACTCTCGGATGACTTGTGTTCCCTCTTGCCTGATGTCGACCGCCTCACGATGAGTGCCGTCGTCACCTTCGGACCTGATGGCGAAGAAAAGGGCGCATGGTTTGGACCAACGGTCATTCACTCTGCACAACGCTTCACATATGAATCAGCGCAAGAAGTACTCGATGGTGCTCCACACAAATTCCGCGAAGAAGTCATGATTGCTGCAGGTATCGCACGCAAGCTCGGCAAAGGACGCATCGACGAAGGAGCACTCATTCTCGAGCAAGAAGAAATCAAAGTCATCATCGATGAGACAGGCAAGCCGATCAAAATTGTAAAAAAGGTTCGCACCGAAAGTCACACGCTAATTGAAGAACTCATGCTCCTTGCCAACCGTCGCATCGCAGAATTCCTCGAGCGTGGTGGCAAATCCAAAAAAGCTGGAGGAAAACCAAATCCAAATGGCGAAGGTGAATATTCTGTCATCTACCGAACACACGATCAACCAACGACAGAAAAAGCCGAAGACCTCGCGTTCTTTATGCGCTCGATTGGTCACCCGATTCCACTGCGCAAAGATGGTTCGCTTGATCCACGCGCAATCAGTGATGTCATTCACGCATTTGAGGCTGGCGACTTGAAACAAACCGCACTCACGTTTGTGATTCGCTCAATGGCAAAAGCTGTCTACACGACCAAAAATATTGGTCACTATGGTTTGCAATTCAAACACTACACGCATTTCACTTCTCCGATTCGTCGCTATCCCGACCTCGTCATTCATCGCTTGCTTCGCTACGCACTCGCAGGCAAACCAGCGCCCGCAAATGCACGCAAGACGTACGAGCGCGTAGCGCGACTGTGTTCGATGGCAGAAGTGCGTGCCGCTGATGCAGAACGTGAGAGTGTGAAATTCAAACTCACTGAATACATGGCGACCAAAGTTGGCGAAACAATTACTGGAATGATTACCGGTATCGCCGAATGGGGCATCTACGTGCGCGACAAGGAAACAACAGCTGAAGGTCTCATCTCACTTCGCACGCTTGCGAATGAACCATTTAGTCTCAATCCCCGACTCGCCACACTGACCGGACAAATTTCGCAAAAAAAATATCGAATTGGTGATACAATACAAGTGAAAATCGTTCGCGCGGATCCAGAGCGCAGACAGATTGACTATGAAGTCGTACAAGGATAAACAACTTTTGTTTGGATTACTTTTCCTCGGTCTCTCCGCAGGCTTTTTGGGTCGTGGATTTGAACATATCCATTTCACATTTCCTGCGACAAACGATTTGAATCAAGCTGCTGCAGTTATTGCGACACAACAAAATCTCGTTCCATCGCTTCCTACTCCAACTTCGATAACCATCGGCATGGTTGGAGATATTATGCTCGACCGCGGTGTAAAATTTAAAGTAAACAAAAATCTTGGTGGTGATTACGCAAAACTATTCGCGAATGCGAGTTTCCTCAAAGATACGGACATAACATTTGCAAACCTTGAAGGACCGGTGAGCGACGTTGGTGCTGATCGTCACAATTTGTATTCATTCCGCATGGATCCAAAAATTGTTCCCGTACTCAAAGATGCTGGCGTCGACGTCGTCTCGTCTGCAAACAACCACATCAAGGATTGGGGCGAACCGGCACTCATCGATACGCTCGAAAGACTGCGCGCGGGAGGGATTCAAACATGTGGTATCGGCATGAACAAAGCAGAGGCAGAGACTCCTGCAATATTCACAAAGGGCGACCGCACTGTCGGATTCTTGTGCTTCACCGACGTTGGTCCTGATGATGGCGCAGCGACTGATACAAAGGCCGGCGTGCTCCTCGCAAATGATCCTGATTTCGATACAATCGTACACACTGCTTCGACCAAAGTTGATGCCCTCATCGTTTCATTCCATTTTGGTGTTGAGTACCAAACCAAACACAATGCACGCCAAGAAGCACTCGCGCAAAAAGCGATTGACGATGGCGCAGTCATGATCGTCGGAGCGCATCCCCATGTCGCCGAAGATATTGCTGCGTATAATGGCGCACCAATCCTCTACAGTCTTGGTAACTTCATTTTCGATCAACCATTCTCCTCGAACACGACACACGGTCTCTATGTCACCGCCACACTTACAGGCAAAAGCGTCACTGACGTGACGCCTCATGAAACTGTTCTTGATTCAAATTACGCTCCTTCGCTCAGTTTGAAATAAAACTATTTCGCAATCAACACCGCTTCGTCGAATTTGATGGAGAGCAATTTTGATGCGCCTTCGAGGCCCATCGTGACTCCGTAGAGCACTTGTGCACGAGACATCGTCTCACGGTTGTGAGTAACGACGATGAGTTTGGAGTGCTGAGAGAGATGTGTGAGCATGTCACCGTATTTGCGTGAGTTGGCTTCATCGAGCGCAGCATCCGTCTCGTCGAGCACGAGGAATGGTGGCGGATTGACCTGACTCATCGCAAAGAGAAGTGCAATCGAAATGAGTGAGCGCTCTCCTCCCGAGAGCATATTGAGGTCGCGCACTTTTTTGTGCGGAAGATTTACGTTGATTTCAATGCCGTGCTCGAATGGAAGCGCATCAGAATCTTGATCGATCATATCGCCATCTTCATCCTTGCGTGCCTTGTGCTCAACAACGATAGAAAGGAATGCTCCTCCCCCGCCAAACATGAGTTTAAAAAAGTCTCCGAACTGTACGTTGATTTTCTCAATACCTTCTTTGAACGTACGCTCGATCGTATCGCGCAATTCATGAATGAGGGCACGAAGCGAAGTAATACTTGCTTCGATATCAACAAGCTCTCGTGCGAGAAATGCATCACGGTCACGCGTGTCTTCGAATTCCTTGAGGACTTCTGCGCCACTTGCAGCTCCGGCATCTTCAAGTTTGATTTTGATACGTTCGAGTTTACGATGCAGTGCTTCGCGCTCGGCGAATTTTTCATTCGTGTCTTCACTCATTGGTCCATCGGTTACGCCATGCATCAAGACACCGAGCAAAGCTTCGGCTTCACGTGTTTCTTCGGCGAGTACGGACTTACGACGAGTGAGATTTTCCATACGGATTGCGCACTCGCGAAGCTGCCCGTCGAGCGTAGCTCGACGGGCGACACCTGCATATGAACTTCGTTCACTGTCACGAATTTCTTGTTCGAGTTTTGAGAGCTTCTCACGTGCAACCTGCACATGCTCACGTACAGCAGTCACGAGTACATCAATCTCACGCATACGAGTCTCAAGTGTCTGTTTCTCTGTATCAATCGAAGCTCGAATTGCGTCACGATCAATCTCTGGAGGCTTCTGTCCTTTCAATGACTCAGTAAAAGTCGCAACTTTGTGCTTCATCGAGAGAAGCGCGGAACGAACACCTGACAATTCTTCAATCGTCTCCGTCGTATCAATCGTCGCGATAATATCCGCGCAGAGTGACTGTACGTCTCGCACGGGCACGAGAGTCACACCACGAGTCTCTTCATGCACGACCGTAAGCGCATCGAGTTTGCCTTCGATACGTCCGAGCGCGCGTCCGAGTTCTTCTTTTTCACGAAAGAGTTTACTCTGTTCATTTTCTGCTGTTCGAACTTCATCGAGTATCGCTCCACGCTCTGCATCATATTTCCCTGAAGTACTACTCGTCGCAACATCTTCGATATTCGCGATTTCGTGTTTGATATGTGACTCTTCGGTATGCAGCTGATGCTCGGCAAATCGAATCGCTGCGGATTCGAGTGTTGCATATTCGTGGTACAGTCCCGCAAACTCCTTGCGCAATTCTTCCGCCATCTTTATCTTCTCAACCTGTTTGCCGAGAAATGTGAGGTGCGGAGCAAGCTCACGACGAAGTGCCTGCACTTCACGCATATTGAGTGCTGTTTTTTCAAGCTTGCGCTCGGCGTCGCGAATACGCATTTGATATACCTTGAGCCCAAGCGCATCCTCTACCATGCCACGTCGGTCTTTGGATGAGGCACTGAGCAATCGATCTGCCTCACCTTGAGAAATGATGTGGTGACCTGATGAACCGATATTTACCGAACCGAGAAGCTCCGTAATATCCTTGAGACGAACATTCGTACCATTGATGTAGTAATCACTTCCCCCATCAGCGGTCACTTCGCGCGCGAGCGTAATCTCATCAAATCCGAGTTCTGCAGATGCACCACTCGCATTCGAAAAGGCAAACTTACGATCAGAATTGTCGAACGTGATTGCAACACGTGCTTTTGTTCCACCCGCAAGTAATTTTGAACCTTTCCAAATGAGGTCGGCCGAGCCTTTGCCTCGCATGCTCTTGATGCTTTGTTCTCCAAGCACAAAGCGAATAGACTCAACGACGTTTGATTTTCCCGAACCGTTTGGTCCGACGACTGCCGTGATTGGCGTATCAAAAGTAAGCGTTGTTTTTTTCGCAAAAGATTTAAATCCAGATAGTTCGATTCGTTTGAGCATACAGTGACTCCTCTATTCTAATCGAGCCAGTGCTTTGCTACAAGTGCGGCACGCGCAGCATCTTGTTCTGCTTCTTGTTTCGAGTGTCCTCGACCCTCAGCGATTTTTTCTGCACCAAAGAAAATACCAATTGTGAAATGTTTGTCGTGATCAGGCCCTGTCTCACGAACGACTTTGTAACTCGGTGTCACGTTCACGTGCTCCTGCGCTTTTTCTTGTACGAGACTCTTTGAATCGCGCCACAATTTCTTTTTGACAACATCAGCTGCGCGCTTATAAAGGAATCGATCGATGAATTGCTCTGCGACATCATATCCCTGATCGAGATACAGTGCGCCAATGAGTGCTTCAATTGCGTTCGCGAGAATATAGAGACGAGCTTTGCCGGTATCTTTGGCCTCGCCACGGGAGAGGAACAAATACTCGTTCATGTTGATCTCGTTTGCAAAATCAGCCATTGTATTTGCGTTCACGAGCGCCGCACGATATGACGTGAGCTCACCTTCTGGACTGTCCGGATATGTGCGATACAAATAGTCTGTCACGGCAAGTTCAAGCACGGCGTCGCCAAGAAATTCGAGACGTTCGTTGTGTTCAAGACCAGTGCGTGGATTTTCGTTCAAAAACGAACGGTGAATAAACGCTTGCGTGAGCAAATCGCGGTTTTTAAATCGTACGCCAATCGTCTTTTCAAAGGTCTCCCATTCACGCGTTAATTTTTCAGGCATAAGATTGTATCGTCAATTAGTGTCTATTATTCAGTACCGCTATTGTCTCCGACGAGCGTCGTGATAGCATTCGCCATGTAGCCTGTCACGTCATCATACATTTTGAGATTTGCGACTTCTGCGAGCGTAAACCATCGAACATCGTCGAGTCCTCCAGAATGATTTTCGAGTGTGACCGGAACGTACGGTGATTCGGCAAGGAAGAATGTGACGCGCTTTTTGATTTTGCCTTTTTCTGGATGCGATGCGACGTACTCACTCTCACCAATCTTTTCTTTGATTGTAATATCAAGATTACATTCTTCTTTGATTTCACGAATCGCAGCTTGCTCAGCTGTCTCATCCCCTTCAACTCCACCCTTTGAGAGGGTCCAGTATCCAAAGATGTCATGCACAAGCGCGAAATACAATTCCTCGCCGTCACGTGCATAAATGAGCGCGCCGGCTTTTTGTTCAACTGGAAGCTTTGCGATATCTACTTCGTCGAGTTTCTTTTGGCGTTTTGAGGTCTGATCTTTGCCAGGTTCGCCGATTTCTTTGTACACAGCGCCGAGCACTCCGTTTACGAATCGTGAGGAACTATCACCTCCGAATGTTTTTGCGAGTTCAATGGCTTCGTTGATAGCAACCTTCGGTGGTACTTCGTTGTGGTCGCCAAAGAGCAACTCACCAAGACCCATTCGAAGAATGTTTCGATCGACTGCATTAATCTTTTCAATTGGCCATTCAGGGGCAGCCTTCTCAATGATCTGATCAATAATCTCACGCTTGTCGATGACATAGCTGAGAATCTTTTTCATGAACTGCAAGTCTTCGTTGCCAGGGGCGAATTCGCCTTCGTTGCGCTCAAGCATCTCTTCGACGCCCTCAGTCTGGTGACCTTTAAAATCCCACTCGAAGAGGGTTTGGAGAACGATTGACCGTGAAAGGTGCCTATTTGCCATTGTAAATAAATATTATTGCGTTCAAATACGAAACGTAGAGAAGACAATCATAGAACGGGTTACCCATTTCTAAATCTCTCCTCTCTGCACTACGTAAAACGTATGCTTATTTAGAGGTCTTGCGCTTTGCCTGCTTTTTCTCGACTTTCTTGACGACGTCGAGAACTTTGCGGCCACGGTAATAACCACAAGCTACACACACTGTGTGAGGCGGACGAAGGGTTCCACAGTGGGAACACTTAGAAAATGCCGCACTCTTAAGAGCGTGATGACTTCGGCGATTGCCCGTGTGGGCTCGCGTGTGACGCATTCGAATAACCATACAGGGACCATAGTAGCAAATATTTTTAAAAATGCAAGGCTTCCCGTTCCCAACAAAAAAAGGCCCCTCACGAAGATGGACCTTTTTACTTTTACTACTTTACTTAGCTTGCTTAAACGCCTTGATTGATTGTTGAAAAAAATGTTCGGGAGAGCCACCAACAGAGAAAGACCAGTCATCAAACTTTTGTGGTCGTTTATTTGTCACCCTTTCGAATTCACCCTTGGATGAGTTAATATCGACCACACGCTCACTTTCATACAAAAAGCTCGCGAGAGTCTCAATAAAATTTCCGTTCAATCTGTCGTAATTGATTCTGTAACCTGGGTATGTAACCCCACCATTTATAGTGTGAACATCGAACGGCTCCCAATACTCAGATAAAATTACGCCGCTTGTATCGTAAATTTTTGATACATATACTGACTTTTTTCCACTGTACATAAAGTCACTATATTCGCTTTTCTTTACGTCACTTATACAACTTATTCTTACAATTCCCCGTGTCGAATCAAGAAAAAATGAAAATTCACTTAAACTGTCAGCTCCACTCTCACCTCCTATTTTACCCGGAATGGATTCCAGGGAAACCTTGTCACCAGAAAATTTTAGTGAATGTTTACCAATAGAATCACCTGGGTTTGCGTTTTTCAGTGCAGAATAAATCTGCCCAAGTTCGTGTAATGTTTTTTGAGATAACATAATTACCCCATTATTTTTTTCCCTACTACGCACTACGTTCATCAGTGAGTCGTGAGTGAATTGTACTTTTTCTTCTAGGCTGGGTATATGTTTACACGATACCCCAGACATCATAAATACGGTGGCGATTACGCCGAATGCAATTTTTTTCATGCTTTTCGTTTTTTTGTGGTTTTAAAATATGTAATTTGGATCATTCCCCACAAAGGCTATAAAGCCCCTCTGGGGAACGGTCCAGATTAACCACAATTTTTTCAAAGAATCTGTGAAGTATTATATCATGGAAAAGGCAAATATGTCAATAGGCGTGATTCGAGACTATTCTAGTAAAGGAAGGGGCTCAAATAATCGGCGCCCCGTTACGGAAGTAACGGGGCGCCTCGGAAGTTCCTTGAGGAACAGCGGTAGATAAAATGTATACCGAGACCCATTCTAGGTCAATATATCGTCACCGGAGTGACCTCCGGATCAGTGGGATACCCCAAAACGATTACAGTGTACCAAGAAAAACACGAGAATCAACCTCAAAAATCAAATTTTTTTCAAAAAGCTCTTGCGGTGAATTGGACAGAGACCATACTTCTTCAGTGCCGTGTAATGCTCGGTGGTGCCGTAGCCCATATGTCGATCGAAGCCATAGTGCGGGTAACGTTCGGCGAAGCGAATCATATATCGATCGCGTGTGACCTTCGCCACGATTGAAGCAAGCGAAATGATTGGCTCTTTTTCATCGCCTTTGATAATCGTGATTTGATTGTGGAATTGTTCGGGCGCGTGAAGTGAACCATCGAGAAGAACGAGCGCGTCGGTCGAACACTCAAGTGTATCGAGTGTTTCGGCGAGCGCTTTTTTGATTGCGCGAGAAATGCCATGTGCGTCGATTTCTTTTGCGCTCACCATTGATACGGCAAAATCGCACTTCCCTTCTTTCTGCCACGATTCGATTTGCGTAAACCATACTTCGCGTTGAGCGCGCGAAAGTTGTTTTGAATCACGGAGCGGAATCGCGAATGCATGAATTTCCTTTTCAATCTTCGGATCAAGGAGCGTAAAAGCGCCCACTGCCACCGGCCCCGCCAGTGGTCCTCTACCGACTTCGTCGATGCCGACGATAACTTTCATACGTAACTATTATACAATAGACAACATCTTTGTCTAAATGCATCAATCGTTGCTATACTACGCGGACATGAGCTCCAAATTCGTCCACCTCCACACGCATTCGCACTATTCCCTGCTCGACGGTCTGACCAAGCTTGAGGATATGGTGGATATTGCCAAAAAGAACGGCCAAACAGCGGTGGCACTCACCGACCACGGCAACATGTACGGTGCGATTGAATTCTACAAAGTCGCGCGCAAGGCAGGCATCAAACCAATCATTGGTGTGGAGGCGTATGTCACATCCGGCTCACGCCTCGACAAAGTCGCCGTGAGTAATGGCAAGCGCTACTACCACCTCATCCTCCTCGCCAAAAATCTGCAAGGATACAAAAATCTCATTCGTCTCGTCACCATCGCAAACCTTGAAGGCTACTACTACAAGCCACGCATGGACAAAGAAATCTTGCGAACATACCACGAAGGTATCGTGTGTCTTTCGGCGTGTCTTGGCGGAGAACTTTCGCAGGCAGTGCTCGCGAACGATATGGATAAAGCGGATGATATCGTTCGCGAGCACCTCGATATCTTCGGCAAAGAAAACTATTTCATCGAAGTCCAAAGTCACCCACATATCGAAAACGACAAACTCGTGCGTGAACGTCTGATTGCGCTTGCACGAAAACACGATGTCACCATCGTCGCTACGCAAGACTCGCACTATCCATGTCGCGACGACCACGAAGCACACCACACACTGCTTGCCATCAACACCCAAGGTGACGGCAACACGGGCAAATTCGAATTCCCTGACGACGACTTTTCGCTCATCGATGAGAAAACTGCGCTCGAATATTTTGCCGATATTCCTGAGGCAGTCGCAAATACTTCCAAAGTCGCCGACCTGTGTGAGAATTACGAGATCGAACTCGGCGTTGCTTACTTCCCTGAATTCCCGCTCCCTGAAGGCATCACTGCAGACATGAAGCTCCGCGAATTGTCCTATGACGGTTTCGCTTTTCGCGATCTTGAACAAACCAAACCATATCTCGATCGTCTCGAATATGAACTCAGTGTCATCAAACAAAAAGGCTATGCAGGATACTTCCTCGTCGTGGGAGACCTGCTCAAATTCGCGCGTGAAAACGGAATTCTCACCAATATTCGAGGATCGGTCGCGGGCTCACTTACGACATATTTGATTGGAATTACGAACGTTGATCCGCTCGTCTACAAACTGCCGTTCGAGCGTTTCCTCAATCCAGAACGTCCGTCACTTCCCGATATCGATATGGACTACGCCGATAACAGGCGCGGTGAAATGATCGAGTATGCCAAGCGTCGCTACGGCGAAGATCGTGTCGCGCAAATTGGAACATTCGGTACGATGATGGCCAAAGGTTCCGTACGTGACGTCGCGCGTGCGCTCGGATATCCGTATGCAATCGGTGACAGAATTTCGGCGCTCATTCCGATGGGTTCACAAGGATTCCCGATGACGATTACGCATGCAATGGAACTCATTCCCGAACTCGCGGATGCATACAAAAAAGAAGCCGACACAAAACGTATCATCGATCTCGCGCTCAAACTCGAAGGCTGTGTGCGTCACGTGTCAGTGCACGCAGCAGGTGTCGTCATCGCGCCAAAACCTCTGTATGAATTCGCACCGGTACAATACGATCCGAAAGGCGGATCAATCATCACACAATATGACATGCACTACATCGAAGATGTGGGTCTGCCAAAATTCGACTTCCTTGGTATTCGCAACCTCGCCATTCTCGCTGACGCTGTCCGTCTCGTTAAAGAACTCCGCGGTGTCGATGTAAACCTCGACAAAGTGCCACTCGAAGATGCACGCACATTCGAAATCCTCGCGCGTGGCGAAACGATGGGCCTCTTCCAGCTCAACGGTTCAGGTATGACCGCATATCTCAAACAACTCAAGCCAACAACGATTCACGATATCAATGCTATGGTCGCGCTGTATCGCCCAGGCCCGATGGAAATGATTCCGCAATATATCGAACGTAAAGAAAATCCGTCACTCGTGCGATATCTCGATCCGCGCATGAAAGATATTCTCGATCAATCGTACGGAGTCATCACGTATCAGGACGACGTCATGATGATCGCGATTAAGCTCGCGGGATATTCATGGCTTGAAGCAGACAAACTTCGCAAAGCGATGGGGAAAAAAATTCCTGCCGAAATGGAGGCGCAGAAAAAACATTTGCTTGAAGGTTTCGTTGAGCACGGTCTCAGTGAGAAAAAGGCGCAGGAGCTCTGGGCACTCATCGAACCATTCGCAGCCTACGGATTCAACAAGGCACACGCAGCTTCGTATGGACGCGTGGCATATCAGACCGCTTACATGAAAGCGAATTTCCCCGTGGAATATTTGTGTGCGATTTTGACGGCCGAGTCAGGTGACACGGAAAAGGTCGCGGAAATAATCAACGAGGCGGTCAAAATGGGCATCACTGTGCTCCCGCCTGAAATCAATGCAAGTTTCGCCGACTTCACCGTCGTCAACAATTCCAATGTTCCTGGTGAAGGTATCATCCGATTCGGATTGCTCACAATCAAAAACTTCGGCGCAGATATCGCAAACGCAATCATCGAAGAACGCAGACTTCGCGGGGATTTCAAATCAGTGACCGAATTCCTCGAGCGTATCACGCACAAAAACCTCAACAAGAAATCCATGGAAGCGCTCATCAAAGCGGGTGCGTTTGATAATTTTGGTGAACGCGGACAGTTACTCGCCAACATGGAAGTCATGCTCGCGTACAACAAAGAGCGCCAGAACATTGGTTCACAAGTCTCACTCTTCGGCGATCTCCCAACACAATCACTCTCCCTCACACTCGCTCCAGCACCAAAAGCAGAAACGATTGAAAAATTGAAATGGGAAAAAGAATTGCTCGGTTTGTATGTCTCCGGACATCCGCTTGAACGTATTCGTGATCGCATCGAAAAAAGCGGTATGACGATCAAGAAAATTCGCGATGAGGTGAAGCCAGGGTTCCCTGTCACATTCGCTTGTATTGTCGAAGAAGTCAAAATTATCTTCACAAAGAAAAATGAACAGATGGCATTCGTCAAAGTTGGTGATCTTACGAGTTCAATTGAAGGCGTTTTGTTCACCAAACCATTCGCCGAATTACAAAACATTCTTCTGGTTGATACCGTTGTTGCAGTCCAAGCTCGCGTAAGCGAGCGAAACGGCGAAAAGAGTCTCGTCATCGAGAAGGCCAAGGCTGTCTAGTCTCACCAAAAGGAGCTTTTCCCAAAGCCCGTGGCGTGCTAGGATTTCAGTATGAACCAAGAACAACTCGCCCATGCCCGACACACCCTTGCGCACCTCCTTGCGCAGGCCGTAAAAGACCAATATCCACAAGCCAAACTCACCCTCGGACCCGCAGTCGACAATGGCTTCTATTACGACATCGATTTTGGTGCAGACAAGATAAGCGACGAGAACCTCAAAGACCTCCAAAAATCCATGCGAAAGAATCTTTCAAAATGGACTGCTTTTACGCACCGTGAAGTGAGCCCTGAAGAAGCTCGTACTGTCTTTACCGGCAACGAATACAAGCTCGAACTCATCGAAGAGATCGTAGAGCGCGGTGAAAAAATCACGCTCTATACGTGTGGCGGTTTTGAAGATCTCTGTCGTGGAGGTCATGCAGAAAATCCAAGCCAAGAAATTTCGGCTGATGCATTCAAACTCGAACGTGTCGCAGGTGCATATTGGCGTGGTGATGAGAAAAACAAAATGCTCACACGTATTTATGGACTCGCATTTCATACGAAAGCAGAACTTGATGCATATATTGCTCAGCAAGAAGAAGCCAAGAAACGCGACCACCGCAAACTTGGCAAAGAGCTTGGTCTCTTTGTGTTTTCCGAACTCGTTGGTCCGGGGCTTCCCCTTTGGACTCCACGCGGCACACTGATCCGCGAAGCACTCAATGATTATGTCTGGAGTCTCCGCAAAGAACGCGGATATGAAAAAGTCACTATTCCTCATATCACCAAAAAGGAACTCTACGAGACGAGTGGTCACTGGGCAAAATATGCTGACGACCTTTTCAAGATTCATACTCGCGAAGACCACCTCTTCGCAATGAAGCCGATGAACTGTCCGCATCACACACAGATTTTCGACAGCGAGCTTCGTAGCTATCGCGACATGCCTCAGCGCTATGCCGAGACGACTATGGTCTACCGCGACGAACAGTCTGGTGAGCTCTCAGGACTCTCACGCGTGCTCTCAATTACCCAAGACGACGCACACGTATTCTGTCGTGAAGTTCAGATTGAACAAGAAGCCCTCGCTATCTGGGACATCATCGAGACGTTCTACAATACATTCGGATTCAAACTCCAAGTACGATTCTCACGCCACGATCCAGCAACACCAGAGAAATATCTCGGAGGTGCTGAAGTGTGGAAGAAGGCCGAGGACGCGCTCCAGAAACTCATGGAATCACGCAACGTAACATGGATTGACGGTATCGGTGAGGCTGCTTTCTATGGACCAAAGATAGACTTCATCTCTCGCGACTCAATCGGACGCGTGCTCCAAGTCGCCACAATCCAGCTCGACTTCAACCAGCCAAAGAATTTTAAACTTACCTGTATCAACGAAAAAGGTGAAAAGGAACAAGTCGTAATGATTCACGCCGCTATCATGGGATCAATCGAGCGATTCATGAGTACGCTCATCGAGCACCTCGCCGGCAACTTCCCTGTCTGGCTCTCGCCAACACAAGTCGTCATTGTGCCGATCAAAGACGTCCACGAAGAATATGCCAACAAAGTCTACGCGATGCTCAAAGCAAAAAATATTCGCGTGAAGCTCGACGACGGCAAAGATTCAATGGGTAAACGTATTCGTGAAGCCAAAAACATGAAGACTCCCTACGTCATCGTCATCGGTGATAAAGAACGCGATGCGAACGTACTCACTGTCGAGACTCGCACAGAGAAACTCGAAAATATCTCTCCCGAAGATTTCGCTCTCCGACTCGAAAAAGAAATTCAGGAAAGAACTTTGAACTAGCAAAAAATACAAAAAAACGGACGAAAAATTTTTCTTCGCATGCCTTCGCTGCCTCGAAAAATCTTTGTCCGTTTTTTTGTATTTTTTGCTCGCTACAATTTCTTTACAAGTTTTGCATTTATTAACGCAAATAGTGCGATACACGCCCAGATTGCTTGAAGTACAAATGATGGAATCGCGTGTTGGTAGAGTACGTTCGCGCCAACACCAATCGCCCCAAAAAGATTGAGTAATTGATAGGAAACACTTGTTCCATGTACTCGCTTGGTTGAGACCAAGACATATGCGAGTACAACAAGCCCCGTACCAATCCACCCTGCCGTCTCTGTGAGGAACTGCGTAGTCATTAGATATCAATATCTGCCGTGTGAGCGTATGTCTGAATGAACGATTTGCGTGGAGCAACGTCCGAGCCCATGAGCATATCAAATACGCGGTCTGCTTCAGCTGCATCTTCGATAGCAACTTGTCGCAAGATACGACGAGCAGGATCCATTGTTGTTTCCCAAAGCTCTTCGGCGTTCATTTCTCCGAGACCTTTGTATCGCTGAATGTGCATCTTTACGGTGCGAGGTTTACCTCCCTTCTCTTCCACGACTTCGACAACTTCCTCCTCTCCTTCCTGTTCACCTCCGCCATCTTCTTCGGCACGACGAATCATCTCATCAAGATCCTCAGTCTGAGCACCAGTAATGGCGACTTTTTCTTCGTCAGTATATGCGTAGAAAACTTCTTTTCCCTTTTTGATCTTGTAGAGTGGTGGCTGTGCAATGTAGATGAATCCTCCATCAATGAGTGGACGGAAGTAACGATAGAAGAGCGTGAGAATGAGCGTACGAATGTGCGCTCCGTCCACGTCTGCATCTGTTGCAATCACAATCTTGTGATAACGTAATTTTGAAATATCAAAGGTGTCGCCGATTGCCGTTCCCATTGCCACGACGAGATTACGAATCTGTTCACTCGCAAGCATTTTGTCGAGACGAGCACGTTCGATGTTGAGGATTTTTCCTCGAAGTGGAAGGATAGCCTGCGTGCGACGATCACGTCCGGTCTTGGCTGTACCTCCAGCGGAATCTCCCTCCACAATGAAGATCTCAGCTTCTTCGGCGCTCTTGGTCTGACAGTCAGCAAGCTTTCCAGGAAGTGTCATTCCTTCCATTGCTCCTTTGCGGAGTACGGAATCTTTTGCAGCTTTCGCGGCCTTGCGAGCGCGAACGGCAAGAATGACTTTGTTGACGATTGCCTTGGCATCATCTGGATGCTCCTCAAGGAATGCTGCAAATGATTCTCCAAACACAGTCGCGACTGCGCCTTGTGCTTCTGGTGAACCAAGTTTGCCTTTGGTCTGTCCTTCGAATTGAATTTCACGAAGTTTGACCGAGACGACGACAGTGAGTCCTTCGAGAACGTCATCTCCCGTGAATGCTCCGTCAGCTTCTTTGATGTATCCTTCTTTCTTCGCGTAGTTGTTGAGTGTACGCGTGAGCGCCATCTTGAATCCAGTGATATGTGTCCCGCCTTCTGGATTGTAAATGTTGTTTGCGTACGCGACGATCTTCGCAGAAACGTCGTCGGTATATTGAAGCGCGAGTTCTACCATCACATCGTCTTGTTCTTTCTCGATGTAATAGATACTGTCGTGGAGAGGCTTTTGTGAAAGGTTGTAATACTTCACGAGCGAGACCAATCCTCCTTCGAAGTAAAACGAGTAGTTTGGCAAATCGATGCCGAGATCGCTAAACCAGTAGGTGTCCTCGAGATTCATCTTGCCTTCGTATGCACGCGCATCAATGACACGAATGCGAAGTCCCTTCACGAGATACGCTTGTCCGCGGAAATGGTTGACGATGGTGTCCCACACGAATGTGAGGTCTTTAAAGATTTCTGTGTCAGGTCGGAATGTGACAATCGTTCCATGCAATTTTGATGAGCCGAGTTTTTTGACTGCGGCTTTTTTCTTTCCTTGAGAATATTCCTGCATGTATGATCCACCATCACGATGCACAATGACTTGTGTGTATGAAGAAAGTGCGTTCACGACTGATGCTCCCACTCCATGCAATCCTCCAGACACTTTGTATCCTTCACCGCCAAATTTTCCTCCGGCGTGGAGTGTCGTCATGACTGTTTCAAGTGCGGAAACTTTTGTTTTTGAGTGAACGTCAACTGGGATTCCACGGCCGTTGTCGGTGATGCGGATACGATTGTCGGGAAGCAAAACTGCTTCGATTTCGTTTGCGAAACCTCCCATGGCCTCGTCGCGCGAGTTGTCAAAAATCTCCCACACAAGATGGTGCAGACCTTCGATACCCGTGCCTCCGATGTACATTCCCGGACGTTTACGGACTGGTTCGAGCCCTTCAAGGACTGAAATATCTTCTGCGCTATACGAACCCGCTTTTTTGTCGGCCATAGGGAATAAAAATTAAATAAATAATAGGTAAAATGTCCTTATAGAATAAGGCTTAAATGCGTAAAGCACTCTTAGCGATTATAGCATAATTCACTCGCAAACACGAGCAATTATTGTGTCGCTTCCGGAGCCGGTACAGGATCGGGTGTACTGCTTGTCGTCGTATCTCCCCCGCTTGGAGTTGGGGTCGATTGAGGAGCAGAAACAGTGTCTGGGTTCTGGACCGTATCAGTAGTTTGAGGTGACGATGGTGCAGGTGCTGTAGTGCCAGGAGTAGATGGTGCACTATTTGTTGTTGGAATCGAAGGTGTAGCAGGCGCTGGTGTTGGTGTTGGTGTTGGTGTTGGTGTTGGTGTTGGTGTTGGTGTTGGTGT